>PLYX01000017.1 GCA_003151895.1 Solirubrobacterales bacterium
AAGCCCGGCGGGTCGCGAACCCCAAAGGGGATCCACGCGGGCGGAGGTCAATCGAATCGGCTAGTCGCGGCGACGGCAAAAGCTCAGCGGCAGCGACGGCTGGTCGGCTTGGTCAGCGACCGTCCAAGAGCGACTCTACTCCTTTGTGCGAATCGTTGCGACGTCCCCCGGCCAGACTGAGCCGTCGACGCTCCGGCGTCGGGTCAGCCGGTGCACACGTCAGAGCGCCGGCAGAGCCGGCGTGTCGAGTATGCGGCCAAGTATCTGCCACGCAAGTCGATCACATCGGGCCCCGCTTCCCGGTACGCGGGCGAGGCGCTCGACTCGACCAGAGCAACCTGCCGGGCACCAGCGCATCCTCATCGACCCGATAGGCAGCCGATGCGCGGTGGTATCCGTCGCCGATGACTAGGTAGTCCCTGATGCCACCCACCAGGAGGATTGGCGAGATGGGAATGCCCCCCTTGAGCTTCTTGAGCTTCTCGGCCACCTCGGCGCTCTCCTTCGGCCTCAGCGGCGGCAGTCCCGCCGCCCGCAGGATGTCCTTGGCGGCCCAGCGACCGTGAGGCGCGGCGTGCAGGGCAGCGATGACCTCCGACAGCGAGGACGGCGCCAGCACCATGCTGAGAAAGCTCTCGGCGGCCTGGTAATCCTTCTCCTCGGGCTCATCGAGCCAGCGGATGTTCGGAGTGCCTGACACCAGGCGAGTCTAGGGCGTCAGGCGCTATCGAGCGTCCGGACCCGAACACCAGACGCGTATTGCGCTCCACAGCTCCGCTGGGGCACTTCCTCGCTCTTGGCATGACGTGAGACTTCTCCCTTCGCCAGGCGAACCCTGGCATCGAAGTCTCCGTCAACCCCGGGATGGCTCAATCCGCGCCGTCGTCAAGGTCGAGTGCCTCGTCCTCGCCGCTATCGCTCACGTCGGGGTCGACCTCTCGCGCACGATCGTGATGTTCGCGTGCCACCACGGTCTTTCCCTCGGCCTCGCCAGTGCGCTCTTGCGCGGCGATCTCATGACGACGCGCCTCTGCCTCCTTCTCGTCGGCTTCCGCGCGCACTCGTCGTGCACGTGCAGTTTCTTCGTCGGCAGCTGCACGCGCGTCCTCAGCAGTTCGCTCGCGATGCTGCGCCTGCTGGCGAAGCTCCCCGGCTTTCTCACGGCGCCCCTCCAGGCGTCGCTGCCGAGCCGTGCGAGTACCCACCACGATCAAACCCAGCAGCAGGATCGCTCCAACGACAATGGCGATGATCGCTGCCGTGCTCATCCATTAGACCCTACTCTTGTGAGGATGAGCACGCAGCCCACCGAATGTGCGCCGCAAAGCAAAGGTGAGCTTGGGCCTCGCGGGCTGCGTCAGCGACAGTGCGACGAGCAGCCGTGAACGTGCTCCTGCCGATCGCCGTCACCACGGTCGCGTCGTCGCTCAAGTCAGATTGAACCTACAAGCGCCCCCCTCGGCGATAGCCGAACCCGCCCCTGGTGAACAGGATCACGAGCACGACGATCAGCAGGACAAACAGCAGCGGATTGACGGCGATTCCGCCGAAGATGGCGGCAAGCACAAGAATGATGATGAGCAGCTCGAGTAGTCCCATAACTCCAGCATACCTGCTCACGGCGACGGCAACTCAAGTCGACCTTCGACGCAGGAACTCGCTCATCGCGGCCGCGGTCGAAGTGGTCCGCGGGCTTTCGGCAACCGGGTCGCGCCAAGCCCGCTACATCGTCAGCAGGCCGGCTAGGAAGCGCTCGTCTTCATGAAGTGGTCGTGGATCGCTTCGGTCAGCTCAGTGTTCTCCACGACCAGTCTGTGGGTCGTCACACCTAGATCGTGTAGGTGCTCGACCTGCTTGTCTTGGACGTTCCCTTGAGCGTTCTGCGCGANNGTTCGTTGGCCAACTTGGGCGGCTTCGGATGCTGGAGAGGCTGTGTCATTCAGGTCTTCTTCGCGGGCACGCTGTCGGGTCCTGCCTGCTCTGGCGGCGGCTAGGAGCGTGGGTCACTGATATGGAGTGTTGTTTGTCAAGGGGCTTCGTTGTCGGATGTTGTGGTGGTTGGCGTTGGCGGGGCGCTGTCGGGGCGGCACGAGCGGAAGGTCCAGTCTCATCGACTGCGGGGTCAGACTGATATGCGAGGGCTTTACCTCAAGACCCGGTATTCGTCGCGGCTCGCTGTCTAACAACGGGCGCTGTCGGCCGGGGCCGGCTGCCCATAGTGACTTCGCGAGCCTTCGCGCGACGGTGCTGGGCCTTCCTGGTGCTCGTGCTCGCCCCGGCAGCGTCCCGGGCGCGATGATCGGGGTGTGGTCAGTCAAGGGTGGCGGCCTCCCACAAGAAGGCGGCGAGCTCGCGGGCACACGCGATCGCGACGACGCCGGCGGGCTTGCGCCGCTCGCGGTGCAGGTGCTGCCAGCGCGCGTGGAGACGTCGCTGGGCGCGCCATGCGATCTCGATCACGCGAGGATCCGCTCCGGCCTGTCGGCGGGCGGGGCAGCCTGCGCGAGCAAGGAGAGCGCCTCCCGCAGAGGCCGCCCGCGACGCGGCGAACCGGCCTTTTGCCCGTGATCGTCGGGATGGACGATCACGAAGGCGGGCCGCTCGCGGTTGACAACCACCACCTCCTCGTGATGGGCCACCGCTTCCCGCGCCCGCCGGGGAATCCGGACCTCCTCGGCTTTGATCGTCGCCATAGTTGAGCACGTTCCCGGAGATGACCGGCTTGGCAGAGCGCAACCTGCGCTATATGCGCGATTTCGCGCGCTCCTGGCCCGACGAAGCAATGTTGCCACAAGCTGTGGCCAAATTGCCGTGGGGTCACGTTCGCCGCTTGCTCGACATGCTTGACGATCCGGCCGCTCGCCTCTGGTACGCGGAGAGCGCCGTTGAGCATGGCTACCGATCGGAGATCGGCCAGCACAAGCTGCTCGAACATCACGTCGCCACCGGCCGCTACGAGCGCGAGGGCAGGGCGCTCACGAACTTCTCCAGGACGCTACCGGCTCCCGAGAGTGAGTCGGTGCAGCAGATCGTCCACGAGGACTACAACTTCGAGTTCCTCGGTCTCGCGGAGGACGTGCGAGAGGATCGACTCGAGCGGTGCTTCTGGGTGGCTCATGGCCGGGTCTGCTGCGCTGTTGAGGGTCCTTTGCATCGGTAGTAGCCTGTTGTCTGCGCGTAGGGGTAGGGTAAGCGCCGTGCCAGATGTGGTTGTCGAGAATCTGCGCACGGCGGTGAGCGCGAGCTACGAGGAGCTGTCGGCGCAGGTGCAAGCTGACAGTGCGCTCGACGCCAAGCTTCTGGGACTGCTCGGGTTCTTCGCCATCGCCGGAAGCCTGCTGCTCACCCTGCCACACGGCCTTCACGACGGACGCGTGCTGCTGCTCATCGGCACAGGACTCGGTGCGCTTGCCTGTCTTGTAGGAAGCATGGGCGGCTCCAGCCCAAACATGGGACCGCCGCCCGAGCAGTTCTACGCAGACTATGGCGCCAGAGCCGAGGCCGATTACCTGGCGCAGTTGCTCGCCGATCTGGCGGCCACGACACGGATCAACCACGAAGGGCTCGAACTCCGCCGTAGGGCTCTCGCGGTCGCGGTTGGCGCGCCTATCCTCCTTGCCGTCGCCTACGGTCTGGTGTCGGTGGCTTGATGGTGGCTAGAATCAGACGCATGGACAAGCTTCCCGCACAGCCGCTGCCCGCACCGTCCGGCATTCCCCCCATCAGTGTGCCCACGGGGCCGTCGCTAGCTGGGCTGCTGCGCCTCTTCCACCGGAACGGCAGATCGCACCCCGCGTCCTCTCCGCCTGCCGGGTCTGCCAAGCAGGACTGACTCGAGTGCCGCAACCCGCGCGGCGATCCTTCCTACGGGGCAGCTTCCTTCGAGCACCGCGCTGACTCGCTCGAGATCGTGCGCGGTCTGTGTCAAGAGGTCCGCTCCGCCGCATCGAACCGGGATGCCCGCTCCTGCAGGAGTGTGGCCATGCCCGCGAGCAGCGGGGCGCCCTTCAGCTTGTTGATGTCGCGTAGGACAGCGATGTACGGCTGGGGCATCTTCTCGGATGCGTAGCTCAGGTCGGCGGAGCGCAGCGGCGGATAGGGGCATCGGGCGCTGGCAAGGTGGAGATCCTAAATGTATCCCAGGCCGCAGAGGAGCAGTCCGACTTCTGATCACCGCGAGCCAGCCCTACCTCTGATTTGCGCTGTCCCGGAGATGGGGCTCTACCCATGTGCGGTAGCGGCCGATGAAGTCACGGGAAGTGTCATGCACGAGCTCGGCGGCTTGGTGGACCCTGCCGGCTGAGGTTTGGATGTAGCCGTGCTCGATCATGGACCGGGCATCTTGTGCTCGCGTCAGTCGCCGGCACAGCTCGCCGTCGATGACACCCGCTTCGCGCAGGGCTGCGAACGCCTGGTGAGCAGCCGACCCCCGAGCCTCAGGCGCATGCGGCAGCTGTGCGAGCTTCACGCCGGCTTGAGCCAGATCGGCGACGAAGTTCTGCACGCGGCCCAAGGCGCGCTCGACTGCCTGTACGCGGTTGTAGACATCCATGTCATTCGTGGTGTCGAAAGCCTCCTTGAACTGCTGCAAGTCGAAGTCGCCACCAAACGCCGCCATCGCGCTCTCCAGGGCGGCGTACTGACGAGGGAAATTCTCGAGGTAACGAGCGATGTCGCGCTGCCAGCGCTTGCGGTCCACCTTGCGTGGCTCCGGGGGCGCGGTCATCGCTCAGGATGCCAGCAGACGGTCGATCCCCGCGAGGGCTGTATTCAAGCGCTGAGAATCATGCTGGCTACCGCGGCTACGCAGTTCGGCCTCGCGGCTACGTAGTCGTGGCCACAGCTCCTCGCGATCGACCAAGACGCGCCCATCGGCCACGACCTGGGCAAGGAAGGAAGGCTCGGCCTCGGCGTCTTTAAGCTCAACGACATCAACCGGACGACCGACGAGCCGCGTGAGCTTCGTGACGAGATCGACGACACGCTCAAAGCTTGCGTCGCGCATATCGACGAGCACATCGACATCGCTCCCCGGCGTATCCGCGCCCGTAGCGGCAGAGCCGAACAACAGCGCAAAGCGGACGTTCTGCTCTGTCCGCAGAGCTGTGCGCAAGGCGGAAAGCAGCCTCCACGATCGGCGAACATACTCGCGCTCGCGAAGTGGCAGTTCAAGCTTCCTTGGTGTGGACCTGTTCCCGTGCAGTGTCCCCTGGCTCACCGCCCGCCGCAACGTTCGCTCGTTGACACCTACCTCCCCTGCGAGCAACACCAGCCCATTCATGTGTCCATTATGTCACATCCATGCGTCCGCAATCAAGGACTCAGCCAACCGTCTCGTCTGCGCAGGTAGTCGCGGAACTTCGGGGCGGTGTTTGCGTACTCGCCTTGCGGATGCAATAGAGCGCGCCGGCGTCCATCCTGGTTCGATCTACTGCGGTTACCCCGTGTGCGTTACGGCCACGCGAGCCCAAGTGCACGTGCGGCGGTGCTGAGCTTCATGACAAGCCGACGTGGGTCCGTCGGCGAGGGCTGAGAGTTGTGCGGACGGATACGCCTCACCTCAGGCCATTTGGACGACGACGACGTCCAATCCGGGGACGCGGTTGAAATGACGAACGTTGGCGGTTGCGACCCGCCATCCCGCGGTCATGGCGGTGGCTGCGACAAGCCGGTCGTGGGCCCCGACCTCAGCCCCGGCAGAGGTCGGCCCGGCCCAGAGCCTCGCATGGAGGATCCGCGCCACAAGAAGATCGAAGGAAAGCACCGGGAAGGCCGCGAGCACAGCCTCCACAAACGCTTCGCGTCGTCCACGGTGCGCCTCTGTAGCTCTGTGCATACCGTGCAACAGCTCCGAGGCTGTGATCGCGGCGATTCCCACCTCCTCGTTCTCGCCGAGTTGCCTTTCCAAGCGCTGGGTAACCTCCGCCATGGCACGCGTCGCGGGCAGCCCACGCATGGCCCGCTCGAGTTCGATGAAGACGGTGGTGTCTAGGACCGTGCCCACGGATCGCCCGGCACTGGCCCGACGGCGTCGAGCACGGCCTTTGAGCGCAACACCTACTGGAAAGCTACTGCCAAGCCGATTTTCCAGTTGCTTTACAGTAGCTTCGCTCAGGTCAGGGCAGGGACCAGGACGCTCTCGGATCCCTGGGTGACTTGCCTGTCCAGACGATGAGGTCGGCGTCCCTGAGGATCCGTAGGTGCTTGCTGGCCGTCGGGCGAGAGATGCCGACGGTTTCGGCGATCTCGCCGGTGCTCAGCTGACCCGCATCTCGTATGGCCGCCATGATTCCTCGGGCGCCACGCGGTAGACGTGCCTCCAACTCTCGATCTACGGGCTCGGCCAAGAGCATGAGCTTGACGCTTGCCGGAGTCTCCTCGTAGAGCGGGTCGACAAGTCCGGCCAGGCGCATCTCCTCGAACATGCGACGGATTCCCTCGCCCAACTCCTGTCCGAAGCTCTGGTCTGCGCATACTCTGGCGATACGGGGGTTGCGGGCGTACCGTGGCGCTCGCAGTGGATTGGCCGAGTCGACCAGCCCTGGGAATCTGCCGGGGCTGCTCACCTCGATCCGGTTGGAGAAGAT
Source organism: Solirubrobacterales bacterium (assembly GCA_003151895.1). Classification (GTDB taxonomy): domain Bacteria; phylum Actinomycetota; class Thermoleophilia; order Solirubrobacterales; family Solirubrobacteraceae; genus Palsa-744. Next base: position 6,588 of record PLYX01000017.1, read on the forward strand.
CTCGATGCGGATGTGGTCTCCAGCGAGACTGTAGGAGCGGTGGATCGCGGCGTTTACCAGGCCCTCCAGCCAGGCGTCCTCGGGGATCAGCGGCACTTCGTCAAAGGTGCCGCCGGCGGTGAGCGCGCGACGCCGGGGTTGCTCTTCTCCGATGACCTCGCGCGCTCTGATGAGCTGGTGTGCGATCGGACCTTCGATCCTCTCGTCGCGGATCAGCTGCTGTCGGGCTCCGGTCCCGCGCTCCTCTCCGCGGTAGCGCAGCACGCGAATGAATGACTCTGGCAGGAAGCGTTGAGGGTTGGCGGCGAACAGCAGGGTGCCGGCCACAGTGAGTGTGTTCTGCACGGCGAGGCCGCGTGCCCGCAGCAGGCGCAGTGCATCGGGATGTCCCACCGCTTGGGCGTAGTCTCCGAGCAATGCGCGGTCCAGCATCTCCGGTGAGGACCCCTCGACCAGACGACCCTCGTAGGAGCCGTGTCCCCGGTCGTAGAGAAGCTCTTGGCGTTGAGCGTAGGTGAGGCGCCGGTTCTCATCGCCGATACGCAGGAATACTTCGTCGCGGGCGTTTGCGTAAACGGTGTCTCCCGGGCGGATGTCGACGACGAGCAGATGGTCGGTCGTTTCGTCCTCACACCTACACGCGAGGAGCCAGGAGCGTGCTGGGACCGGCGGCTGGCAGTGTTGGATGTGTGCCTGCATGAGCTCGTTGCGGTGAGTGGCGGAGCTGTCGGTGCCTTCGATCTTGCCGTCGTGGATGCCGACGACCAGTGTGCCCCCATCCGCGTTGGCGAACCCAACCATGACGTTTGCAAGCTCGCGTGGGGCGATGCGGAACGACTTGCGGTCAAACCACTGATCCTCGTGGATTGCCTTGAGAGCCTCTCCAACTTCGGCGGCGGGAAGAAGGAGCGCACGCCCCGTGTCCAGGGTTGAAGACATAACTACTGCAAAACTTTAGCAGTAGCACCGAGCACAATCAGCCAGCATATCCGACGCGGCAACCCGCTCAAACCCGCTGTAGCACGTAGACATCCTGGTTCTCCTGGTTGCGCCCCGGCGCGAACTCCAACACGCGCCAGGCCGGGCAAAGCTTCGCAAGCATCCACTCCGGGCTGAGGAAGGCAGTGCCCCAGTCGGGGTTCACGACGCCCTTCGCGCGGCTCTTGGTGGAGCGCATCAGCCACGCGAGAAAGGAACCGACAACCACACCGGCCTCGCCAGCGGCGCCGAGCACTCTCTGCTGGCGCTGATCGACGGTCTTCCCCCCGAGGTCGTCGGCGCGCTGGCGGGCGGTTGTGGGCGGGGAGGCGAGCCTCATGTGGACGCCCTTCCGGTCTTTTCGGTTGGCGCGGGGCCAGCTTGCGCCCTGTCGGCCACGCTACACTTTGCTTTATGGAGCCGATCCGCACCGACTTCAAAGGGTATGAAGGCAAGTACGTTGCCCTGGACTCACGGACGGGCGAGATCATACTGGCCGCTGAGGATCTAGAGGGCCTCTTCGAGCGGGCCAAGGGTCGCGATCACATCGTGCTCGGCGGTCGCGTGCCGTTTGCGGACGAGCCGATTCCAGTCGGTCTTGGCTGATCCGCCGCCATTGCCGTGGCTGTATCCGTATCAGGAGGATCCGTCCTCCTTGCGGCTTGGTGAGCCGCTGTACCGTCCATTCGTGCCGATCGCGTTGGCCAATGGAGACCAGACCACGTTCCAGCTGACCGGTCTGATCGACACCGGAGCCGATTCGGTCCTCGCCAGCGATTATCTCGCCGATCAACTCGGTATCGATTTGGATGACCATGACGGTGAGACGACCCTCGGGGTCGGTGGTCACGTAGCGGCCGTCCGGTACAAGACGATCAGCATCCGGTTGTATCCAAAGGGCGAGGATGATCCCCACATCGAATGGCAAGCGCCGGTTGGGTTCATCCCGAACTGGCACAGCTATGGCTTCGTCCTCCTGGGAAGCGTCGGCTTTCTCGATCAGTTCACAGTCACCGCAAGCCGCTTTGCTCAAGCCGTAGCAGTCGAACACAGAGACGCGTTCGACGATCGCTTCGGCGCGGTCCTCGTCACCTGACCACTTGACGCTCAGCGCTGGCGGGGCTGCCGCCGGGGATGGCCATGAACGAGAAGTCGCGCGGCGTGTTCGAGCTTCGCGATCCGCAGCGCTTCATTCAGTACCGCGCGGTCCCCGACGTTCCCCGCCCGGTACACAGCGCCTCTGCAGCGCCCATCGCATCGAACGGGGACGGGGCCTGCGTGCGACCACTGCCATGGCCTCGCCCGACCCATCTACGGCCCGAGCTGGTCCGGGCGCGGGGGGCCCCGGACGCCCGCTGGGTCGTCGTGGGCGAGGGCTCGCTGCGCGGCGAGCTGGAGGCGATGGCCGCTTCCCTCGGCGTGGCCGACCGCATCACGTTCGCGGGCGCCCTCGATGACGAGGCGCGGGACGAATGGCTCGACCGCGCCGACGTGTTCGCGATGCCCAGCCGGCCGCTGCCCGGCGGGTGGGGAGGAGAGGGCTTCGGCATCGTCTACCTGGAGGCCGGGGCGCACGGGCTGCCGTGCGTGGCCGGCGACGTCGGGGGAAGCGTCGACGCTGTCATCGACGGCGAGAGCGGCCTGCTCGTCGACCCCACCGATTTGACCGACGGGCAGTGGTCGATCGTCGAGCCGCTGCTGCCCGTCTATCTGCCGCGTACGCCGGGGGGTCGCCCACCCGAGCACTCCAAGCGCGAGATCGTCAACGCGATCCTGTATCTGGCGCGAGCGGCCTGTGCGTGGCGGATGCTGCCCAAGGATCTCCCGCCGTGGCAGACCGTCTACAGGTACTTCGCGCGTTGGCGGCGGGACGGTACGCTCGATCGGCTGCATGACGCGCTGCGTGAGCAAGTGCGCAGCGAGGAGGAGGGGCGCAACCCTGAGCCCTCGGCGGGCATCGTGGACTCCCAGTCGGTCAAGGGCGCCGACACTGTCTCCGCGGCCACCCGCGGATACGATGCAGGCAAGCGAATCGGGGGTCGCAAGCGCCATATCGTGGTCGACACGATCGGGCTGCTGCTCGTCGTGATGGTCACCGCCGCGTCGGTCCAGGACCGTGACGGTGGACGCGGCATCCTCAAGCGCCTGCACGAGACTCACGAAGCGATGGTCAAGTGGATGATGGTCGGCAACATGCTGGGCCGCCTCTCGCCACCGCCGGGGCCCAGGCCCTGGGAATCCAAGAAGAAGGCCAAATAACGGTTACGAAACACGTTCTGAGGAAGGCGAGCTCTGCGCTTCAGTAGCGTTCTTGCCGCTGCCGTTGCGCACGGCGATGCTGTGTTCCGTCAAGGCTCGGGGATCAGTCGCTCAGGGTCGGCTTGTGCCAGCTGCTCGCGCATGTGCTCCCGATTGGATGACTCAAAGTGCAGGGAGACGGTCTCCCGCGGCGTTTGCGGCCAGGATATGTCTCTCTCGCGCCTCGTGCCGCCGCGCAACCGGTGGGCGAGCTGGATGGGCCACAGCAGGAGTCGGCGTAGTATGGGGCGCCTCGCTACCGCTGCGAGCGAGCGTATCGCCGAGGGACTGAGGGGCGTGTCGGGCGTCACAAGCGCGCGCATGTCCGGCGTGAGGCCCTGCCACAGCTCGTTGTACTTGCGCTCGGCCTCGTCGCGCTCGAGTTCTATCTGAGCGAGATCGGCAGCCAGGCCCGCAGCGTCGCGCGCCGGCGAGGCAGCGGCCGCCATGTAGGCGTCGGCGAGCGACTCGCCGGCGGACTGCCACGTAAACCGGTTGCCGGCCTTCCGGATCGCGCGCACCTGCGCCGCGGCCGTCTCCGGCGTGCTCAACACGTGGTGGACACGCTCGGCGCTTGCCCGGGGGTCCCACGGCACGAGTGTCGCCAACTCGGTGGGAAGGGTCTCGGCGAGCGCAGTCTGCGCGGCGAACAGGCAGGGACGATCGTGTGCGGCGGCCTCGAAGGGCATGAGGCCGAAGCCCTCGTATGTCGTTGGATAGAGCACCGCGCTCGCGTGCTTCAGCAGCCACGTCTTCTCGGCCTCGCTGACCGCGGGCAGCGTGATGACAGAACTGGCAAGATCGGGTCGCGTCGCCAGGTAGGCGGCCTCCTCGGCTGCAGAGGAACCATGGCTCACCCTGGCTCCGGCCAGCACCAGCACACCGTCCCAGCCACGCTCCTCTCGTAGGGCCTCGAGCAGGCGCAGTGCGAATCCCCGGTTCTTGTGGCGAAAGTCGGTGCCCAGGCACAGCAGCATCGGGCGGTCGGACAGCGCCTCGGCTCCGCGGGGTCGCTGTGGCGAGGTCGGCGTGGCGAGGTCGGCGTGGTCGACGCCTATGTAGATCACGCGGACTCTCGCGGGATCTACGATGTCCTCCTTGAGAGCGTCCTCGGCCGCGTGGTGTGAGAAGAACACGACGCTGTCGGCGATCGCAAGGGCCTGACGGGTCAGGCGTTGATAGCGCTCCCACTGCGGATATCCGGGAAAGTAGCTGGGGTTGCGATAGGCGATCAGGTCCTGATGGGTGATCACGATTCGCTCCCCCGCGCAGCGCAGCACGAGCAGATCGTTGGCGTTGCTGACCTGATAGGGGCGGTGAGCGACGTCGGTCTTCTCCATCGCCGGATGGACAGCCGTGTGGGGCATCAGCTCGACGTTGCGAAGGTCGGCCAGCTGTTGCTCGGCGTGGTGGCCGAGGTCGGGGGGGATGATCACCCGCACTAACAGTCGATTGGCACGGCTCAGCGCACGGATCACTTCCAGGGTGTGCACCTGTGTGCCGGTGATGACCGGTCCGAGGCAGCGGGCGTCGATCGTGGCGGTCAGTCCCTTGATCGAGCGCCGTGCCGAGGCGAGGGCGCGTGGGAGGGGTCCGAGCTCGGCTTTGCTCGCCGCGGTCTGGGTGCGCTGGTAGTACGGATAGCGCGCATCGATGATCCGCTCGTGCTCGTCGCGCACCGGATTGACCGCTCCGTCCTCGTCCAGCGAGGCTCCCGAGCGGTGGAGCACGAAGACGTCGTCGGCGGCGACGTGCACGAGGCCGTGAAGCAGACAGCGTTGCGAGAAGTCGACCTCCTCCCCGTATCCGGGAGAGAAGCAGAGATCGAAATCGCCGACGAGATCGAGGGCGTGACGGCGCACGTACATGCAGTGACCGATTGCCGTGGGCAGATGCGGGTACAGCCGCAACGACTGTTCCAGCACGGCGCCCGCCACACGTGCCAGATCCTGGTGCTGTGGCAGTCCGGACCGCGGCTGGTTGCGCTCGGGGACGCTCAGGATCGTGCCGTGGTTGGTGAGCGCGCTGGCGGTCGCCACGAGCGCGTCTGAGTGGGCCGCGCGGCGCAGACCCTCCAACCAGCCGGCGGCGACCACGCAGTCGCTGTTGAGCACGACCACGTCAGCCGGCGCCGTGGCCGCAAAGGCCGCGTTCACATTCGCGGGGAAACCCAGGTTCTCGGGCTGGCGAAGATAGATCACCTCGTGCGCCGCGAGCGCTCCCGCATCGTTGAGCGAGATCACGAATGCCTCGATGGCGGGGTCGGGGCTGGCGTCGTCCGCGATCAGAATGCGAACGTCGGGCGGGGTATGGGCAAGCACGCTGGTGAGGCACTCGGCGAACAACTCAGGCGCGCCGTACACGGGTATGCAAACGACCTCCTCGCCACGCTTCGCTCCCAGACTTTCCCCGGGATCCAGCCTGCGCAAGCCCGGCTGTCTAGCTGACTCCTCGCGCGCGCGCAGCAGGCCGAGCACGTCGTTGGGGCGGCGCTCGGCCTGTTCCTCGGCCCAGGCCATGTACGCCTCTCGGTCGTTTCGGTGCGGGTCGGGGAAGCGCCTACGCAACTCCGAGTTGGACTGGTGTAGAGCGTGCAGAATGCGGTTGAGTGGCTCACCGTTCGTCCCAGGCTCGGGCTCGGCCAACCAGCGTAGGAAGGCGCGCTCGCCTTCGGCCGTGAACGGCAGCTGGCTAACAGCCCCTTCGCGAGCCGCGCGATCCCACAGCTCGCGCAACTCCGAGGTGAGCGGCGCTCCGCTCGCCGTGCGGGCAAAGCCGTACGGCCACCTGCTTGTCTCGGCGTGGCCGTGCGCATCCAGTCGCTCTGCGAATTCAACGCACAGCTCGGCCAGCAGCGGCTCGCGGTCGAGCGCGGTGCGGTTGTCGTACTTGCTCAGGCGTTCGGGCTGTTGGGGGTCGAAGCCGGTGAAGTGGACAGTGCGAAGCGGGTGCCCGTCGATGAGGATGCGCTCGCCGTCGCGCTCGAGGCGGCTGGTGGCGGCGCGCCAGTAGCCGAAGTTCACGCCCGGGTCTCGCCAGATGCCAGCGGCCTCAGACAGGCCGGGCATGAGATCTGCCCAGCGCTGGTCGGACACCCTCGCCTGCGAGGGATCCAGGCGCGACCCCCTGCGCAGGCGAGCCGACCACCACGCCAGCAGCGCCTGCACCTCGGGCGTGGCGCGCGCCGCGGCAACGCCGAGGTTGAATGAGCCGGCAAGTAGGACCGCCGGTTCATCGGGCTTTCTGCCATCGTCGGGGAGAGCTGTGAGCAGGTGGGGGGTGAGTAGGAAGGGGTGAGCTTGGAGGGCCTCATCCAAGCCGTCGAAGGGAGCGAACACGCGCATGTCGCTGTCGAGATAGAGGACCGGCTCGCCGCGTTGCAGCAGATGGCTGAGGATCGAAGGCTTAAGTGCGCAGCACAGCTCGGCGGCGCCGTAGCGGACGCTCATCGCGTCGAAGTCCTCGACCGCCAGGTCGTGCGGGGCAAGAACCTCAAACGGCTCCTGTGCGGGGTCGATGAAGCCGTCGATCGAGTCGACGATCAGAACCGACAGGTGGGCGTCGGGCTGGTGGGCCCGAAGAGACTCGGCGAGTGCGCGCGCGTGAGCCACCCAAGCCTTGTTGATCACTGTGCAGACGTTCATTCGCGTAGATACTGTCGAGCACGACGGCGGATCCGGTCGTAGTAACCGCCAACCTTCCACAACCTAGAGTCGTATACGTCCTGAAGGCGGGCCGCCATCTCCTCGTGCGCGCGACTTTCGGTCTCGATCTGGCGTCGGGTGGTCTCCGCGTCGGAGCGGACGGTGGCCAATTCGGCGCGCAATGCATCTGCCTCTCTCCGGCTGGAGCCCAGTTCGTCGCCGAGCGCTGTGCGCTCGATCCCGAGCACGGGGTCCAGGCCGCCATTCATCCATTCCATGAGCAGCCAATCGTTGCTGTGCGTGCTCGCCAGCTCCATCACGAGGCGTGCTCCCGCCAGATCGAGGGTCTCGTTGGTCCGCGTCAGCTCGGGCATGATGGCGAACACGTCAACACCTGGAGTTCTGAGCAGCAGGTCATGCTTGCGGTAAAAATGCGCCGCTGCGGATATGAAGCGCACCAGGTTGGCGCGACCGATGAAATCCATGCGCCCCCACGGCCCGTGCTTGGCATGGTGGAGCACCAGCGCCTCTCGTGAGCGTCGAAAGCAGTCGGACCCAGTCCGTCCGATTCGGAAGCACCACTCGTTGTCCTCGTAGTAGGCGAGCATCCCGCCGTCGAGCGGGAACTCGTTGAGCAGGTTCCGACGGATGAGCGAGGCGGTGCCCGGGATCCAATCGCAAGGGCCCGATGCCGGGATTTCCGGATCGTCGAATGAGAGCCCCGATGCGCCCAGTGTGAAGCTCACCATCTCCTTCGACTCGCTGTACCAGCCGCCCGAATGCGAAACCCGTCCATCCGGTATCGCGACCAAGGCGCTGACGGCCCCGACGTCCGGATGAAGGTCAAGCTCGCAAACCATGTGCTCGAGAGCACCGGGCATCAGCTCTGCGTCGTCGTCCAGAAACAGAGCTAGCTCGCTGTTGACCAGTTCGACTCCCAACTGGCGACCCCCAACGCAGCCGAGGTTGCGCTCGCTCAGGTGCATCTGGATCTGTGGGTGCCCGGCGCACGCCTCGGCCAGGACCCGGCGGGTGCGGGGCGTCGAGTTGTTGTCAATGACCACGATGTTCACCGGGATGCTCGTGACGTGGATCAGCGAATGAAGCGACCCCAGCACAAGCTCCGGCCTGTTGTGGGAGACGATCACGGCGGTCACTCGGGGTGACCCGGCCGAGTCGAGGACGTGCTCGATCGGTGGCGGTGGGTTGATCTCGGCGCGAGCCCTGAGCCGCTCGCGCACCGCTTCCGCTTCCGGGGAGCAGGGCGACGGCGCCAGACACGCGGGTGCTCGCTCGGGCATCGCCGCCGGTGGCAGTCGTTTCACCGGGAAGTCACTCAATGCGTAGGCGGCGATCGCCGGGACCTTGAAGTAGCTGCCGCACGCAAACTCGACCGTCTTGCCGAGCAGGGCGGCGGCGATCATGACGTGCGCCCTGTCGGTCCGGACCACGGCATGGCGCGAGATCGTGCGCAGCCAGCTCTCAAGCGTGCTTGCCGTCAGCGAGATGTCGTCGTTCTCCGGCGGGATCGGGCGCTCGTCGGACGACTCCGTGTCGGTGCGAAAGGCGTGCAGGACTCCCGATCCGGTCTGCCGGTAGGAGTCGTAGTCGAAGAAAAAGCTTGTGTCGTGCGCGAGGCGCGCGTCGCAGAGCGATTGAATCTGGCTGTAGGACCCCCGCTCACGGGCGAAGATCACCGCCCGCGTGCCCTCCAGCGCTTCGCGTACGGCGTCCACCGAGGTGTCGAAGGTGCTCGGCAGCAAGATGACTCGCTCGAACCTCATCTCGGCCACGGCCAGAATGTGGGGCATGAGCTCGTGGTAGGGGTGGCAGAACCCGCCGCCGCCGCAGATCAGCGCGGTGTGCCCACTTGTCGCTGGCAGTTCCTCGATGCCGATCTCGCGGTAGGCGCGGCCGTTCAGAAGCTCGCGGGTACCGGCCCAGATAAGCTCATCCCCGAGGTTGCCACGGCCTCGGACGAAGACGAGCTCAGGGGGGTCCCCAACTGCCTGGAAGATCTCCTTGCGGCTACGCGCGATGCGCTCAAGATGCTGGGGCGGGAACATGCGCCGACAGTCTTTCAGGATGCGTCCAGCCGGGATGCGCCAGAGAAGCAGCCGCGCATGATACGCGACGGGTTCCGGATATCCTCACATCCGTGTCCAAGACGATGTCGTCGCTTCCCCTCCCTCCCGACGAGTTGATCGATCGCGTCGTGAGCGGCTTTTCCAACGAGCAGGCCGAGAAGTGCAGAGCCATGTTCCTGCAGACCGGGCGGCGCTCGCTGGAAGATCTGGAGCAGGCGCTTACGGCGGTCGGCGATACGCTTTCGAAGCACGAGCGCATCCTCGAGTTCGGCTGCGGCTGTGGGCGCATCATGCGCTGGATGGAGGATCTGGGAAGCACATGCACGCTGGTCGGCACCGACATCGACGCTCGTGCGATCGAATGGGCCTCCGGCAACCTGCCCTTTGCTCGCTTTGACATCAACGAGGGACTGCCGCCGACGGGCTACCGCGATGGAGAGTTCGACCTCGTGGTCAATCACAGCGTCTTCACGCACCTCGACGAGCGCTATCAGGATCTGTGGCTGGCAGAGCTGCAACGCATCGTCTCGCCCGATGGCCTGCTCGTGCTGAGCATTCACGGCGAGCACGCCTTCCGCGTCACCGAGCAGCATCTGCAAGCCGACTCCCGCCAGACGCGCGAGTGGCGCACGCTGTTGGAGCGCGACGGGATCCTGTACGTCGCTGACGACGCCTACGTTGGCAGCGCCTTCCCCGACTTCTACCACAGCGCCTTCCACGCGCCGTGGTACGTGTTCGAGCACTGGAGCCGCTGGTTTGACGTGCTCGCCTATCTGCCGCGCAGCAGCCTCGACTTCCAGGACCAGGTTGTGCTCCGCCGTCGCGATGACTCCGGGGATGGCGTCGTGCCGATCCGAGCGCGTCCGGCCGATGGTGCGCCTGCCGCGCTCGCGCCGCCAGCGAGTCCCGCGATCACCAGCCCGGACGGTGCTTTGCAGATGCCAACAGATGCCAGCCGCTTCGGCTCGCTCGGTTTCTTTGCACGGCGCGCGATCTTTCGGGCGGCGCGTCCGGTGCTCCATGCTCAGCAGGATGTCGACCGCGCCTTTGCGCAAGCCCTCTCCTCGCTCGAGGCGCGCCTCGACGAGCGCATGCCGCCGCTCGTGCACGTCGCGCTGCGGCAGCAGGCGGAGCGCATTGGTCGGCTTGAGAGCGACCTGCAGGAGCTGCGCCGAACACTGAGAGGCGACCGCTGACTGCCTCGCGTCGCGTCCACCAAGCTCGTGGGCGAGTCCTGACCGGCGAGTACGCCTGGCGGCCGCGTCGGGGGCCGGCTGGGATCGTGGCGGACATCTATGTGTGGATTGTCGAGCACGAAGCTGCGCTGGCCACCGCGCTCTAGGGAGAGGACCGAATGCCCGTAGCAATCGTCAGCGGATCAGGAGGCCTTATCGGCTCGGAGTCAGTCCGACACTTCGTTGAGGCCGGCTACGAGGTGATCGGCCTGGAGAACGACATGCGAGCCAGGTTCTTCGGAGCCGAGGCATCCACCGCCCACACCACCGAGACGCTCGTGCGGCAGTATCCGGATGAGTTCCAAACGCTTGAGATCGACATCCGAGATGCCGAGGGCGTGGCGCGGATCTTCGCCGAGCGTGTCGGTGCGATCGAGCTCGTGATCCACACCGCGGCGCAGCCATCCCACGACTGGGCGGCGTCGGATCCGCAGACCGACTTCGGGGTGAACGCCAACGGAACGCTCAACCTCCTGGAGGCCGCCCGTCGCCACGCCCCGAGCGCCACCTTCATCTTCTGCTCGACGAACAAGGTCTATGGAGACCTGCCCAATCACCTTCCGCTCATGGAGCTCGAGCAGCGCCTGGAGCTGCCCGAGGACCACCGCTATTACCGGGGGATCGACACGACGATGTCGATCGACGCCTCGACCCACTCGCTGTTCGGCGTCTCCAAGGCCGCGGCCGACCTGCTCGTGCAGGAGTACGGCCGCTACTTCGAAATGCCCACGGCCTGCTTCCGGGGAGGCTGCCTCACAGGCCCCAATCATGCCGGCACACAGCTACATGGGTTCCTCTCCTATCTGATGCGCTGCACGGTGACCGGCGAGCCCTACACCGTGTTCGGCTACGGCGGCAAGCAGGTACGCGACAACATCCACTCCGCAGACTTGGTGGCGGCGTTCGAGGCCTTTCACCGCGCGCCGCAGGCTGCGGCCGTCTACAACATCGGCGGCGGGCGCCAGAGCAACTGCTCGATGCTGGAGGCGATCGATCTGTGCCAGGTGATCGCCGGGCGCGAGCTTGGGTGGAGCCTCGGCGAGGAGAACAGGATCGGCGATCATCGCTGGTGGATCAGTGATCTGGATCCCTTCAAGCGCGACCACCCCGGCTGGGACGTGACCCACGACGTGGGGGATATCCTGCGCGAGATCCACGACCGCAATGTCGCGCGGTGGGTCGCGGGTGCGGATTCGGTAACGAGCTGATGGCGCACGCGGTGGGAGCACCCTCGCCAGCCGCCCCGGCGCGTTCCGGGAATATGCAAGGAACGGCATCGACGCCGCTCGAGCGGATCGTCGCGGCGATTGAGCGCAACTGGTGGTGGGCGCTCGCGGCGTTGATGCTTGCGAACGCCCTGCTGCTGCTCTACATGGGACGCGGGCTCTCGTTCTTCTTCGACGACTGGGATTACGTGACGCACGACTACGGCGGCGGGATCCACTCGCTGCTGGTGGCGCACAACGGGCATATGTCGCTGTTCCCGGTGACGATCTACAAGGTTCTCTTCCACTTGGTCGGACTCAATCACTACGCGGTCTTCCGCCTCGTTCTGATCGCCCTGCATCTGACGTGCGCCGCGCCCGTGTTCGTGCTCGCGTCCAGACGGGTGGCGCGCGTGCCCGCGCTGCTCGCAACCGCCCTGATCCTGTTCCTCGGTGCGGCCTGGGAAGACCTGCTGTGGGCATTTCAGATCGACTATCTGCTTTCGATCGCCGGCGGCCTGGCCGTCTGGGCCCTGCTCGAGCGACGAGATCGTCTTGGAGATGTCGGAGCGATGCTCGCGCTGACGGTCGCGCTCGGCAGCTCGGGCCTGGGAATCCCCGTCTTGATCGGCGTTGTCGTCGAGCTCGCCTGGCGGCGTGAGTGGCGACGCGGCTTCGTCGCGGTGATTCCCGCGCTGCTGTATGCGCTCTGGTACATGCATTACGGCGAAGACGAGATCACAAGGAACGGCCTGATCAATTCCCCCGGCTTCGCGGAGGACATCGCCGCCGCGGCCTTCGGTGGCATAGCGGGACGGGGCCTGGACTGGGGCCGCCCGATCGCATTGCTGGGGTTCCTAGTCCTCCTGCGCCAGCTGGCGCGCTCGGTCCCCATATCCGCGCGCATGGCGGGTCTGTTGGCCACGGGCGCCTCGTTGTGGCTGCTGACCGCCGCTGCGCGCTCCACGATCTCCTCTCCTGAAACCGGCCGCTACATCTACCTCGGCGCCGTCGTGATCGTGCTCGTGGCGGTCGAGCTGCTGCGCGGGATGACGCTCAGCGCACGCGTGGCGGCCTTGGCGGCGGTGGTCGTGGCGCTATTTGCGGTGACGGGCCTCACGCTCCTGCACAACGGCGCACTTGGGTTGCGGGGGACCTCCAAGACGGTGACGGCCGAGCTGGGAGCGCTGGAACTCGCGGCCGCCCGGGCGCCCGCCGGCTACCAGCCGGATCCTCGCCTGGCGCCGCAGATTTCAGCCGGGCCGTACCTTCACACCGTGCGCGCGATCGGCTCATCGCCCGCCGACACGCCCGCCGAGGTCGCCGCCGCCGATCCAACCTCTCGAGCCGGCGCGGACGCGGTTCTCCTCCAGCTGGATGCTCCCAGCCTGGCGCCGCTCGGCTTGAAAAGGCCCTCGCCACTGGCCCCTGCTCCCGCTGTCACGGCGCTCGCGTCGGGCAGTCAAGGCCAACACGGCGCGTGCATCGATCTGACTCCGGCGCCCGACGCCACGATGATCGCCCAGCTGACCCTGCCGAGCGGCGGGGTGGAGATTCGCAACCGGGGCGCAGGGCCGGCGTCGGCGGCGCTGAAGCGTTTTGGTGATGCTTTCGTCCAGCTCGGTGGCTCTGTGGCGCCACACAAGAGAGTCGCGTTGTCAATCCCGTCAGACGCCGATCAGCTTCAGTGGGCGCTCCAGCTCACTTCGTCCTCTCCACTTTCAGTCTGCGGGCTGGTGGCTTGATCAGCACCACCAGCGCTTCGACGCTTCGGGTGCCGGACACCCTTCTCCCGGCGTTCCCCAAGCATGCGAGCCAGCGCGATCGCGTAGCCGGGGGCGACGCGAGCGACGCGGAATGTGGAGACGCCCATATCACTTGAGCGGTTAATCCACGCGATCGGCACCTCCTTGATGTCGCGTCCTTCAAGCAACGGACGCAAGCCCGTCTCTGCGTTGGCAGCGAACCCATCCTGCGTGATGTTCATCTCGCGCAGGATCTCGCCACGATAGAGCTTGAGGTTGTTGGAGATGTCGCGGAGCCTGCGACGGAGCAGCAACCTCACTACCAGGTGAAAAGCACGGTTCCCAAGAAGCTTGGAGGCCGGGTAGTTGAGCAGCACCGATTCGTGCGAGAAGCGGCTGCCGATGGCGCCTTCGTGGCCGGCCGCGATCACGTCGAAGAGATCCTGGAGCTCGGGGACGAGCATCTCAAAGTCACAGTCCATCGACAGGATGTACTTGCCCGTCGTTGCCGCGTAGCCATCTCGTAGCGCTCGTCCAACACCCGGTGGCGGCGAGCGATCCACCAGCCGGACTCGAGAGTCCTGTTCCCCTAGCTTGCGAGCCACCGCGGCCGTATCGTCGGCACTGTTGTCGTTCACGAGCACGATCTCATGGATATAGCTGTCGTAGGTGGCGGTCAGGGCATGGACTAGGCGAGGAATGTTCATGGCCTCGTTGTGGCATGGAACGACCACCGAGATCGCATCGCGCAGAGCGGTGTGTCGTGCGAGGTCCGCGCGCGGGCGCTCCATCGACATCCGACCTGGCTTGCTTGCACAGATGAAGAGAGTGCCGCACAGCTCCCTGATTCCGGGTAGATGCTCGAGCACGAACGCCGTCGATTGGACCGCGGGCACGAGGCGCCGTGGAGTCCGTGGGTGGAGGATGTCATAGGGGACGACCACGACATCCTCGAGGCTCTCGCTCCGGGCGGCGCGGCGGAGCTCCGACTCGCGCAGGGCGATCTGACATTCGGCGTTGCGACTCCACCGAGCCAGGTGCCGACTGTGTGCCTTTGCGAACACCTGGGGGTTCCAGTAGTTCGCCTCCAGGAACAGCAGCTGGCCGCCCGGCTTCAGCAGGCGGACGATCCAGGCCAGGTTCTCCCGCCAGCGATCGTGCGAGAGCATCGCCGTGCCCACGACATAGTCATAGGTTTCGAGCTCCAGACGGCTCTCCTCGGACACGGTCACGACATCGGTAGCTGCGAGATGTCTGGCGCGCGCGGCCTCGGCCAGGTCAGCGTTGAACACAGCCGCCGTGATGGGACTCGCCTCACCCAGGACTGCCGTGAGGTGCTCTGTCCAAACACCACTGCCAGCGCCGAGCTCAAGAACCGTCTCGCCCGGCGCAATATGGAGTGCGTGGCGCGTGGCATTGGCCCTCCAACGCAGCCTTGTCGGTGAGGTTGCGGGGTAGCGCAGCCAGTAAGCCTCTCGGCTGCGCTCGATTTCCTTGAGGTTGTGAAGCAAAATTGCTGTCATTCATCCATTGAGGCCGCGCCAACCCGCGATCGGAGATCGGAGACAGTAGGGAACAACGCAGCGGATCGGCAGCCAGCCTACAACGTTCGAGGTCGACAGGCCGGGAAGCCCCACGATAATGGCATGGAACCGCGTCAACCTAGACCCAAGAGATCCCGCAGAAGCCTCGGGGGCTGCTGCGGAAGCCGCTTCGATTGGTCTGGGGCGCCAGAGGACAGCAGGGGCCACGAGATCGGTAACCTTGACCGCTGTGCGCGTCCCTCTGACCCGTCTCGCCGGCCCAGCCGCTATCCAGACCGTCGTGCACGCCGATGAGCCGATGCGATGCAGCGAGAACCAAAATCGCTGGTGGCGTGCCGAGGCTCGGTTTCTCTCCAATCCACGGCCCTCGGTCTGCGACCTGCAGCCATGAACGCTATTGCGACAAGCCGGGATGGGCCACCGAGAGGGGCCGCTATGGATGCCTCGGCAAGCGGCGCACGCTGGCCGCGTCGCCCGCCGGACTGGTTGTGGGCCGCCATGCTCGCGCTGCAGGTCGGAGCCACGGCACTCGTGACGAGCTATACCTACTTCTTCTTTGACGACTTCCTTTTCCTTCAGCAGGCCCGGACGCAACACTTCGGGATCTCTTATCTCCGCGAGTCTCTATTCGAGCACTTCTCGCCGGTGACACGTGCGCTAAACACAGCTCTCGTTCACATCGCTCCCGGAAGCTTTGCTCTCGCCCATGGTGTACAGCTGGCGCTCTACGCGGCTGCTATAGCCGCCTTTATGCTGGTAGTGCGCATAATCCTCGGCAATCGCTGGACAGCATTTGTTCTTACTGTCCTTTTTGGCCAGTCCGTCTTCCTCATGCGGCTGCTCGACTGGTGGACAGCTACCGCCAACACTCTGCCCTCAACTGTCCTGATGCTACTTGCCATCGCTGGCTACCTTCGCTGGCGGATGCGCGGATCTCGGGCATGGCTGGTGATATCTCTAGCGTCCTGCGCCGTCTCGTTGCTCGACTACGAGACCGCCATGTTGTTCCCGGTTTACCTCTTGCTGATATCCATGCTCGTGATGGAGGATCGTCTCACCCCACGCGCCTGGCTGGCGGCGCTGTGGCGAGACAGATGGGCATGGCTCAGCTACGGCGTGCTTGAGATCCTCGCCCTTTACAACTACTACGAGTATTACTATCAGGTGGCCGCCAAGCCCACGCTCGACCAGATCGTTCACTACCTGTGGATAGCACTGGTCGAGACCTTCATGCCAGCCCTCGTCGGGATCGACCCAGAAGCGCCACTGAGAGCGCAAGCGGGTGTGATAGCCGTTGCGGTGGTCATCGTAGTCGCGGCTGTGGTCCTCACGCTCTACTTCAGGCCTCGCGCCTGGCGATGTCTGGTGGCGTTCGCGGTGATCTTTCCGATTACGATGCTCCCAGTCGGCCTGAACCGGATTGCTCAGTTTGGAGTCAGCATAGGATCCGAGGTGCGCTACCAGCAGTCGGTTCAGTTTATGTTCATGGTTCTGGCGGCCCTTGCACTCAGCTCCCGCTGGGGCGGGCAGCGACAGCCGAATGACAAATTGCGTCGTTGGTGGGTTACGCACCAACGCTCCCCGGCAATCCTCGCCGCCGCCACAGCGGTCGTTGGATATGGCGCGTTGTATGTGACCTCTGTTCACGCGATGGCCGATGCGGCGTGGGAACCGCGCGAAGCGCGTGCCTATGTCCACACGTTTCTCGCCGGAGTCGACCACATCAGGGCCCTCACTGGTCGTGAGCCTGACCTGATTGATCATGAGGTGCCAGGAAACATCCAGTTTGCTTCTGTCGCGCCCTTCAACCATTACGACCAGTTCTTTGGGATATTTGACTCGAAGTTGCGCATCGACCAGATCGCCGACCCTGTCTATTTTGTAACTGATAAGGGCCAGTTGCTCCCGGTGCATTTCACTGCGGACGCGGTTGGAGACATGCGCACCGCCACCATCAGCGCGCCCGATGGATCGGACGTGATTCCAGCGTCATCATCACCCAGCTCTCCGGCATGTGTTCCGGCGGGATGGATGGCGGCGCGGCTCCGCGTCAGGCTGTCGGCGCCGCAGGCGATGGTTTCGCAGGCGACCGGACTGCCCTACACCGTCCGTGTTCACTACCGGATGCCGGTCCGCGCGGCGGTGACGATCCTGCTGGCTAACTCGAGCAGTATCGCGGTGGACGAAGGATTTCCCCATATATGGGGTCCCGGTCAAGGTGGTGAACTCGCACCCCTGAGCGTCAAAACACTGGTCGATGAGGTCGACTTCCAACTCCCGGCTGATGCGTGTGTTACCAGTCTCACCTTTGGTTTTTTCTCCCCGACGGGGTCACCAGTGTTGTGAAAAGCCGAGATTCACAAACGCAAGCGAAGGGAAGAATCGCATGAGTCGTGAGGCCGCGATCGAGCAGCATGCCTCGGTGGAGGACGCTGAGCTGGTCCATGGCAAGCGGATCGTCGTTGTCATGCCCGCGTATAACGCTGCTCAGACACTCGAACTAACCTACCGGGACATACCACTAGAGTGGGTAACGAGGGTCATTCTTGTCGACGACGCATCACGCGACGAGACTCTGGAGGTGGCGGGTGAACTTCCCTTGGAGATAATCAAGCACCATCGCAATGTCGGCTACGGCGGCAATCAGAAGACCTGCTATACGGCGGCGCTGCGAGAGGGTGCGGATGTGGTGGTCATGCTTCATCCTGACGGCCAGTACGACCCCCGCCTGCTCCCCGCGCTTGTGCGCCCGATCCTGCGTGGCGAGGCGGACATGGTGCTCGGCTCTCGCTTTCTGGATCCTGGGGGTGCGCGTGCGGGAGGGATGCCCCTCTACAAGTACATATCCAACCGCTTTCTGACGACGGTGGAGAGCTGGGTGTTGAGACAACGCTTCAGCGAGTTGCACACTGGCTATCGAGCATATAGCCGGGAGTTCCTTGAAACCGTTCCCTATCTGCGCAACGCAAATGACTTTGTCTTTGATACTCAGATGATCGCTCAGGCGATCCACTGGAGGCAGCGAATCGTTGAGGTGCCGGTCGCGACCAAGTACTTCCCGGAGGCCTCTTCGGCGTCGCTCCAGCAGAGCATCGTGTATGGGATCAAGACACTCGTGACGGTCGGGCGACTCGCTCTACATAGGTTGCGGATCCTGCGGTCACGTCTTTTCAGCGAGTGACCGCGGGTGGCGCGAGTTGTAGTGCAGCAGGAACGCGCCGACGAGCACGAAGGGCACGAAGTTGACGAGGTGCAGGACGAGGGCGTAGGGCAGTGCGGAGGAGTGCGGGATGCCGTACGCGCGCAACGCGATGAGCGCGGCGCCCTCGAACACGCCTACTGCGGCGGGCGGGGATGGGAGGATCATGCTGAGCCCGATCGCCACGGCGACGAGCACGCCGCAGGCGAATGGGAGATGCAGGTGGAAGGCGACGGTCACGACGTATGCAACCAGCCCCGTGAGCATCCAGGAGACGATCGTCCACACGAAGGCCTCCAGCGCGAGCCCCGGATGACGCAGTCCGCTGAGACCGTGCGTGAGCTCGGTGACGGTGTGCTCCAGGCGCTCACCGGAGAACAGCGACAGCCGTCCAAGCGGGCGCAGCAGCAAGCGCAGCGGACGATCGCCATAGACAGCGAGCACGATTGCGGCGGCCGCGATCAGCACGGCGAGCACGATCGCGGCGAGCGCCGCGGCGCCGAACCAGCTCACGTGCGGGAGCCAGTGCTCGGCGGCGAAGAAGATGACGAGGATCGCGAACACGTCATACAGGCGCTCGAGCACGACGGTGCCGACGATCTCCACGGGCGTGTTGGTGCTCCGCTGGGTGAGCACCACGACACGCGCCGCTTCGCCGGCACGCGCGGGCATGATGTTGTTGTAGAGGTAGCCCACCAGCATCGCGTTTGCCACCACTCCCACGGGGGGGCGGCGCCCGCGGGCGAACAGCGAGCGCCAGCGCAACGCCCGCGTCAGACCGCTCAGGCCGAAGGCGATCAGCGCCGCGATGAGCCACCAATAGTCGCTCGTGCGCAGCGCGCGCCAAGCCAACGAGAGGTTGATGTTGCTGAACGCGATATAGGAGAACACGAGCGTGACGACGGCCGTCACGACGTAGAGCAACAGGCGCGAGCCCATGGCCGGCGGCCAGCCGGGTACTCGTGGCAGGCGACGCCACCTGCTCTGCCGCTTGTAGGTCACGGCCGCGGGGTCGCCGATCTGGGGCTCTCGATCTTCCACGAGCACCTCGTCAAGGTAGTGGATATGCCTCTTGCACAGCTCTAACCGGTGGCGGGGCAGTACAGCCGGTGCGCCACGGCGGTGGAGGGCATCAGCCGGCGGGGGGCAGCAGGTGCAGCGCCGGTCTGGTGCTCTGAAGCTCGTGCGCGGAACGCTCCAGATCTTGGCGTGCTCAACCGTCCTTCCAGGCGAAGTAGCCGGGCTTCTTGGTGCCGTCAGTTTCGATGAGGCCCCCATAGGAGACGGGTGGTTCGTCGTAGAGATGGATCCAGCCGACCGAGTAGATGCTCGACAGCTGGCTGGCTATGCGCAGCCCGGCGGTGATCCACCGAGCCTGGAGGAGGGGTTCCGCGAAGTATGTGAACTCTTCGTCGGGTTTGGTGGGGATCGTCCACTCCGAGAGGAAAAGCTTGGGATGAGGATCGCCGGGCCTGCCGAAGTAGCGGTTGACAAGCGTGGTCAGGCGCCCGAGGTCGGAGAAGCCAATCGACTGGTCGATCGTGGGCGGGTCGGCGAGGTTCGGTTCGCGCGCGGTGAACGGATTGTGCCCGTACATGTCCAGCCGGGGAGGCATGCCGTCGGGCAAGCGCATGTTTTCGATCCACTGCTGTGTGGAGATCTCCCCGCCGCTGAAAGTCATCCCGCCGATCACCAGATTGGAGCGGCTGACGCTCTTCAGAGCGCTGTACGCGGCGTCGAGGATCCGCGCGTAGCGGTGCGGGGCCGAGCGCTGGTGGACGTTCAGCTTGGCAAACCGCTTGGCGGGGTCCAGCGGCTCGAAGTTATGCGAGCGTGACGGCTCGCCCCAGATCATCCACAGGTGTACTGACGGGTAGCGCTTGGACGCGGCGATCGCGAAGTTGGCGTAGTCCTGGGGATTTCTTGGCGCCCAGTTCCAAGGCTTGCCGCCGTTGGCCCACGGGGGCGCGCCGATGATCTGCAGGGCCACCTGCATGTGGTAGCGCTTGGCTTCGGCCACGGCCGAGGTGACCTCGGCGGGCCAGGCGTAGGCCGGGTCGTTGGGGTTGCGCGGGTTGCGGGGACGCCGTAGGGCGACCGACGCCCAGGGGATGGCGTCCTCGTAGATCTTGATGCCCAGGTCCTGGTAGATCGGGAAGCGGGAGGCCCCATCATGGATGCCTGGTCCCCACATCGCCTTCAGGTCGGCGGCTCGAGCGCCAGTGGCGCCTGCGAAGATGAAGAGCGCGATAAAGACGACCACTACACGGAGCACATGGCTGCCTCGCTGTCTATCATCCTTCGCCCGGCGTGGGCGGTAAACCACCGAGGCATCCTTCCCAGCTGATACCCGCGTTCTAATCATCTTGCTCCTCTCGCCACTCGATCGATCCGGAACACTATTGACCTCGAGCCTTGCCCATGCCACCTCGACCCCCAGTCGAGGGACCGCGATGTCCCCGATGGGCCACTGCCGTGGCGACTTATGCGATCCTGTTCCGCGTGATGCGCCGGGATCGTCAGGGGCGAGAAGGGTCAGCCGCATGCCTTGGCGCTACGACTACAAAAGGATGAGGGAGGTGGCAGGATCACTAGCGGCAAACGCATACTAGTAACTGGCGGCGGCGGCTTCATCGGGTCCCATCTGGCCAAGCGCCTGGTCGGCCTCGGACACCGGGTCACGATCCTCGACAACTTTTCGACTGGACGCCGCTCGAACCTGGAGGCGCTTGCGTCTGACGTCGAGATCATCGAGGGAGACATACAGAGCTACGAGCGGGCTTTNNCGGTCTGTGCAGGACCCTCTTACCAGCACCGCCTCGAACGTCATAGGCACGCTCAATGTCCTGTTGGCCGCGCGCGACGCGGAGGTTCGTCGTGTCGTGTATGCCTCGTCCTCATCGGTCTATGGATCCAATCCGACCCTGCCCAAGAGCGAGGATATGACCACGCTTCCAATCTCGCCCTATGCGGTGGCCAAGTTGGCCGGCGAGGGATACTGCCGTAGCTTTGGTGTTGTGTACGGGCTGGAGGCCGTGGCTATCAGATACTTCAACGTATTCGGCCCGCGCCAGGATCCACGATCAATGTATGCAGCGGTCATCCCAAACTTCATCTCGGCCCTGCTGGCGAGTGAGTCACCCATCATATTCGGCGATGGCGAGCAGTCACGGGATTTCACCTACGTCGACAATGTTATAGATGCAAATCTATTGGCCATGGATGCGGACTCAGTTGCCGGACACGTCTACAACGTTGCCTGCGGTGAGAGCGCTACTCTCAACGAGCTCGTGGCGTCGCTTAACGAGATCATTGGCACCAGCCACAAGCCCGTCTATCGTGCACCTCGCTCCGGGGACGTCAAGCACTCCCTGGCGGATATCTCCCGTGCCCGTGCAGACCTCGGCTACAAACCCACGGTCTCCTTTCGCGAGGGACTGGAACGGACCGTCGAGGCGATTCGTGAGGATCCGGCGCAGCACCTGGACCTCATGTCGAATGCCTGATCGGGAGATTGTAGGCCTCGATATATCACCGTCTTTTTGTTTGAAGGAGATCGGAGTAGAGCCGATCGAGATCCTCTACGAGGCGCTCAATCGAGAAAGCTCCAAGCGCATGGGTGCGACCTGCCGCTGCCAAGCGTTTCGCAAGGACATCGTCCGCCAGGATGTCCACGACGGCTTGCGCCAGGGCGCGGTCGTCGTCTGGATGCCTCACGATTCCCGTGTGGCCATCATCCACAACCGAGCGCACTCCGCCAACGTCCGTTGCAACCACCGGCACCCCGGAGGCTTGAGCCTCGATCAGACTCATCGGGGTCCCCTCGTTGTCAGACGTCAGTACCACAACGTCGCTTGCGAAGTACACGGCGGGCATATCGCACCGAAAACCGATCCACAACAGACGCTCGCCCAGTGCGCGCGCATCAGCGCAGGAGCGCAGCTCAACGCCCAGCTCCCCGTCTCCCGCGATGACGAAATGCGCGGCTGTGCGCTCGGCGATGAGTCTGGCCATGCGCAGAAATCGATCGATTCGCTTGATGGGCACGAGCCTGGCCACGAGGGTGACCACCTTGGTTTCCTCTGGTATTCCCAGCTCGCGTCTAAGCTCGCGGCGCCTGGTTTCACGCATGGGCCCCTCGACCGCGAACGGCCCAAGGTCAACGCCGAGGGGCACGATCTCGAATCGGTCGGCGGGCGCCACTCCGAGGCTCGCCAACTCATCGCGAACCTCCTCGGAAATCGCGATCAGGCCGTCGGTGCGTCGAGCAAGAACCCGCTCGATGATCGTGTAGAGGCGAGCGGTACGAGGATTGAAGTAGCCGGTCAGCGAATGACCGTGAAAAGTGTGAACCAACACGCGCTGGTGGCGACGGAGAGCTATCAAGGCGCTCAGACGTCCGAGCGTGCCAGCCTTTGCCGCGTGGGTATGGACGATCCGTGGGCGGGTTCGTCGCAACTCGAGCACGAGAGCGAGCAGGGCACGCAGATCATGCAAGCCGGGATCTCGACGAAGCGAGTCGATGAACACCGGCCGCACGAAGAGCTTATCGGCAAGGTAATCCATGCTGCCCTCCGCAGGCCCCTCGCGCCCGCGAATGAGGCGTGTGCGATAGCCCAGTGGCTCGAGCAGGCGAGTGAGCGAGATGGCCTGGATGGCGGGCCCGCCAACATTCAGGCGGGCAATGATCTGTGCTACTCCGACGGTGGTAGGCGACGTCCCGTCGCTGTCAGTGCTCATCTGCGGATAGTCTGCTCTAGTCGGGGTTCGCCGCGTGTCTCGGGAGATAAGTGGTGATCGGCCTGTCGATCTTCCAAGCCGGCCCTGTGGGCATTGCGTTGTTTGCGAGTGTAGTAGCTGCGGCACTCTATGCGCTGCTGCGTCACGCGGTGAGGCTGCATTTGCTTGCCCCCGTGATCGTGGCCCTCGGGGTGAGGATCGTTGTGATGCTGGTTGCTCAACTGGCCTCTGGTCATGGCGGGACCTTCTATCTGGACGATGCCGGCTACAGTCGCGAGGCGGCCCTGATCGCTCATCAATGGTTCGAGGGGCGCGTGATCAACCCGAGTTCTTATCAGTATGCCGGGTCGCTTGCCTTCGGCTATCAGACGATGGTGGCCTGCATATTTCTTCTGACCGGCAAGAGCATGGTCGCGGGCAAGCTGATAAACGTGCTACTGGGCACCGCCACGGTTCCGTTGGTCGGCTTGCTGTCCGGTCGGCTGTTCGGGACATCGACGATGCGTCGTGCGGCCTGGTTGATGGCTTTGATACCCACGAGTGTCTGGTGGTCGGCAGTGCTCCTCAAGGAGTCGCTGGTCGCCTTTCTGGTTGTAGGGGCAATGCTGGCCTTTATGTGCTGGCCACGCAGACGTGCCGTCGTGACGTTTGCGCTGGCCATCGTTGCTCTCGGCGCGACTCGCAGTCCGGCCGCGCTGGCCGTGGCGGTTACAGCGCTGAGCGCACTGGGAGCAGGGGCCATTCGGCAGCGACGGACGGTCAATTTCAGAGCAGCCCTGACATATCTGGCGCTCGCCTGTGGTGCGCTGCTGGTTGGCTTTGCGGCTATATCCGCTGGACATCCGGACGCTGTCGTGCATCAGATAGCATATTCCCTAGGACGAGTAGGCCTCGAGCGGCACCAAGGCGTCGGTGGGGTGGCGGTAGCTATTCCCAAGTCGCTGGTGTCCCCCTATCCTTGGGTGTTCAGTCGGGTTACCCGCACATGGGACCGGGCCCTCTATCCTGGAATGTGGGTGTGGTATGCGCTGCTGCCTACGGCGATGGTGGGGCTGTGGCGGTTGCGTCGCAAAGCAGAGGTGCTGCTGTTCGCGCTCCCCGTGGGCACACTGCTAACCTTCAACGCGTTCACCGCCGGATTCACGTTCCGTCAGCGATCCACAGTCGAGCCGTTCCTGTTGCTGCTGGTTGTTGCGGGCGCCGACTCATGGCGGTGGGTTGCCCGCCGAGCCGCCATCGGCTATCTGCTGGTTGCGCTGCTGGCGACTGTGCAGTCGCGCTCGCCGGTGACCGGGGGTGTCATCGCTCTGGTCGCGCTCGCTCTTGAGCTCGTGGCACGGCGATTGCCGTCTGCCGCGACGCTCCAGGTACAGCTGCCATCGAACCTGCTTCGAGACCTGGTGACCCGGATCGGTATGCCGGCGCCACGAAGCGCGGCAGCCATCATCGCTGGTGCGGTCGCTGCTGCCCGCGCCTTGGCCCCCGTGCCAAGGCTGGCCGCGACGACTGGCAGGACGGGAGCCATGGAACGCGTCGCTCTACTCATCGGTGCCTCCCGGCAGTTCGCCCCCGACCCGCACAGGGTGCATGTAATCTGGGGCAGCCGCATATCGACCTGGGCACTTGCCATACGCGGTGCCGCGCCGGTTTGTGGGCCCGCGGGGATTGCTGGGGGTGATCGCGTGGCGACGTGGCTGGAAGCGCTCCGGCGGGCAGCACCTTCCAGCCGTGGACCATTGGCGGTCGGTAATGAGGGACAGACGAGGCTCCGGTCGGCGGGATGACCAAGGTGGTTCGACAGACCCGGCGAGCGAGCGCCGTCGGTGCCATGTCGAGCCCCCGCTTTCTGCCAATCCGTACACTCTTGCGGTCATGAGAGGCATTCCTCGGCTTCGGTGGCCGTCCCGCGCGCGTCGAGCCAAATCGGAGCCTAGCGGCCGACCACAGACAGATCGGACCGCTCTGCCACGTGCTGGCCTTCGGCGCCGCGCAACGCCGTACCTGCGAATGCGCTGGGTCGCGCTGGCAGTTACCCTAGCGGCGACGTTTGCTCTCTCCCTCGCGGTCATCCCCCGGATGTACTCCACCGGGAACGTGGTCGACACAACCGTGCTTCCGCTTGGTGTTCAAGCGCCGGCTCCGCACGCTCGTGCTAGCGGAACGATTATCGAAAATGAATACGGCTATGTGCTCACGGCGCACGCAGCAGGGAAGGTGGACATCCCTCTGCGGTTCACCACCAAGCCGGGACAGTGGTCACTCCTACGTCTTTGGGCCAGCGGACTCGGGCAGGTGGACATCAGAGCCACTCTGATCGGTCATAGTGGCCAGCGGCGCTTCTTGGGCCGAGCCCGGGGCTGGATCGGACGACCGTTCGACGTGACCAGCGACTTGGCCAGCGGCAGACGGGTGGTGCTCGAGATCTCGGCCAGCAATCCGACCGCATCGCCCGTCATCATTCTCGACCAGATAGCACAGAGCCAGGCGCCATCATCAGTGGTCGTGACCGCGCAGGGATGGATGGTCGGGCTCTGGCTTGCCCTAATCGTGAGTACCGTCCTGCTCGCGACAAAGCGACTGCGCCGGCACTGGATGCTCGTCGGCATCACCGGTGTCGGCGGTTATTTCCTGTGGCGAGCAATCCCAGGCATGAGCCTCTATCCCCTGGAAGGCCAAGCGGCGCTGATCTGGCCTGCCGTACAGCAAGCTAGCTGGTTTGGCTTCCACAATGGCTTGTGGTGGGGCTCCTGGGTGGGTGTGTCCTCGTTGACCGTGCAGCTCTTCCACGCCGTGACACCGCTGGTCGGTACCGGCAGCGCCGGTGCGCGCGGCGCCAGTGCGCTCTTGGGCATCGCGGCCGTGATCGCGATCTATGCGGTCGGCAACCGTGTCGCCGGTCGGCGGGGCGCCGTGATAGCCGCTGTGAGCGCGCTGCTCGCCGACTCGTTCCGCCTCGAAGTTGGACTTGGCACCTCGATCCCCGTCCTCGCCCTGGCCGCGGCCCTCTTTCTCTACGCCGTCCACGTCTGCTTGACACGGACGACTCGTCAGGAGATCATTCTTCTGGCCGGGGCAGGCCTGCTTATGTGCCTTGCCAACCCACTGTGGATCCCAGGCGTGGTGATCGCGATCGTCGTGATGGCGCTTGCATACGCACCCTCGGGGCAGCGCATGCGTGTGTTGGGGGTGGGCCTTCTTGCGCTCACGCTGCTGACACTCCCCAATCGAATCAGCACCGCGGATCAGAACGGTGGCGATCCATTTGCCGATGTGAACCACGAGATTCGATCTGCTCGCAACACCGAGTTCGCCGGGCAGGACCGCCACGGGGCTCCCTCTCTTGCGGCCTTCAGACGCGATCCCACCGGCAGTGGCGGCCCGGTGAGTCTGGGTGACTACCTATTCGTCGACCACTCGGTCCCAGTTGCGGTGGGGTCTACGCTCACGGGCGGGTATGAGGCCCTCCAGTCGTTGGCAGTACGCAACGAAACCAAGCTAGCCGGTCTGCTCGCCTTTTTGCTGATGGTGATTGGCCTGGCGTATCTACTGATCCTGCCGCGTCTGCGCATGCTGTTCATCGTCCCGCTGCTGGTGGGCGCTCCGAGCCTGTTCTTGGCAAGCAGGCATGTGACACTCCCGTTCGAAGCCGGGATGACTGTCTGGCCCGCGCTGCTTGTAGGCAGCGGTGTGCTCGTATACGCGATCTCGAGACCTATTGAGAGCCAGGCAAGAGCACGTCTAAGCGGCTTCCGGCTCAGACGGCGTGCGGCGAGCGAGTGAGTCATCGTGGGAGTTGACGTTGTACATGTGCTTCCTCATGCCCACACCCTAGGAGGCACAGAGCGAACGGTCCTGGATCTTCTCGGCAGTGCGGAGCTGAGTGACATCCACCAGCGTGTTGCTTTTGTTCACTCCGGTCCCGTCGTGTCCTTTCCCGAGTCGCTGGTCTTGACCTCGCAAGAGGGAGGATGGCACCGATTGCCGTCCGCGGCGCTCGCGGTCGCTCGGGCGCGCCCCAAAGTGATCCACGGCTGGTTGCTGCAAGGCAACTTGGTGGGGGCGGCGGCGCGGGTGTTGTGGCCATCAACCAGTCTTGTGACCAGCGAGCGCAACCTGGGGCACACTCTCACCCCTGTCAAGCTTCGACTGGAGCGCATTGTGGCCGGTTTGGAGAGCGTGGCGACCGCCAACTCTTCGGCGGTACTTGACGCCGCGATCCAGCGTCTTCCGGAGAGAAGGCGCAAGATGCGCGTGATCCTCCCGGGGATCGAGCCGCCGCTGCGGCCCGCTCATACCATTCCCACCACGGGAGTGATGGTCGGTCGACTCCATCCGATCAAGGATCACCCGACCGCGCTGCGCGCCTCGGCACTCGTTCGTGAGGAAAATCCTGGCGCTGTGCTCACGATCGTCGGCGATGGCCCCGAGCGTAGTGGGCTGGAGGCGCTCAACTGCTCGCTCGGACTCCAGGACGGCGTGAGGTTCGTTGGCCAGACGGATCCCCGGCCGCACCTCTTCGGAGCCCAGATGTACCTCTCCACCTCCCTCGCGGAGGGCTTCTCGCGCAGCTTGCTCGAGGCTCTGCTCGCCGGAGTTCCATCCGTTGCCAGCGCGGTGGGCGGGGTCGCCGAGATCCCGCCTGGCGCTCTGTGCCTTGTCCCGCCGAGGAATGATCATGCAGTAGCCGCAGCGGTGAACGATGTGCTCCGTGACGCGGATGCCCGGACGCGTGCCGCCCGGATGGCAGACGTGGTCGCGAGCCGGTTCTCTGCCCGTAGCTGCCACTGCGCTTATCGCCAGCTCTATCGCGAGCTGGGGGTGAGCTGATGTGCGGGATAGCCGGACTCCTGGGGGTGACCGGTGATCCAGCGGCGGCTGTCCACGATGTGAGCGAGATGACGGCCAGTCTGGTGCACCGCGGTCCCGATGACGCAGGTTTCGCCAGCGGCGACGGGTGGGCGCTCGGGATGCGGCGACTGGCGATCCAGGACATCAGCCAGGCCGGGCATCAGCCGATGCGTGTACGCGATCTAACCCTTGTGTTCAACGGGGAGGTCTACAACTTTCCTTCTCTTCGCCGGGAGCTTGAAGGAGCCGGGTACAGCTTTCGCTCAGGATCGGACACGGAGGTGGTTCTCTATGCCCTCGAGCATTGGGGGCCTGAGGCGCTGGGGCGCTTCAACGGCATGTTCGCCCTAGCCCTAATCGACGAGCGGCGACGCCAGGCGTGGCTGGCTCGCGATCGCTTCGGCAAGAAGCCACTGTTCATCGCGAGGCTGCGAGGCGGACTTGCATTCGCGAGCGAGCTGAAGGCCATCATCCGCATCGCCCGCGACGAGCTCACGATCAGCCGCAGGGCGCTGGCGGAGTACTTTCGTTTCCAGTACGTACCGGCGTCCGCCTGCATCTTCGAGCAGGTCGAGAAGCTGCCCGCGGCCTCATGGGTGCAGGTCGATCTCGACTCGGGCCACTGCTCACCAGTCCGGGAGTTCTGGACGCTGCCCGAGGAGCTTCCCACTGCCTTGCCTGCAACTCCAGCCGACGTACTTGACGTGGTACGTGAGGCAGTCACGAGACGGCTCATTGCCGATGTTCCCGTCGGCGCCTTTCTGTCGGGGGGCATCGATTCGAGCCTGGTCGTGGCATGCATGTGTGACGCAAGCGCAGATGTGCGCACGTTCTCGATCGGCTTCCAGGATCCCCGCTTCGACGAGTCCCGGTACGCACTCGCAGTCGCCAAGCACCTCAAGACCGATCACACCCATCTTCGACTCGAGCCCAGCGAGGCGATGGCGATCGTGCCTCATCTCAGCGAGGCGTATGACGAGCCGTTCGCCGATAGCTCGGCCATACCCACGATGGCTGTCGCCCGTCTCGCGCACCAGCGGGTGACCGTCGCACTGTCGGGTGACGGTGGCGACGAGCTGTTCGGAGGCTACACCCGCTACCGGGTCCCCCGCCTGCTCCGGCTTGCGTCCGTGACGCCCGCGACCGCCGCGCGCGTCCTACAGGTCCTACCATCGCGCGGGGTGTTCAGTCGCCGCGTGCGGCTGTTCTCCGACCTCGCGGCGACCGGATCGACCGGCGAGATCTATCGGGAGCGCGTGTCGATCTGGAAGACTCGCGAGCTGCGCTGCCTCATGCCGGAGATCACGGGGTCGGCGTCGTTCAATGGTGCGTTCGCGGCGGGCGGCGGCGGACCGGTCGAGCGGATGATGCGCTGCGACGCTCGTACGTACCTGATCGACGACATCCTCCAGAAGGTGGATCGCGCCTCGATGTCGGTCAGTCTCGAGGTGCGCAATCCCCTCCTCGATCCGACCGTCGTGGAGATCGCGATGAGGTCTGCTGCTCTGGCCGAGGCTGCGCCGGGCCGCAAGCCGCTGTTGAAGGCCGCCCTGAAGCTGCGCCTTCCTGAGCATATGGTGGAGCGTCCAAAGATGGGATTTGGCGTGCCCGTCGGAGAGTGGATACGCGCCGAGATGCGGCCGCTGCTCGAGGACCTCGTCCTTGGGCGTCGGGAGGCAGAGTATGACCTTAGCGTGGCGCGCGAAGTATGCCGAGACCATCTTACCGGCGAACGGGATGCCGCTCCCCAGGTCTGGAGCTTGCTCGCATTCGAGTTGTGGCGGGAGCGGTGGCTGTCTGCCGCCGCTTTGGGCGCATGAAGTTGGCCCTTGTGATCGGCAACCTTGAGCGAGGGGGCTCCGAGCGCCAGATCGTCGAATTCGTGCGTGCCACCCACTCAGAACATGCAGAATGTGTAGTGATCTGTCTAGGCGACGAGGGTCCGCTGGCTAGCGAGGTACATGCTGCTAACGCCAAGGTAATCTCACTCAAACTGGAAGGTTCTCGCAGCCTCCGCGGCGTCGGAAAATTTGCGCATGGCCTATGGCGATTTGCTCGGGTATTGAAGGCCGAGCGGCCAGATGCCATCTATGCCTTCCTCTTCTGGGGCTATAGCATCGCCCTGCCGCTTGCCGCCCTTGTTGTGCCTCGGGCGTGCCGGATCCAGGCACGCCGGTCGTTGCCCGATGTGGATGTGCCGAGTAGGTCGATCTTCCGAGGATTACGCTGGATCGCCGATCGCTGCTCGCACGGTGTCATCGTCAACAGCCTCGCAGTGGGAAGCGCGGTTGCCCGCCACGAGCCCGTGCTGAGTGGTCGCTTGTGGGTCGTGCCCAACGGAGTGAGGAGCATGGCGCATCGGGCGCGCCCGGCGGGGGCGCGATTGACCATCGTGTGCGTAGCCAACCTGAAGGCCTATAAGGGTCATGCGACGCTCTTGGGGGCGGTGCGCCGGCTGCGTCCGCGTGGCTGGTCGCTGCTTCTGGTGGGGGAGGGCCCCGAGCGGGAGAGCATCGAGCGTTTGATCGCCTCGGCGAACCTGCAGGAGCGGGTGTTCATGCTCGGGCGCCGCTCGGACGTCCACGACATCCTTGACGCTGCTGATCTTGTCGTGCTGCCCTCCTACTCGGAGGGGATGCCCAACGCCGTGTTGGAGGCAATGGCGCACGGCATCCCCGTGGTGGCCAGCGATGTAGGGGGCGTCAGAAGTCTGCTCGGTTCGGGCGCAGGGATTATTGTTGCGCCCGGGGATGATCAAGCCCTCGCAGACGCCTTGCGACGCCTCATCGACGATCCGTCGCTACGCGCGGAGATGGGCGACAAGGGTCGAGGGCTCGCGCAAGGATCACTTAGCGTGGAGGCCATGCGCGATGCCACGCTCAGCGCCATCTCTGATATCCGTGAGCGCCAAAGCCGCGTGAGGAGCTCCAGCCGGACCCGGCTCAGGAGGAAATGGTGGACTTGACAAGCACGAACTGATTACAGCCGAGGCTGCCGCCGCAGGTTTTCAGTTGGACGAGTGAAAAGCCGCGCTCGCGGTAGAAGTCGAACACCAACTCCGGGGTGGCGACCTCGAAGGGATAACCTCCCACCCAATCGACGAGGTCGTGCCAGCGACTCATTCCCCGCTCACGCTTGTATTTGGTCCAGGTGCGCACATAGCGACCCGGCCGCAAGCGGACAAGTGCCGGAGCTGCGCTCATGAACTCCCGGGGTGCCATCACCAAAACCACATAGGGTGCCCGCAGACCATCGGGTAGCCGATTGTAGATCCGCTTGATCGCACGCCAGATCCGGCTGCGCAGCCCCTGGTCGTTATAGATGGAGATGAACAGCCTGCCGCCGGGAGTGACAGGTAGCGCCGCATTCTCCAGCGCGCGCATCATATTGCCCGTATGGTGCAGAACGCCCCACGAGTAGACGATGTCAAAGGGTCCCAGCGACTCCATGTAGGAGCGATCGAGCGCGCTTCCCTGCTCGATCGTCCAGCTCTCGCAGTCGGGCAGAAAACGACGCTTCAGCTCCTGAGTGCAGCCGACGCTGGCGGCATCGAAGTCGAAGGAGTGGACACGACTTGCCTTCAACTGGGCTGCGGCGAGCGAGAACAGGCCGCTACCGGAACCAATGTCCAGGAAGCTCATACCCTCGAGCGAGTCCTCCCCGAGCATCCTGCATAGTGAGGCGCTTGCTTCAGCCACACGCTCTTCGTCAATGACCGAGAGGAAGTCTCGCCAGTTCTCTCCAAACCCGAATCGCCTACCTCCGTCGTTCTCTTCGGCGAGGATGCTGGTGGCTTGTCGCTGAGATTGAGATTGTGTGTTGGACATCCCTACCCGAGCCTATGTCGTACGTAGCGGCTGTGGCGGTAGAGCCATGAGCCTGGACGACGCACATCTCTCACAAACCACCGTGGAGCGTGCGCAAGCGCTAGGCTCAGCCACGCCAGCCAGCTACCGCGCAACGACTCTCGCAGCGCACGCCGGGCATGCTGTCGTGCCTCCGGAAACTGCCCACGACGCAGGGCTTGCCATGACCGATCCGCGTAGATTTCGCTGCGTACCCGCCGCACGGCGGACGCGTACGTGGGATGTCGTACTTCCACGCTGCTTAGAATAAGGAGCATGTCTTCGAAGGCGATCAGCTCCACCTGAGGATCGCGAGCCACCCGCTGGCTGAGGCTCCCCTCATACACGCGGTAGCGCGAATACACGCCCGGGATCGTGCCGTACTCCCCACCTTCGGCTAGGCAATCGATCCACAGCTTCCGGTCGGAGACGATCATGATCCGCTCGTCGAATCCGGCAGAGGGAAGCGCCTGGCGGCGGATCATGGCCGAGGTCGCGGGAAACGGGGTCCCCGATCTGATTACCGCTCCGGCGCCCCGTCCGCTTCGAAGGCGATAGTGGGACGAGTAATAATCCATGAACTTGCCGTCTTCAGCGATCATCTCTACGTCGTGCCCACACAACACCCGTCCGGCATCGGCCTCGAGCCACGCAACCTGTGCCGTGATCTTGCCGGGGAGGAGGATGTCGTCGCCAGCGCCAAATGCGATGTATCTGCCACGGCATGCTCGCAACCCTCGGTTGCAGTTGGGTGTAACTCCGACATTTGTTGATCCGAGGATAGGGACTATGCGGCGCGGGTTTTTGGCAGCGATGCGCTGGATAATCGATTTCGTGCCATCGCTCGAGCCATCATCCGCAACGATAACCTCAAGGTTGGGATAGTCTTGACTGATCGCGCTGTGAATGGCTTCCTCAACCCAGCGCTCCTGGTTGTAGGTCACGATCATGATTGAGACCAGCGGAGCCTCTCCTAAAGACCTATCGCGACAATCCGTCAGCGAGTCGCAGGTGCTGCGAGATGACAGCTGCTCGGTTGGGCGATGGTCAAGATTGTCTCTCTTTAGCATGGTCAGCTCTTGGCTACGGACACTCCATCCGCGAGCGCTGAGGCGGAACGATAGTAGGAGCTGTCCAGCCGCAGCCGGTCCACGGTGTCAAACGCCTCCAGTCGCCCATCGACGAGGACCAGCACACGCTCGCACATATCCAGCGTCGACATTCGGTGAGCGACGACAAACAGCGTCAGCTCGCCCTTGAGTGCTGCCAGCGACTCTTGGATGAGCCTCTCAGAGTGCGGGTCGAGTGCGCTCGTCGGCTCGTCGAGCACGAGTATCTCGGGCTCTGCCGCAAGTGCGCGGGCGAGACAGATTCGTTGCTGCTGGCCACCGGAGACCGCGTCCGCACGGGGGCCGACGATTGTGTCATAGCCGTCCGACCATCCCATGACGTCCTCGTGGATGCCAGCGAGCCGTGCAGCGCGCTGCACCGCGGCGTCGTCGAGGTCGCGCAAGAAGCGGATGTTGTCCGCGACCGAGGCGTGCAGCAGGCGCGGTTCCTGGGGTACACATGCGACCCGCCGCTGCCAATCCTCCCGCGCGAACTGCTCGGCGGGATCACCGTTGACCAGATAGCGACCGCTGTCCGGCGCTCTCAGCCGCAGCAGGATCTGAACCAGTGTCGACTTGCCCGCACCGGACGGCCCGACGATGCCGATCGCCTCGCCGCCGGCCACTTTGAAGCTCACTTTGGACAGCACCGGACGGTCGGGCAGATAGGCGAAGGAAACGTCCTTGAAGGCGAGCGTCTCCACTCTCGTCAGCGGCACGGCACCGGCGAACGGGGAGCTCGCCAGGTAACGGCGCTCGGCATCCTGCACGCGTTCGACGAACGGCAGCGTCTGGCGAACGACTAGATAGGAGCTCTGGAACTGCCTCCCGTAGCCTCCAGCTCGCACGAGCAGCAGGACGACCGCTCCAAGCGATCCGAACTGGCCCGCGCCCGTCTCATAAACTGCGGCGAGCCCGGCCACGAGGATCAGGTAGACCAGGCTCTGGTACACGTTCGGGCCCAAGCCTGCGATCAGCTGTGTCCGAGAGAACAGGTCTCGAGTCCTCGCCACGAGACGATCGATCTGGCTGCGCTGAACGGCGGCTACGCCGAACACATCAGTCTCCTCGGCGACCCGGATGGCCTCGCCGACCTCGCCGGCGTAGTTCATCTGCGCCTGCGAGAGCGCGCGGGCAACCCGTCCTCCAAGTGCGTTCAGGGGTCGCAGAAGCGCGAACAGGGCGATGGCCGCCGCCAAGACTATCAGCGCAACGGCGACGTTGAGCGCCAGCGCGGAGATGACCATGACCAGAAAGGTGAGCAACGCGACGAGGAGAGCCGTCGCCTGCAGCGCCCCCGAGGCCGCCTGCGTCACCTGGTTGGTTACGAGATCCTGCAGGTGCCCCTCGTGGTCACGCGACTTCACCGCCCAGGAGGCGCGCGTGAAGGCGTCGAATAGATTCTCGCGCAGCCGGGCCTGCACCTGGGCGGCGATTCGCGCCGGCAGCAATGAGATGGGCACCTGCAGGATGAGACGAACGACGGAGAGCGCGAGCGCGAGCGCGAGAAGAGTCCCAATCGCCTCGTTCATGTGCAGCGGGCCGACGTCCACATGCACCCGCTTCGCCCCGTCGACAAGGGTAGCGGCGACCTGCGCGACAAGCGCGAGGGTCGCGGCTTCGGTGATACCGGAAAGTACGGAGCTGAGCGCGAGCCCTACGATGGAGCTGCGTCGATCGCCCAAGAGGGGGCGTAGTGACGACCACGCCGAAGCCCGCGGCCGTGTTCCCCCGGTCCCCATCCGCCGCAAGATCATCAGCCGAATATACAGCCGAGCACCGCCATCGGACCCGTGTCTGCCATAGAATCGTGCAGTGGCGCTCATTCTTAACGGCCCTGCGGCCCCGGCACTGGCTGCCACGGGCCTGGAACCCGGCGCCCATGCCGACCCGGGGTCACCGGCGGCCAAGCAGTACGCTGCCGCTGAACCGGCTCTATGGTCAAAGGGATCTGGAGGCGCCTGCGTGAGACCGTGCCCAGAAGATCAGCCGACGACCTTCCTGCGCTGATGACGCGTTCTGGCGAGGTCAATCCCTCCGCCACGATCGAAGGAGACCTTGGCCACGATTGCACGGTCGGACCCTTCGTTATCGTCGGCCCGGGCGCGACGATCGGCGATCTCTGCGTTCTTCATCCGCATGTTGTCGTCGGCGCCGATGCGAAGATCGGGGATGGGTGTGTGCTGCACCCGCATGCGACAATCGGCGAGAGCGTCATCCTCGGGGCTGGTGTCGAGATTCTGCACTCGGCGGTCCTAGGGCGCGAACCGAAGGGCGCGGGCGCAACCGCCAGGACTCCCGAGTTCACCCGGAAGTTGAGGATCGGCGACGGCTGCTCGATCGGCGCACACGCCACGATCTACTACGACGTGGAGATCGGTGCCCAGACGCTTGTCGGCGACTCGGCATCGATCCGTGAGGGCGGGCGCATCGGGGCCAGGTGCATCGTATCCCGATGCGTCACGCTCAATTACGACGTGAAGATCGGCGACGATGTCAAGGTCATGGACAACACACATCTCACAGGCGGCACAAGAATCGCCGACGGTGCATTTGTGTCGACGATGGTCGCTACAGCCAATGACAACCAGCCCACGGCAGATCTATCCAACCGCACGTTGGGCGCCCCTCGGATCGAAGCAGGGGCGACGGTGGGTGCCGGCGCGATCCTGTTGCCCGGTGTAGTGATCGGACGGGGAGCCGTCGTCGGGGCGGGCGCAGTGGTCACCCGCGATGTCGCTCCGGAAGAGACGGTCGTGGGACTTCCGGCACGAGCGCGAACAGCGAAGAGATCCAGCTAGTGTCGAGGCGCCTGGTCGACGATCTTACTGCGCACCGCTGCATTTGACGTGAGCCTCAGCGAAAGCTTCTGACTGCATCGATCACGTGAGCGACGTCGGTGTCGGAGAGGTGAGGCCCAATTGGCAGCGAGAGCGAAATCTGCGCAAGCGTGTCGGCGATGGGCAGGTCGAGTCCGAGGCCGGCGTAGGCACCGCTGCGATGATTGGCCACCGGGTAGTGCATGCCGGTTTCGATGCCGGCGCTTGCGAGTTGCGTCGCAAGCTGGTCGCGCTCGGCGCAGCGCACGACAAACAGATGCCACACCGGGTCCGCTCCGTCGATCACTCGCGGCAGCGCGAGCCAGGGGAGGTCGACCAACTCGGCCGTATAGGTGCTTGCGATCTCGCGCCGGCGGGCGTTCTCGGCGTCCAAGCGGTGCAGGCGCACGAGCAGCGCCGCAGCCTGGAGCGCGTCCAGCCGTGAGTTCACTCCCACCTCGAGATGGTGGTACTTAGTTTCGGCACCGTAGTTGCCGAGTCGGCGGACGCGTGCCGCTATGGCGGAGCTAACACAGGTGACCGCGCCTCCGTCGCCCAGAGCCCCAAGGTTCTTCGAGGGGTAAAAAGAGAACGCGGCGGCGTCCGCGAGCGACCCTGCTCGGGCTCCGGCGAGCGTCGCGCCGTGCGCCTGGGCTGCGTCCTCGATCAGGACGACGTCGCGCGCTCCGATCGCGTCTCGGATCGCCGGGACGTTCGCTGGTTGTCCGTAGAGATGGACGCAGATCACCGCTCGCACGCGCGGCCCGAGCGCCTCGGACAGCAGCGACGGATCGATGTTGCCCGTGTCGGGATCGACCTCGACCGGGACGACGAGCGCCCCGACGCGTGTCACCGCGAGCCACGTTGCGATGAAGGTCCACGAGGGGACGATCACCTCGTCGCCGGCGCCGATGTCGTGCGCACGCAGAATCAGGGTGAGCGCGTCGAGGCCGTTTCCCATACCGATCGCGTGCCCGCAGCCGCAGTACCGCGCCCAGGCCTGCTCGAACGCTTCGACGGCCGCTCCTCCCACGTACCTGCCCGACTGCACGACCTCCAGCACAGCTCGAGCGATCTCGAGATCGGCGCCGACGACGCTCGCGAGATCCACAAAAGGGATCTCGGTCTCAGCCATCGACGCTCGTCTTGAACTCGGCGTAGTCGCGAAAGTAGTCATCCTCTTCGTAGAAATCCGAGACGAGCGCGAGACAGACCGAGCCTCCGGAGAAGTTGTCGATCTCGCGCCAGACCATAGGCGGGATGTAGAGGCCCTTGTGGGGTCGGTTGAGATGGTGCGAGCGCCGCTCGCGTCCGTCGTCGACGTGGACGTCGAACGCTCCGGAGATCGCGATCAGCAGCTGGTGCAGCTGCTTGTGTGCGTGGCCGCCCCTCTCGGCGCCGCTTGGCACGTCGTAGAGGTAGTAAACCCGGCGCAGCGGGAACGGAATGTGGCGCTCGGACTCGACGAACGTGAGGTTGCCACGCGGCTCGGCGACGACAGGCAGCTCGATCGTCCGGCAATCGGCCAACGACACGATCTCAGGCCTTGGTGATCGCGTAGATCGCTCGTCGCAGCAGGGCGACCGCCCCGTCGAAGCGGATGCTGCCCTCCCCGGCGGGTATCGCAGGCGAGATCAGCCGCGGAGATCCAGTCACGCTGGCGCAGGTCCACCGCCGTCGGTACCAACCGACCCGAAGCCTTTGCACAAGGTTGGGCGAACTCATCCGTACATACGCTATAGGGTCGGCGGGCTTAGGTTGTACTGGTGTCCAGCGCTGGGTCCTCGCACGAGCAAGCTCACACCCTGGATGAGCTGATCGAGCAGGTGCGAGCCCTGTCGGCCCGGATCAATGAGCTCGATGAGCGAGAGCGAGAGCGCTCAGAGGTGCTGCAGGAGGCCCTAGCGTTGGAGGCCGAACTTTCTGGGTGACATAACCCGGCGAGGGAGGTGCTTTGTGGCGGGCTCGGTTTGGCGGGTGCGGGACGAGCTGTGGGAGGCGGTCGAGCCGTTGCTTCCGGAGCATCCCGCGGATCCGCGTGGCGGGCGTCGTGTCCGGCGTCACAGACTCCCCTTCGAGGTAGGTGTCCTGGGCTTGAACCCGTGTTGGATCCACTGCAGGTAGGCGTTATAGAAGAGCGGGAAGGCGTCGGAGACGATCCGTGCCGACTCGTGGACCTCCTCGGCGGTGGCGGTCGCGTATTCGTGGACGAGCATGCGCCGCAGTTCGCGCAGACGCTGCTGTCACGAGGTCACCTCGCGATCCGGTAGGAGATCGTCCATCGTCTCGATTCCCGAACGTTCCCGGCGGTCTGCCAGGCGCCGCCAACGCTCCGCTTGCGCCTGGAGATCCTGCCAGCGATCTCCGCGATCGACCAACACCCTTCCCCGTGAGAGCACGTCGGACATGAGCGGCGGCGACCCTTCGGCATCGATGAGCCGCACAGGTTGCACGTCACGGCCGGTGCGAGACGACAGACGCTCCGCCAGATTGGCCATACGCGAGTCGACGAAGGGACTCCATGGTATGGCCGATAACTCGACTCGGTGTGGCCGAAGACGAGCGCCACCGACGCATCACGTATCGCCTCGCCTCAGTCGAGCGCCTCTCGCCGGCATATGTGAGATTCTTCGACCGCGGCGAGGATCCGCGCGGCGAATGAGCGCATGACCACATGACCACTGCGACAGCGAGGAGAGCGTTTCGTGTCCCTCGCTGAGCGGCTGTTGATCGGCTTCGCCGTCGCCGCCATGGTGGTCTACGCGACGACCCCCTACGCCATCGTCGTCGCGGATCGGCTGCGGTTCTACGACAAGCCGATCGGCTACAAGGGCCACGCGCACCCCACCCCGTATCTGGGCGGGGCGGCGCTGATGGGCGGCTTCGTCATCGCGGTGCTCGTGGCCGCCGGCGACTGGAGCAAGACGATCCCGCTGGTCGGCGGTGTTGCGTTGCTGTGGGCGGTCGGGACAATCGACGACCGCCGGACCATCCGCCCAGCGTGGAGGGTTCTGGTCGAGCTTGCCCTGGCTTGGATGGTGTGGGCCTCGGGGCTGGGCTGGCAACTTCACGCCTGTGGCGATCACGTCGGGGCGCTGCCCGGCGCAATACCTTTTGGAGAAAGCTGATTCGGCCATAACTTAGTCTTGTGCTAGTCTACCTCCAATATGGAGCGTGAGCGGCCCTTCCACAACCGCACGCACGAGCTGGAGCGGCTGCAGCGCCGCTGGGACAGCGGCGAGGCTCAGATCTTCACCCTCTGGGGGCGCCGGCGCGTCGGCAAGAGCGCGCTGCTGCTGCGCTTTGCGCAGAACAAGAGGCATCTCTACTACGAGGCGACGAGCGGAACCGTGGCGGACCAGCTCGCCGACTTCTCGGAGCGCCTGGCCGAGGCCACCGCACGCGCGGCTCTGGCTGCGCTGACGTGGCGCGATGCGCTCGACGCGGTGGCCGACTGGGCGCAGCAGGCCGGGCCTGTGCTTGTCGTGCTCGATGAGTTTCAATACATCGCGAAGCAGAGCGGCGATGTCGGCTCGATCATCAATGTCTGGTGGCGCGAGCGTGGCCAGGCGCTGCCCATCTTCCTCGTGCTCTGCGGCAGCGAGATCGGCTTCTTCGAGCGTGAAGTCGTCAACTACTCCGCCACAACCTATGGCCGGCGTGCCGGGCAACTGCGCCTGCGCCCATTCCGCCCGGCGGACGTCGCGCTGTTCCTCCCGGGCTGGAGCCCCGAGGACAGGATCGCGGCATACGCGGTCTTCGGCAACATGCCCTACTACCTCTCGCAGATCAGACCGCGCCAGAGCCTCCCCGAGAACATCCTCAACGTCATCCTCATGAGCGACGGACTGCTGCACGAGGAGGCGCGCCTGCTGCTCGACCAAGAGCTTCCCGACGCCACCGGCTATTTCTCGGTGCTGCGCGCGATTGCGGCCGGCCAGACGCGTGTGTCCCAGATCGCACAGCGCACGGGCGTCCGCGGTGGCACCGCACGTGTCAGCCAGATGCTCGACACACTGCAAAGGATGTGGCTGGTGGAGCGAGCGTTCCCGGTCACCGTCACCAACCCGGAGCGCTCGAGGCAGAGCTTCTACCGCATCGTCGACCCCTATCTGCGCTTCTGGTTTCGCTTCGTGCTGCCTTCCTACGACCGGCTGATCGACGCCCGCGGCGCGCAACGCCACCTGGAGCGGCGCGTCCTGCCCCAGCTCGACGAGTTCGTCTCCTCCCCCGCCTTCGAGGAAGTCTGCCAGGGCTGGCTCGCACAGGAGCTCGACGCCGCCGCGACCGGCCGCTGGTGGGGCAAGGTGCGTGAGATGCGCGGCAAGGACCTCCGGGACATCGACCGGGAGCTCGACGTGGTGGCAGTCGATGATGACCGCCGGGTCATCGCCGTCGGGTCATGCAAGTGGACGAGGGGGGAGATGCCATATTCGGAGATGAGCAAGCTGACGGCGCTGGCTTCCCACCTCACGCCCGACGGCGCCCCACCACTCCTGTGCCTTTTCGCGCGTCACGGCTTCGCGCCGCGCCTCGTCGAGGAGGCCGAACGCAACCGCCGCATCCGCCTCGTCACGCCTGGCGAGACGGTGGGGACGCCACCGACACTCAGCTCGTCCGCTTGACCCCTGCGCGAGCGGGCGAAGGGCGCGTGAGCGTACCGCGTTATGCGGTGCATGCATACCACTGATTGGGGTAGATCTATACCTCGATTGGGGTAGATCTATACCTCGCCTCGGTCGAGCGCCTCTCGCCGGTGTATGTGAGACTCTTCGGCTGCGGCGAGGACCCGCGCGGCGAATGAGCGCATGACCACATGACAACTGCGACAGCG
Source organism: Solirubrobacterales bacterium (assembly GCA_003151895.1). Taxonomy (GTDB): domain Bacteria; phylum Actinomycetota; class Thermoleophilia; order Solirubrobacterales; family Solirubrobacteraceae; genus Palsa-744. The sequence goes on from PLYX01000017.1 coordinate 46,718, forward strand.
AGGAGAGTGTTCCGTGTCCCTCGCTGAGCGCCTGCTGATCGGCTTCGCCGTCGCCGCGATGGTGGTCTACGCGACGACCCCCTACGCCATCGTCGTCGCGGATCGGCTGCGGTTCTACGACAAGCCGATCGGCTACAAGGGCCATGCCCGTCCCACCCCCTACCTGGGCGGCGCCGCGGTCATGGCTGGGTTCATCGTCGCGCTGCTCCTGACCGCTGGACACTGGGGCCGCACCGTGCCGCTGGTCGGCGGCGTTGCGCTCCTGTGGGCGGTCGGGACGATCGACGACCGCCGGACCGTCCGCCCAGCGTGGAGAGTTCTGGTCGAGCTCGCCCTGGCCTGGATGGTGTGGGCCTCGGGGCTGGGCTGGCAACTTCACGCCGGAGCGCTCGTCGATCTTGGCGCCACCTGCGTGTGGATCGTCGCGGTGGTCAACGCCTTCAACCTCTTCGACAACATGGATGGAGCGGCCAGCACGATGGCGCTCGTGGTCTCCGCCGGGGCGGCCATCCTCGGCGTGGTGCGCGGAGATGCCTGGCTCGCGATCGGCGCGGCGTCGCTGGGCGGCGCCTGCCTGGGCTTCCTCCCGCGAAACCTGTTCCCGCCCGCGCGCATCTTCCTGGGGGACGGCGGGAGCATGCCCATGGGCTTCGCCGTGGCGGTGCTGGTGATGGTCGCCGCCACCACCTCGGTGGCCGCCTGGCAGTCGCTGCTGGTGGCCCTCCTGCTCGTCGGCATTCCGGCCCTCGACACGAGCCTCGTGATCGTCTCACGCAGGCGTCGAGGCGTGTCGATCCTCAAAGGCGGACAGGACCACCTCACCCATCGCGCGCGCAGGTTCCTGCCGAGTGCCCGTGCCGTAGCGCTCGCCCTGGGAGCGCTGCAGGCGGTGGTGTCGGTGACAGCCGTGCTCGCCAGCCAGGGAGGCACATCCTTCGTCGTGATCGGCGCGATCCTCTACCTGCTTGCGGCGGCGATCGCGATCGTGGTGCTGGACACGCAGCAGGTTGAGGAGTTCGGCGCGGTGGGGCCGGCGGGGGCCGGCGCGGGAGACCCTGGCCCCGGCTCAGCGGGTCTTCTGAGGTCCTCATCGGACCATTCCCCAGCTGCGCTCGCGTGCCTACTCGCGCTCGGCCTAGGAGCCGGCCTGAGCCCGTTCTTCTTCGCCTACTACGACACCTCGGTGTGGGTGCCCGTCGGCTTGGGAATCGTGCTCGCCTGCGCGATGGGCGTGGTGGCACGACCGAGGCGCCCCTCCGGTCCCGCCGCCCTGACTCTTGGGAGTCTGCTTGGCCTGGGCGTCTGGTCGTTGAGCTCCACCGCCTGGGCGGAATCGGTGGAGAACGCCGTGGTGAGCGGGAATCGCTGGCTGGCCTACGGGGCGCTGCTGCTGCTCATGCTGGTGCTCCTGCGCAGCGACCGGCGCTCGGCGGTGCTGATGGGCGCCGCGACGCTCGGGGTGGGAGCCGTGGCGCTGTCGGTGCTTGCGCGGCTGCTCGGCTCCGACCCGGGGGCGCTCTTCCTCGGAGGCCGCCTGAACTCCCCCCTGGGCTACATCAACGGCGAGGGGTGCCTGTTCGTCATCGGCTTCTGGCTGTGCTTTGCCGTCGCCGAGGCCCGGCGGGCGCTGGTGGCGGGGGCGGCGGGCGGTATGGCCACCCTGATGGCCTGCCTGGCGATCCTGTCGCAGTCGCGCGGCACCGCGCTGGCTATGCTCGTCGCCCTGGTGGCCGTGGTGGCGATTGTCCCCGGCCGTACCCGCCGGCTCTACGGATTACTGGTGGTGGCGGGCGCGGTGGCGCTCGGCGCGCCCGATCTGCTGCGCGTCTACGAACACGCCTCAGGGGGATCGGTGTCCGTAGAAGCCGGCCATGTCGCCGGTCGTGCCGTGTTGCTCGCCGGCGCCGGCGCGGGCCTGGCCTGGGGGTTGCTCACGCTGGGATGGGAGCTGATCGTCTCCCGACGTCCGTGGGCCGCGCGGACAAGGGCAATTGGATCGTGGCTGCTCGCGATCCCTGTCGTGGTCGCGCTGGTCGTGGCGGCGGGCTCCGCGCAGCGCATCGATCGCGACGTTCGCAACCAGTGGCACGCTTTCACCCAGCTCGCTGAACCTGGCGCCGGCGACGGCGCGTCCTCTGCCAACCAATCACGCCTGCTGTCCGGCGCGGGCAATCGCTACGACTACTGGCGCGTCGCGTGGCGGGTGTGGCGCGAACACCCCGTGCTCGGCGTCGGCGCGGGCAACTATCCGCGCTCCTACTACCAGCAGCGGGCCACCACCGAGGACATCGAGCAGCCCCATTCGATCGAGCTCCAGGCCCTTTCCGAGCTGGGGGTCG
>PLYX01000055.1 GCA_003151895.1 Solirubrobacterales bacterium
GCAGGCAGGCGACACCCCTGAGGGTGCAGGCGAGTACTACAAGGTGCTCGCACGTGACTCGTGGCTGGAATCGAAGGTCTCGATGGGGGGCACCGCGCTGCCGCGCGTGCGCGAGCAGCTGCAGAGCGCCTACGCGGAGCTGGAGCGAGCCCCAGGGGGCTGAGTGTCGGTGGGGGTGAGTGCCGGGGCCGCCAACCGGGATGCTGCGGATGCCACTGCGGCCAGGAGGCTGTCGTCCTTGCGCTCGTCCGGGGCGTACCCGGTTGAGTTTTACGACCGGCCCGTACTCAACGTCGCCCGCGAGCTGATCGGGTGCGTCGTCGAACACGAAGGGCTCGCGGGAGTGATCGTCGAGACCGAGGCCTACCACCAGAGCGAGCCCGCCTGCCACGCGTTCGCCGGCGTCACACCGCGCACGCGCACGCTGTTCGACGAGCCGGGCCTCGCATACGTGTACCGCTCCTACGGCATCCACGCGCTTCTGAACGCGGTCTGCGAGCCGGCCGGGGTGGGTGCGGCCGTGCTGATACGGGCGCTGGAACCGCTCGCGGGGATCGAGGAGATGCGGGTGCGCCGCGGGCGCGCACGCGAAGAAGACCTCTGCTCGGGGCCGGGCAAGCTCACGCAAGCGCTCGGGGTCGAGCTGACCCAGAATGGGACCAGCCTGCTGGACGGTCCGGTCGTGATCGGCCCGGGGGATGGGCGCCGGGGCCAGCCGCGTGTGGTGGTGGGCACGCGCATCGGCATCACGAAGGCCGTGGACCTACGCTGGCGGTTCTGCTTGGCCGGCAATGCGCATGTGTCGCGACCGCGGCCGCAGGGCACTGCGATCATCGAGCACGGCTAAAGGGCCACGCGGACCTTAACCGCCTGGGCTGACACGGTCGGTGCCAAGGTCCTACGCGGACCCTAACCGCCTGGGCTGACACCGCCGGTGGCGCCGGTCCCCGCCCCCGATTTGGAACTCGGGGCTGCTTCCGTGGAGGGAGTCGCCGGCGCAGGCGTGACGGGTGGTGTCGCGGGTGCGGGTGCCGGGCCTGCGCCCGCGGGGCTGTGTACGGCGCCGGGCGAGCCACCGGCCGATTCGCCGCTTCCGTTTCCGTGCGTCGCGGGCGCGCCCGTCTGGACTTCGCCCGCGCCGCCCGCGCGCTTGCCCCCGGCGGGTGCTGGGGTCCCGGCGGTTTCGCCGCTCCCGGGCGCTTCGAGCTGGCCGCCGGTGGAGCCTGCCTTCGAGCCCGCGGCTGGAGAGAGGCGACTCGTGCGGTTGTGTTCCACCTGGAGCGCCGAGAGCATGAAGTCGTGCCAGATAAGCGCGGGGAAGGTACCCCCAAAGACAGGCTGGCCATTGAAGTCGGTGGTCATCGGCACGAGTTTGTCGGGGTAGCCGACCCACACGGCCACCGTGTACTTGCTGTTCCACCCGACAAACCAGGCATCCCCGAAGTTGGAGGTCGTCCCGGTCTTGCCGGCCGCGAACCCGCCGATCGCCGCGGCCCGGGCGGTGCCGTACTGCAGCACCGTCTCGAGCATCGAGGTCTCGGTGGACGCCACGCCCGGGGGCAGCACGCGCTTGGTGAGCACGCCGTTGCGGTCCTGGTGGTGGCCGTCGGGGAGCGTGCGCCCGCCCGCGTCCACTTCCTGAATGCCGACGGGCTGGAAGTCAGAGGCGAGCGACCCGCTCACGCGCTGGCCGCCATGGGCGATCGTCTCATACGCATGGGCCATGTCGAGCGGGGTCACGCCCACGTTCAACCCGCCGATCGTCATCGCCGGGTTGGTGGAGATCGGGGTGGTGATGCCCATCTCGCGCGCGAGACGAGCGATCCGGCGCGTGGTCACCTTGAGCCCCACTTCGGCGTAGATCGAGTTGTCGGAGAACGCGGTGGCCCCTGTGAGCGTGTTCGAGCCCGTGTAGGCCCCTTCGTCGTTGTGCACGACGAAGTGTTCCTTGCCGTGCGTGCCCGGGACGTCGAAGATCTTCAAACGCGACGACCACACCGATTCGGGCGAGATGCCGTCCTCGAGCGCAGCCGCGAGGTCGAACGCCTTGAATGAGGACCCGGGCTGTCGCTCACCCTCCGTGGCGAGGTTGAACGGGCTTGCCTGGAAGTTGCGCCCGCCGACCATCGCGCGCACGTCGCCCGTCGAGTTTTCGATCGCCACGAGCGCCGCGGTGGGGCCTTCGGGGCCTGGGAGGTAGCCGTCGACAGCCTGTTCGGCGGCGCGCTGCAGATCGAGGTCGAGCGTCGTCTTGACGCGCAGGCCGCCGTCGAACACGCGTGTGGGTTCGTAGCGTTCGATCAGCTGTTGGGTGACCCAGCTGACGAAGTAGCCGGCGTCCACGCCTTCCACGAGCGTCTGATGGGGCGGCTGGATGTCCTTCGGGGCCGGCAGCGCTTGTTTGACGCTCACTTCGTAGTCGGCGCGCCGGAGGTAGCCCTGTTGGAGCATCTGGGCGAGCACCAGGTTGCGTCGCGCGCGCGCCGCTTCGGGATTGGTGACCGGGTTGTAGAAGGTGGGCGACTGGATGACGCCTGCGAGCAGCGCCGCCTCCCATGGTTCGAGCTCTTCGACGCACAGCTTGTGGCCCAGCGTGCCGCAGCCGAGATGGTTGGGGTCCGAGCCGAAGTAGGTGCGCGCCGCCGACTCGATCCCGTAGGCGCCGTTGCCAAAGTAGATCGTGTTGAGGTACTCGATGAGGATCTTTTCCTTCGACCACCTGTGCGCCAGCTGGTAGGCGAGCGCCGCCTCGCGAAGCTTCTCGAAGAGCGTGCGGTGCGCCTGGGCCTGCAGGGCGTTCTTGACGAACTGCTGCTCGATCGTGGAGGCCCCCTGGACGTTGCCTTTGTGCAGAACGTCCTGGAAGAACGCGCGCGCGATCCCGCGGATGTCGATGCCGCTGTTGCTGGCGAAGCGCTTGTCCTCGATCGCGATCACCGCCTCCTTGACGATCGCCGGGACCTGGCTGGGCGTCACGAGGATCTGGTTCTGGCGGCTGAGCACGCCGAGCTGGCGCCCCTGGTCGTCGAGCAACACCGAGTTGCGGGCGTTGTCGAACTCGGCGCGGTTGTCGAGCGAAGGCAGGGTGGATGCGACGGCCATGAACATGCCGAACACAAAGGAGATGAGGCCAAGCAGCAGGACGGCGAAGAGGATCGAAAGGAAACGAAGCCTCTTCAAGCGCGGCCGGCCGCGGGCAGGCGATGCGGCTAGCTCCACCGGGAGGCGAGAGTCTAGCATTGGCCCCCATGCCCAGTGCCTTCGACATAGCGGCGCGGTTGAGTGCCAATGCCGTGGACAGCCTTCCCTCCGGGGCGCTCGCGGAGACGCTCGCAAGCGCCGCCGCCCAGGGCCGCCCGCTGCGTGTGAAGCTCGGGATCGACCCGACGGCGCCGGACATCCACCTCGGCCACGCGGTGGTGCTGCGCAAGCTGCGCGAGTTCCAGGACGCCGGTCATCTGGTGGTGTTGATCATCGGCGACTACACGGCGCGCGTGGGGGACCCGTCGGGGCGCTCGACGCTGCGCCCGATGCTCTCCGAGGCGGAGATCGAGGCGAACGCCGCCACGTTCCAGGAGCAGGCGCTGAAGATCCTCGACGAGAGCCCCGAGCGGCTGGAGGTGCGGCGCAACGGCGAGTGGCTGGAGATGGGGATGGCGCAGATGCTGGCGCTCGTGCGCACCACAACCGTGGCGCAGTTGCTCGAGCGCGACGACTTCGCGCGGCGCTGGGGAGCCTCGGAGCCGATCTCGATGCTCGAGCTGCTCTACCCGCTGCTGCAGGCGTATGACTCTGTGGCGGTTCGCGCGGACCTGGAGCTGGGGGGGACCGACCAGAAGTTCAACCTGCTGCTCGGCCGCGACGTGCAGCGAGCCTACGGGCAGCCCGAGCAGGCGATCCTCACGGTGCCGATCCTCGTGGGCACCGACGGGCGCAAGAAGATGTCGAAGTCGCTCGGCAACCACATCGGGGTCACCGACGAGCCCGAGGAGATGTATGGCAAGACGATGAGCATCCCCGACGAGGCGATGGGGGAGTACTACAGGCTGCTGCTCGGCCGCGAGCTCGACCGCGATCTCCCGCCGCGCGAGGCCAAGCGCGCGCTCGCACGCGAGATCGTGGCGTGGCTGCATTCGCCCGGCGCCGCCATGGAGGCTGAGCGGCGGTTCGACCGCGTGTTCGTGCAGCGGGGAGCCCCCGAGCAGATCGACGAGCTCGTGTTCGAGGCCGAGAACGGCGTCGTGCACATGCCCGGGCTGATGGCGGAGGCATTCGACATCTCGCGCTCGGAGGCGCGACGCCTGATCGATCAGGGTGGGGTGTCGCTCGACGAGCAGGCGCTCGCGGCCGGCGAGCACGACCTCGCGCCGGAGCGCCTGGACGGCGCGGTGTTGCGTGTGGGCAAGCGCCGCTTTCGCAGGCTGCGAGTGGGCTGAGGCAACTGGGCTGGGTCGCGCCGGCCGGGTCGCCGCGGCGCGCACGGCGCCGCCCGTCCACACGATGCCCTATCATCCGGGACACAGCAGCTCGGCTCTGCGACCGAGACGGTGGGCTATGGCCCATCACGGTGCAGGGGAGAGCGCTATACTGTGCGGTCGGCCCGCAGGCGCCCCAGGGCGTGGGCCGAACGGTCTCCTCTTATGAGAAGTCCTCTCAGTGAGGCTACGACGGTCTTTGAAAACT
>PLYX01000136.1 GCA_003151895.1 Solirubrobacterales bacterium
GAAAAGCCCCGCTAACGCGGGGCTTTTCTATGTGGTCAGTAGCTGGGTTCTCGTCACGCTAAGGGTTCTGACCGAATGTCGCGGGGCGATTTCTATGGGATCGCTCGGCGCGGGCGCCCGGGAAAACCCCGGCAACGCTCCGTGCCGCACAGCATGAAATACCAGATCCTTCGGATGCTTGCAAGCGCCAATTGACCGCGGCTACGGTGAGGCTCCATCCTTGACGTTCTTGCATCGTATGACGACCTGTGGTATTCTAGCGTCATGGCCGTCAAGGACCGTCCTGAGGTTTTCGAGGCGCTAGATCGTGCCGAGGCGGCGCTGCGCGAGGCTACGTCCGACGTGGAGCGCACCAAGGTCATTCTCGAAATGGTCAGGGAGAAGCCGGGCATCACGGTCGCCGAGCTCGCCTCACAGTTTCATCTCTCTGAGGAGGCCGTTATCGCGTTCGTGCAGACGGTGGGTGAGCTTCTCGGAGCAGACCGTAGCCTGAGCGTCGAGGCCGCCCGCCGCGGCGGGCTACTGGCTGCCGCGAGTCAGGCGTGGGAGAACGAGCTCGGGCCGCTGCTGGGCACCGCCGAGGTGCGCGAACTGCTCGGCGTCTCGCGTCAGCGTGTCGACGAGCTGCTGCGCTCCAAGCGGCTGATCGCGCTGTCCGACAGCGCCGGCCACCGCCAGTATCCGGCTTTTCAGTTTCACGACGGCCAGCCGCTCGGGTCGCTGGTCGCTGCGTTCTGGACGGTAGCCGACGCGGCGATCAGCCCGTGGACCGCCGCTTCGTGGTGCGTCGCACCAGACGATGACGCGCTCAACGGTCTTTCGCCGGTGGCGTGGGCGCGCGGCGGGCGGGACGACGCGGACCTCGCCCGAGTCGCCCGCCAGGACGCAGCACGACTGGACCAGTGAGCCTGAAGGGCTTCCCGCGGCGAACGCTGCGGGGCGAGCGGACCATCTATCGCATCCACAAGTCAGCACGTGCCTCTTGGTGGTTCTCCTCCGCGGGCGACGGTCGCTTCGATCCTGTGGGCACTGGTACGGGCGCCTGTTATCTCGCGGAGGGCGCGCTGGGTGCCTGGGTAGAGGTCTTCCGCAGGCGCCAGCTACTTCCGGAGGTCGAGATCGCGGAGCGGTCGTTGTTGGCCGTCGCATTGAAACGCGACCTGCGCCTTGCCGACATCACCGCCCGCCGGGCGCTGAGCTTCGGAGTCACTGCGTCACTCGGCGCGGGCGAGCAGTTTGACGAGAGCCAAAGGTTCGCCGTGCATGCCTTGGAAGCCGGGTTCGATGGGGTCCGCTATTTCGTCCGCCACGACCCCGCCCAGAAGCTCTATGGCGTCGCGCTATTTGCCCAAGCCGGGATCCCTGACCCTGCCGATCGGCAGTGGCCAGCTGTCAGCGGGGCCATTCCCGATGCTCTCGTTAGGGACGCCGAACGCGTTTTCGGCTATCGCGTGCTACCGACACCCTAAGCCGGTCTCAGCCCGGCATGACGTGGTGCGATCCTCCCGCCGCTATGCACCGCTGACCCGATGAGCAGACTCTGCGGTCGTGCTCGTCCACGCCAGTCGCTTGACGGCGCTGTGTAGCTGGTGGGCGTTTACGCGGGTGTAACGCTGCGTGGAGTCGAGGTGCTTGTGCCCGAGCAGCTCTTGCCGAGCTGCTATAGGGGCGGACGGTCTTGCGAGACCGCAACCTCCGGCCGCCCGCCGGGTTGGCATCCATCAGGGACTCCAATGCGCAAACCGCCATGGGTGGGAGATGACGAGAACGCCTGAACGTCCGGATCACCGCCACCTCCGCCGCGTCGCGGCCGGGAAGACCCAGCCTCGATATCTCCGCGGGAGATGCATCGCGCGAGCCCAGCTGCCGGCGCTGATGGTCGTGCTCGCCGTCGGCGCATCGCTCGCGCCGACGCCGGCCGAGGCCGCGCCTTCGCTTGGCTGGTCGGCGCCCGCGGCGTTCGACTTCGGCAGGACTCCGAGCGCCGTCTCGTGCGCGTCGGAATCGCTGTGCGTCGCCGTCGACAACAAAGGGCACGCCTTCAGCACATCCGATCCGACCTCCTCCAACCCTTTCTGGAGCGAAGCCGAAATAGACCACGGCGAAGCGCTGACCGCGGTCTCGTGTGCGCCGAGCGGCCTGTGCGTCGCGGTCGACGGCCATGGACACGCGTTCGCGAGCCCCGACCCGGGCTCCGGCGCGTGGTCGGCGACAACGATCCCCAACGGCGGCAAGGCGCTCACCGGCGTGTCGTGCCCGACCGCGTCGCTGTGCGTGGCGGTCGACGAAGAAGGCGACGTGGCGACGAGCACGAGCCCAGCATCGGGCGCATGGACGCTCGCGAGCAGCCATCCCGGACACCATCTGACGGCGGTGTCGTGCTCCTCGCAGACGCTGTGCGTGGCTATCGACAGCACCGGCAACGTGCTCTCAAGCGTGAACCCCGCGGGTGGCGCCGCGGCTTGGTCACCGCAGAGGGTCGATCCCGGGGAACTGCTCGGCGTGTCCTGCTCGGCGGCGGGCCCGTGCGTGGCCGTCGACAGCACCGGCGACGCGCTCGCGAGCATCGACCCCGCCGCTTCGGCGGCGACATGGAGCCTGACGCCGATCGACGGCGAACGCCTCACCGGCGTCTCCTGCGCATCGTCGGGCCTGTGCGTCGCGGTGGATGGCCGCGGCGAGGCGCTGGCGAGTGACGATCCGGCCGCGCCGATCCCGGCCTGGAGCGCATCGAGCGCAGACTCGGCGCCCCTCGCGGGCGTCTCCTGCCTGCCCGGCGGCCTCTGCATGGCAGTCGACACGGCCGGGCGCTCGCTCGCAGCGCGGGTTCCGGCGCCGGGGGCCACAACGCTCACACCGACGGAAGTGACCGCCGCGAGCGCGACCCTCGCGGGCGCCGTCGATCCGAACGACGCGGTGCTCGGCGCGTGCCGGTTCGAATACGGCACCGGCGGGGCGGGCGGGGCCTATAACCAATCGCTGCCGTGCTCGGTGCTGCCCGCGGCGACGGGCGGCGTCCAGGATGTCTCCGCACAGCTGACGGAACTCTCTCCGAACACCGCCTACCACTACCGGATTCGTGCTTCCAGCCCGCAGGGAGCCGGGATCGGCGCCGACGAGGCGTTTACGACGGCCACCTCCTCGCAGGTGCCGCTCGTGCACCCCAACCCATCGATCACCGGCACGCCCGCAAGCGGCCAGACGCTCACATGCCATCCGGGCCTGCCCGCGGGCGCATCGGCGCAGCTGACATACGCGTGGCTGCGGGACCTGATCCCGATCGCGGGGGCCACCGGGTCGAGCTACGGCGTCAAAGGCCAGGACACCGGCCACCACCTCCAATGCCAGGTCACGGCAACCGACGGCGGTGGCAGCTTCACGGCGAAGAGCGCGTTCGTGACGATCCCCGTCGGCGGCGTGCCGGCGTCCGCCGGCGAGACTTCGGTCGGCAAGGCTGCGTTCAGGAGCGGGCAGCTGAGAGTGCCGATCGTCTGCTCCACGCAGGCGAGCGGCGGCTGCGAGGTCGTGCTGCGCCTCACGGTCGTCGAGACTCTCAGCGGGGGTCGCATCGTGGCGATCGCGGCGCGATCGAAGCGCAGCGCCCACAAGAGCGCCGCAGCCGTCCGCCACCGGACGGTCACGCTCGCAAGCGTCCGCGTGCATCTCGCACGGGGAACGCACAGAACGGTCGTCGCCGCCCTCAACGCGACCGGCAGACGCCTACTCGCCGCCATGCGGCGCTTCACCGCGTACGTGTACGTGAGCGGAACCGTGATCGGCGTGATCGAAGCGCAGCTCGCCCAGCAGCTCGTCGCACTCAGCTCGTCCCCTCGCGGCGCATCCACCCATGCTGCCCGTCGCCGTTAGCCGTCCGAGCCGGGCGGCGGGGCTGCTTGTCGTCGCGCTGGCGCTCGCCACGGGGCAGCCGGCCGCGGCTCGGGCGCAGCGGGCGGACGCACGCCCGCAAGCGCACTTCGCGGGCGCACGCGCGGGCGGGCACGCGAGCACGGCGGCGGCGAGCACGCTGGCGGGGACCCCATACATGGGCTGGGACACCTACTTCGCCTTTGGCGGTCGCTACAGCGAGTCGACCGTCCTGCGGCAGGCGAGCGAGCTCATCTCCCTGGGCCTCCAGCGGCGGGGATACCGTTACGTATGGCTCGACGTCGGCTGGTGGCACGGGACCCGCAACTCGAACGGCGAAATCACCGTCAACCCCAAGCAGTGGCCCCACGGCCTTGCGTGGCTGACGCGCACCCTGCACGCGGCGGGGCTGCGCGTCGGTCTCTACACCGACGCGGGACCGAACGGCTGCGGCGGCGGCGGACAGGGCAGCTACGGCCACTACCAGCAGGACGTGAACACGTTTGCGGCGTGGGGCTTCGATGCTGTCAAGGTCGACTTCTGCGGCGGCGAGGAATATCACCTCAACCCGGCGACCGCATACTCCGAATTTCACGCGGCGACCGAGGCCAACTCGAGCCACCGGCCAATGCTGCTGTCGATCTGCGACTACCTGCAGCCCGAACAGTACGGCGAAGGGCGCCCCGCGCTGGATGAATCGGCCTTCACCTCCTATGGATTCGGCCCGAGCGTCGGCAACAGCTGGCGCACCAACACCGACGTGGGCTTCCCCGGCAACGTGCCGTTCACCGACGTTCTGCGCAACATGGACGCCGACGCCGCAGCGCCGCAGGCGGCCGGGCCGGGCCACTGGAACGACCCCGACTACCTCGCCCCCGACCAGGGCATGTCCGCCGCCCAGTTTCGCAGCCAGCTCAGCATGTGGGCGATGCTCGCGGCGCCGCTGATGATCAGCGACGATCTCACCAAGATCAGTGCGGCGAGCCTCGCAGCGGTGCAGAACAGCGAAGTGATCGCCATCGACCAGGACCCCGGCGGTGTCCAGGGCACGCTGCTGTCATCAACCGCCAACGCACAGGTGTGGGTCAAGCCGCTGATCGACGGCTCCCGCGCGGTGGCGCTGCTCAACCGCGGCGCAAGCGCCACGCGGATCACGAGCAGCGCGAGCGCCGTCGGTCTGCCGCTGGCCTCTAGCTACTCGCTGCGCAACGTCTGGACGCACACCACACGCTCCACCGGCGGCTCGATCAGCGTCGAGGTGCCAGGCGACGGCGCCGTGCTGCTGCGCGTCTCGGCACGCTAACGCCGGCGCTGCTGGACGATGCGCGACACCAGAGCATCTTGAGCAGTAGGGGTTGACGGACTGCCGGCACAGCCCCGCTCCGGCCGAGCTTTCCTATTGTGAGCAGCGTGCTGACCACCATCGCCGACGGTTTCAAGGACGCCTTCCTGATGGCGTGGGCCGTGTGGTGGGCGCTGGTGCTCGGCTTTGCGATCTCCGCGATCGTGCAGGCATGGGTCCCCCGCGAGCGGATCGAGCGGGCGCTCGGTGGCTCAGGCGCCCGACCGGTGGCGGTTGCGACGGGGCTTGGCGCCGCGTCCTCCTCATGCTCCTACGCGGCGATAGCGATTGCAAAGAGCCTGTTTCAGAAGGGCTCCTCGGCAGCGTCGGCGCTGGCTTTTCAGTTCGCCTCCACCAACCTCGTGATCGAGTTGGGCATCGTCATGTGGGTGCTGCTCGGCTGGCAGTTCACGCTCGCCGAGTTCGTCGGCGGCCTGATCCTCATCGTGGTGATGAGCGTGCTGCTGCGGCTGTTTGTCTCAAAGCGCCTGGAGGAGCAGGCCCGCGAGCACGCCCTACAGGCCGACACCGGACATCAGCATCACTCCGCCGCCGGACACATGGGCATCCGGGAGCGGCTCACCTCCGTCTCCGCATGGTCGGACGTGGCCCACAACTTCCGCAACGACTGGACGATGCTCTACAAGGAGATCGCCCTCGGCTTCCTGCTCGCCGGGTTCGTCGGGCAGCTCGACAACAGCTTCTTCAATGCGCTCTTCATCACCGACGCCCCCGCGGGCCTCAGGCTGATCGAGAACGCGATCGTGGGACCGCTGATCGCCGTGTTCAGCTTCGTCTGCTCGGTGGGGAACATCCCCTTGGCGGCAGTCCTCTGGTCGGGCGGGATCGGCTTCGCGGGGGTGATCTCGTTCATCTTCGCCGACCTGATCGTCGTGCCGATCGTGTTGATCTACCGCAAGTACTACGGCGTCCCCTTCACGCTGCGCATCGTCGCCCTGATGTTCGTCACCATGGTCCTCGCGGCGCTGCTCGTGGATGGCCTGTTCAGCGCCGCCGGGCTCATCCCACACGTGCGCCCGACGCGCGCGGACATCTTCAGTCAGGTGAAGGTCGACTACAAGCTGTTCACCAACATCCTCGGCGCCGTCGTCTTCACCGCGCTGTTCGCCCTCACGATGCGTCGCGGCGCCACCGACCCGGTGTGCGGTATGAAGGTCGACAAGGCCAAGGCGATCCGCATGGAGGTGGGGGGACAGACCTTCTACTTCTGCGGCGATCATTGCGCCGCCGCCGCCCGCCGCGAGGGGCTTCCCGACAGAGTCGTGACGACATGAGTAGGAACCAAAAATCAAAACCCTCACTGACCGAGCGTCCTGCCTGGGGCGAGCTGACCCACCACCACCGCGCGGTCGCCGCCATGTCCCTACGCGAGCTGTTCGCGGCCGACCCCACACGTGGAGAGCGGCTGACAGCGGAGGGCGCCGGCCTCTACCTCGACTACTCCAAGAACCGGATCACCGACGAGACCGTTCGCCTACTCATGGACCTCGCCGAGCAGTCCGGGCTCTCAGCGCGCATGGAGGCGATGTTCGCCGGCGAGCGCATCAACGTCTCCGAGGACCGACCCGTCCTGCACATCGCTCTGCGCATGCCCCGCGGCGCCTCGCTCCCGCTCGACGGTGTCGACGTGGTGCGCGAGGTTCACGCGGTGCTCGACCGCATGGCCGCCTTCAGCGACCAAGTCCGTTCCGGCGAGTGGACCGGTCACACCGGCAAGCCGATCTCAAGCGTCGTCAACATCGGCATCGGCGGATCCGATCTCGGACCGGTGATGGCCTATGAGGGACTGCGCCACTACACCCGCCGTGAGATGACCTTCCGGTTCGTCTCGAACGTGGACGCCACCGACTTCGTGGAGGCCACCCGCGACCTCGACCCCGCCCAGACGCTCTTCATCGTCTCATCGAAGACCTTCACGACGCTCGAGACGATGACCAACGCCCGCTCGGCGCGTCAGTGGTCGCTCGCCGCGCTCGGCGACGAGGCGGCGGTCGCCAAGCACTTCGTCGCCGTCTCCACCAACGCCCAAGCGGTCGCCGAGTTCGGCATCGACACTGACAACATGTTCGGCTTCTGGGACTGGGTCGGGGGGCGCTACTCGATGGACTCCGCGATCGGCCTCTCCACGATGCTCGCGGTCGGACCGGCCCGCTTCCACGAGCTGCTCGCCGGCTTCCACGCGATGGACGAGCACTTTCGCACCACCCCCTTCGAGCGCAACCTGCCCGTGCTGATGGGGTTGCTCGCGGTTTGGTACCGCAACTTCTTCGGGTCGCAGTCCGTCGGGGTCATGCCCTACAGCCAGTACCTCAAGCGCTTTCCCGCCTACCTGCAACAACTCGCGATGGAGTCCAACGGCAAGCACGTCACCCTCGACGGCTTGCCTGTCGATTATGAGACGGGGTCGATCTACTGGGGCGAGCCGGGCACGAACGGCCAGCACTCCTTCTATCAACTCATCCATCAGGGCACCCAGCTCATTCCAGTGGACCTGATCGGCTTCGCGCGCACGCTCAACCCTTTGCGCAATCACCACGACCTGCTCATGTCCAACGTCTTCGCGCAAGCCGAGGCGCTCGCGTTCGGCAGGACGGCCGAGGAGGTGCGCGCCGAGGGCGCCCCCGACGCCGTCGTCCCCCACCGCGTGATGGAGGGAAACCGGCCGACGAACGTGCTGCTCGCCGAGCAGCTCACCCCCCATGCGCTCGGAGCGCTTGTGGCCCTCTACGAGCACAGCGTCTTCACGCAAGGCGCCATCTGGAGCATCGACTCGTTCGATCAGTGGGGTGTGGAGCTCGGCAAGGCGCTCGCCAAGCGCATCATCCCGGAGCTCGAAAGCGACGTGGAGCCGTCGCTGTACCACGACAGCTCCACCAACACGCTCATCCGCCGCTACCGGGCGATGCGCCGCGGCTCGTGATCGACACTCCGCGGATCGAGATTTTCCGCGACCCGGCTGCCGTGGCGCAACGCGCCGCGGAGGTCGTGGCCGAGCACGCATGCACCGCGGTGGCGGAGCGCGGCGCGTTCACGTTCGCCGTCAGCGGCGGTCGCACGCCCTGGGCCATGTTCGCCGAGCTGGCGCGCGAAGACTTCCCCTGGAGTCAAACCGCGATCTACCAGGTCGACGAGCGCGTGGCCCCCGCGGGTGACCCGAACCGCAACCTCACCCACCTGCAGGAGAGCCTTCCGGCCTCCGCGCTCAGCTGTGTTCGGGCGATGCCCGTCGAGGACGCCGATCTCGACGGCGCAGCAGACCTCTACGCACGCTCGTTGCCCGACCGCTTCGACCTGATCCATCTCGGCCTCGGCCCCGACGGTCACACGGCGTCGCTGGTTCCCGGCGATCCTGTGCTCGACGTCGCCGACCGCGACGTTGCCCTCACCCGGACCTATATGGGCCATCGCCGCATGACCATCACCTACCCGGTCATCGACCGAGCGCGAGCGCTGCTCTGGCTCGTCACCGGCTCTGACAAGCTCGACGCGCTCCGTCGCCTGCGCGAAGGAGACGATTCGATCCCGGCCGGACGTGTCGAGTCGGGCCAAGCGCTGGTCCTCGCCGACACAGCGGCCGCCGGTCACTGACGCCCCTGTCGGGGGCGGGGCTTCGGCAGGTTGGCGTTTAAGCGGGCAGCGGCTGGGCCGCGGAGGCCGCCTGCTCGTGTTGGAAGTCGCTCAGCACCGACAGCATCGACTCAGAGTCGCACTCCACCATCGAGGGCCACGGCTTCGGGGGGTGGTCGTCGAGCGTCTTCAGTCCGTTACCCGTGATGATCGCCACCACCACAGCATCGGGGTCGAGTTCGCCCGCCTCGGCCAGCTTCTTCAGCACCGCAACCGTCGTGCCGCCGGCCGGCTCGGTCAAGATCCCCTCCGTGACGGCGAGCAGGTCGATGCCCGCGAAGATCTCCTCGTCGCTTGCCGACGCGGCGCTCCCGCCGCGCGAGCGCACCGCCTCGATCACCAGGTAACCGTCGCCCGGGGAGCCGATCGCCAGCGAGTGAGCAGCCGTGGTCGGCGTGCACGGGTGAATCTCCGACTCGTGGGCGATGATGGCGCTCGCTATCGGCGAGCACCCGTCCGGCTGGGCGATGTGCATCTTCGTGGACTTCGTCTGCGCCAAGCCCACTGTTTCCAACTCGACGAGTCCCTTGTGCAGGCGCGAGGACAGCGTCCCGCCGGCAGTCGCGGAGACGATGTGATCCGGCGCGTTCCAACCGAGCTGCTCGACGATCTCGAAAGCCATCGTCTTGGCGCCCTCCGCGTAGAACGGGCGCAATGTGATGTTCGCGAACTCCAGCCCGCTCGCCGCCGCCACCTTGCGGCACTCGCGGTTGGCTTCGTCGTAATTGCCCGACACCTGGCACACCCTCGCGCCGAGCGCGCGGCAAGCGCGCGCCTTGGTCTGCTCCAAGCGGTTGGGGTAGAACACGTACGGAGTCACTCCCGCCTTCGCCGCGAGCGACGCCACCGCTGTGCCCACGTTGCCGGTCGACACGCATCCGATCTCGCTCTTGCCGAGCTCGAGCAGGCGCGCGATCGCGGTCGCCACCACCCTGTCCTTGTAGGAGAGGCTCGGACGACACGTGCTGTCGTCCTTCACATACAGTTTTCTCAAACCCAGCTCGGCTCCCAAGCGGTTCGCCGGGATCAGGGGGGTCAAGCCGGAGAACTGGCCCACCTGTGCCTGTGCGTGCGAGCCGCGGATCGGCAGCAGCTCCGACAATCGCCAGATGTTCTCGGGACGCTCCGACATCGGCAGCTCCCGCAGGCGACTCGCCGCGAGGTCGTAGTCGTAGGCGACGTCGAGGCACTTGCCGCAAGTTGGGCAGAACGCCTCCATGTCGGTGATCGGCAACTTCACGTCACATTTCTGACACACCAGTTCCGTCACGCACGAGCGCGTCGTCTCATTCTCCTCTGTGCGATCTCCCGCAGTGCTCATCCGGTCTCACCCCTTCCTTTCAAGTTCGATGGTAAACGGTGTGATGGTCATCGTGAAACGAGCTCTCCCGCGGGCCATGACGTGTCGATCTCACTCGTCCCGGGCGGCAGCGACGCGATCAGCAGCTCCTCCGCGATGTGCGGGGCGAACGGGATCAGCACGCGAGCCAGCATTGCAAGCGCGGCGATCAACGCCTCGCGATCCTCCGCACACAGCGACCCGCGCTTTGCGATCACACGCTTCTCGTAGTCGCGGATCCGGTCGAACAACCGCATCACGTTGCGTACAGCGCTGTGCATCTCGAGCTCTCCTAGGTCCTCGGTGATCTTCTCGACAGCGGTCTCACACCATTGCTCGAGCCGCTTGCGCAGGTGCTCGGTCTTGTCGGCGCCCATCTCCGTCGCGGTCTGCTCGGCCTCCGCGGACGATCCGTTCGCGCCGCCCGACTCGGTTGCAGCCGCGGAATCGAGGGCGAAGCGGGCCTGCGAGTAGTCCCACAGCTGTTTGAGGAACCGCCGGCAGCGCTGCACCGCGCTGTCGCTCCAGTTCAAAGATCGCTGAGGCCGTGCGGCATAGAGCACGGCCAGCCGGATCGTGTCGGCCCCATGACGCTCGATCAGCTCGTCCGGATCGACCACGTTGCCGAGGTGCTTGCTCATCTTGCGCCCGTCGGAGATCACCATCTCGTGGAACAGGCAGCCCGCGAAGGGCTCGCCGTCCTCGAGGAACTCGAGCGGGCCGATGTCGCGCAACGCCTTCGTCACGGTGCGCTGGTCGAACACGAAGTTGCCGCTGTCCGAGCCCGCCACCACTCGCTCCGACGGCAGCCACGCGCGCAGATCCTCGAGTGCGAGGATGTGCTCCAACGTCTGCTCGCGCTCCCGTGAGGGCACGCACACGGGGATCCACAGCCATAGGGCATCGAAGTGACAGTCCAGTGTGTCCGTCTCTCGTCTCGCGCTCCCGCCGCACTCAGGGCAGGTGGTCTCGACGAAGTCGGCTCGCTCGGCCAGCGGGTTGCCGGCGCCCGTCGGCTTCACGTCGAGCGGCAGGATCACGGGCAGCTGCTCGCGCGGGACCGGCGCCGTCCCGCACTTCTCGCAGTACACGATCGGGATCGGCGTGCCCCAAGAACGTTGTCTTGAGATCGTGAAGTCGTTGGCGCGGTAGCGCACGGCGGCGCGACTCGGCACGGTCTGCGACGCCGTCGAACCCTCTGGCGCAGGCTGGTCGGGGGGGGTCTGGAACACCCTCGCGGGCGCAAGCAGGCGCTCGGCGATCACCGCGTCGGTGCGGTCGTGCTCGGGGATCCCCAGCACGGCGGTGGCGCCGAAGCGTCCGTCCACCATCGGGGAGACGATCACCGGCAACGGATCGCCGCCGGTGGGGGAGGACAGCGTTCGGCCCGTGTCGATCAGCGGCATCGCATCCGCCTCGCGAGCGCTGCGCTCCAGGCCACCCGAGCGCAACTCCTCGAGGCGCTCATGCACCTCGGCGTCCCCCGCCCACCGCTCGACCTCCGGGTGCTTTGGGGAGATGGCCACGAAGCGGGCCAGCTCGAGCGCGCCTGAGTGGGGGGTGAACACGGTCAGCGTGGCCCCGTCCTCGGCGCACAGATCGAGCTCGACCCCATCCACACGGCCGAGCACGAAGCGTTGGGAGGCGAGCGCGTTCTCATCCCACATCCCGCTCGCGGCGAGCTCGGAAAGGCGCCGGTCGTTCTCCTCGACGTAGGCGCTTATCCGCAAATACCATTGTGGGCGCTGGATCAACCGGACGGGGTCGTGGCAACGCCAGCACGTGCCATTCTCAACCTGAATCGTCGCGAGCGTGGTCTGACACGTATCGCACCAGTCGACGCTTCCGGTCCCGCGGTACACCAAACCGGCGTCCAGCAGAGTCAGGAACAACCACTGCGACCAGCGGTACATAACCGCGTCAGAGCTCATGAACGTGCGCTCCCAGTCAAACGAGAATCCGAGTCGCCGCAGCTGGCCGATCATGTGCTGCGCACAGCGATCCACCCACGCGCTCGGAGACTCTTTGCCGGCGATCGCGCCAAGCTCGGCGGGCAGACCGAACGAGTCGAAGCCGAACGCGAACAGCACCTCCTCGCCGCGCGCCCTGCAGAAGCGGGCATAGGCGTCGCCGATCGAATAGCTGCGGACGTGCCCGATGTGGATGTTCCCCGAGGTGAACGGCGCCGAGGGCTTTATGTACTTACGCGGCCGATCGCCGGCTATGTCCGGGGTCCGGAAGGCGCCCTGCTCATGCCAGGCATGCTGGCGGCGAGCCTCGATCGTCTGCGGGTCATAGCTGGGGATAGTGCCGTCGCTCATCTCGATCGAGCATACCCA
Organism: Solirubrobacterales bacterium; assembly: GCA_003151895.1. Lineage (GTDB taxonomy): Bacteria > Actinomycetota > Thermoleophilia > Solirubrobacterales > Solirubrobacteraceae > Palsa-744. The sequence goes on from PLYX01000136.1 coordinate 12,533, forward strand.
AGGGCATTTGGCCCCGTGCGACCGTTGCTATCCTCGTCCGCACCGACTGCGAGGATTCTTCGATGGAAGTAGAGATTGGACGCGGCAAGCAGGGTCGCCGCGCATACGGCTTCGATGACATCGCGATCGTGCCCTCCAGGCGCACACGCGACCCCGACGACATCGACATCTCCTGGAAGCTCGGTCCCTACCAGTTCGAGCTCCCGATGATGGCCTCGGCGATGGATGGCGTCGTATCGCCCGAGACGGCCGCCATAGTGGGAGGGCTCGGGGGCATTGCGGTACTCAACCTCGAGGGCATCTTCACCCGCTACGAGGACGCTGACGCACAGCTCGAGCGGATCGCGAAGCTGCCGAAGGATGTGGCCACGCGCGAGATGCAGGAGATCTACAGCCAGCCGGTCATCCCCGAGCTGATCGCCCAGCGCATTCGCGAGATCAAGGAGCAGAAGGTTGTCGTTGCAGCCTCCCTGACGCCCCAGCGGGTGCTCGAGTACCACGAACTCGCGCTCGAGGCGGGACTGGACGTGCTCGTCATCCAGGGCACCGTGGTCTCCGGGGAACACGTCTCCACCGTCTCCGAGCCACTGAACCTGAAGGAGTTCATTCCCTCGCTGGACGTGCCCGTGGTTGTCGGCGGGTGCGCCTCCTACCAGACGGGCCTCCACCTGATGCGCACCGGCGCCGCCGGCGTGCTCGTGGGCGTGGGACCGGGCGCCGCCTGCACCACTCGCGGCGTGCTCGGGATCGGCGTCCCGCAGGCCACAGCCATCGCGGACGTGGCCCACGCTCGCTCCACCCACATGCTCGAGACCGGCGACTACTGCCAGGTGATAGCCGACGGCGGCATGCGCAACGGCGGCGACGTCTCCAAGGCGATCGCGCTCGGCGCGGACGCGGTCATGATCGGCTCACCGCTCGCGCGCGCCT
>PLYX01000133.1 GCA_003151895.1 Solirubrobacterales bacterium
GGATCGACGCGCTGGCAAGCCAGGGGCTGGGCCAGCTTCAGCAGATCTCCACGATGCTGCTGCTCGCCGCGATCGTGGCGATGGTCGCGGCGCTGGGGTCGAGCGTGTGGCAGCGACGCGCCGGGCTGGCGGGGTTGCGGCTGTTCGGAGCCACGCCCGCCAGCCTGCAGGGCATACTGCTGATCGAAGCGATGCTGATGCTGAGCGCGGGCTGTGCGACGGGGGCGCTGGCCGGGGTGTACGGCCAGTTGGTGATCGACGCCTTCCTGCGGCACGTGACCGGCTTTCCGCTTGCAAGCCCCACCGCCGGCGCGCGGCCGCTCGAGATCTTCGCGCTCGCGCTGGCCGCCGCCCTGGCGGTCGGAGCGATCCCCGGCTGGCTTGCCTCGCGCGTGCGTCCCGTGCTCGCGCTGGCGAACGAGTAGATCATCGTGGCTGTGACGCAATCGGATCATCCGGTGAGCGCCGCGGGGCGGACCGCTTCGACGCGCGTTGCAAGCGATCGTCGGCTGACGGCTCGGGCGCTCGTGGCGCTCGCGCTCGCAAACGCGCGCTACTGGTTCACCGTCGCGGCCCAGGTGCGCAGGCAGCTGCGCCACTGGGAGCGTCGCGCGCAGGCGATCGAGGACCCCGAGCTGCGCACCCTGGCACTGGAGAAGCTGGCCACCGAGGGGTTCAACGCCGAGGCGGCGGCGATAGCGGCGACGCTCGCGCCGCGGGCCAACCGCAAGCACGCGGTGCGCGCGATAGTCGCTCTGGAGCTGCTGTTCGACTACCTCGACGGGCTGACCGAGCGCCCGCACGAGGACCCGCTGGGCGAGGGGAACCGTCTGTATGCGACGTTCATGGGCGCGATCGACCCGAGCGCGGAGCTCCCCGGAGACGATCGAGACGCGCGGGCCGCAGACGGGTACCTGCAAGAGCTCGCAAGCACCGTGCGACTCGCGATCGCGCGGCTTCCCGCGAGCGAGGCGATCGCGCCGGTCGCACGGCGATGCGCGGCACGCGGCGCGCAGGCCCAGATCCGCATGCACGCCACACCGCTGCTCGGAGACGCCCAGCTTGGAGAATGGGCGAGAGCCGAAGCCGAAGGCAGCGGCCTTCAGTGGCGCGAGTTCCTCCTCGGCGCGGCCTCCTCGGTGCTCGCGCTGCACGCGCTGATCGCGGCCGCGGCCGATCCGCGCACCACGCCCGCGGAGGCGGAGGAGATCGATGCGGCGTATCTGTCGATCTGCGTGATGGCCACCCTGCTCGACGGTCTGATCGACCAGCAGAGCGACACCGACGCCGGCGCGCTCAGCTACATCGCCCTCTACGAAGAGCCCGCCCTGCTCGCGCAAGCGCTCGCGTGCGCCGCCCGCGAAGCGTCGCGCAAGTCCGGCGAGCTTCGCAACGGCCCCCACCACCTGATGACGCTCGCCGGCGTCTGCGCCTACTGGGCCTCGGCGCCGGGCGCGCGCGGCGAGCTCGCGCACCCGGCGCTGGCGGACCTGCGCGCAGAGCTGCAACCGCTGCTCTTCCTCCCGCTGCTCGTGATGCGCGCCTGGCGGGCCTCCAAGGCGGCCCACCCGCGCCGGCGCGTGGCCGGCAGGCAAGCGCCATCATGAGACCCATGCTGAGACCGGCGAGGACCGCGATCGCGCTCGGTGTCGCCGTAGCGACGGCGGCCGGCTCTGGCGCACAGGCGGCTTCTCGTGGGGGCGCGGCCGCTCGCCCGCGCCCCGCCCACGCCGCGCGCGTGATGGGCGTGCGCGACGAAGGGAGCCTGCACTACGTCAGCGACGACGCCACGCTGATCGTCGACGAAGGCGGCCTGTCGGGCACGCTGCCCGGCCGCTCGCGCGTGTACTTCACCTACAACGGCAGCCCCAACGTCTCGGCCCGCTTCGTCATCCACGCCGCCGGCGGCGCGGTCGAGGGAAGGGCGAGCTGCCTGCTGCACAACCCGAACAGCCCCACCCCCAGCTTTCGCGGGGCGCTGCAGATCACAGGCGGCAGCGGCCGCTACGCCCATGCCCGTGGCAGCGGCGAACTGTTCGGCATCTTCCACCGCCGCGGCTACGGGCTCATCGTGCAGGCGATCGGCAGGCTGCGATATTGAGCATCAAGGGACATGTGGCCGCGGCAACGGCGCTCTGCGTGTCGCTGTTCCCCGCCGGCGCATGGGGTACGCAGCTGACGAGCATCAGCGCGAGATTCTCGCCCGAGCGGCTCGGCGCTCCCACCGCGCTGTCGCTCGGCTTTGAGGTGCACACGCCGGACGGCTCGCTGCCCTCGGCGCTGACCGGCCTCTCCTTTCGCTATCCCCCCAATCTCGGGATCGGCACAAGCGGCCTGGGACTCGCGACGTGCAGTCCCGCGAAGCTCAGCTACTACGGACCGAAGGTCTGCCCCGCCAACTCGATCATGGGAAGCGGCAGCGCGCTGGCGAAGTTCCAGGTGAGCCCGGAAGTCTCCGAAGAGACCGCCGGCATCGCGCTCGTGGCGGGACCCTCCCAGAACGGGTATGTGAACCTGCTGATCAGCGCCACCGGCACCTTCCCCGTCGCGGCACGGATCGTCATGTCAGCCCTGCTGCTACCGGGCCGTCTGCAGTTCAGCGTGCCGCTCGTGCCCGGCGTTCCCGAAGGGCCCGACGTGGCTGTCGTGAGCGTGAAGGCCACCATCGGTGGCAATCTCACCTACTACGAACGCAAACATGGACGCCGGGTGGCCTACCGCCCGCAGGGGATCAAGCTGCCCAGGCACTGCCCGCGCGGGGGCTTCCACTTCGATGCCACCTTCTCGTTCCTCGACGGCACTCAGGCCCAGGCGCAGACCGTCGTTCGCTGCCCGCGGGGGTAGCCCGGGCAGCCCGCCGGACGGCATGGCCAAAGCGTAGTTGCAATAATCGTTGCCTAAGCAACTATGACGATCTTCTACCGACTACTGGGCTTTCTGCGCCCCTACAAGCGGGGCCTGGTGATCTCATGGATCCTGGCGAGCCTTGCGATGGCGATGACCGTTCTGCTCCCGGGCTTGACCGGAGCCGCCGTGGAAGCCATCAACCAGGGAGCCGGCCACGCGCGGCACCATCAGGCCGGCCTGAGTGGACAGGACCGCCACAAGCTGCTCCTGTTCGCCCTGGCGATCCTCGCGGCCGCGATCGTGCGCTGGGGGCTGACCTACTGGCGCCGGATGATCGCCGGGCAGGTGTCGCTCGGCATCGAGTACGACCTGCGCGACCGGCTCTACCGGCACATGCAGAGCCTGGAGCTCGGCTTCTTCGACCGCCAGCAGACGGGACAGCTGATGTCGCGTGCCACGGTCGATTTGGCGGCGGTGCGGTTCTTCCTCGGCTACGGGCTCGTGTTCATCCTGCAGTTCGTCCTCACGATCCTGCTGGCGGGTGTGGCGATGATCGTGATCAACCCGTCGCTCGGCCTGATCTCGCTGGCGCCGGTGCCGTTCGTGGTGGTCATCTCAAACCGCTACGGGCGCCGTGCGCGACCGGCGATCCAGGAGGTGCAACAGCGCATCGCCGAACTCACCGCGAACGCCGAGGAGAACATATCCGGCGTGCGCGTGGTGAAGTCCTTCGCACGCGAGCCACGCCAGCTTCAGCGCTTCTCAGACAGCGTGTCGCGGGTGTTCGACCAGTCGATGGTGGCCACTCGCCAGGAGGCCCGCTACAACCCGATGATCGGCTTCCTGCCGCAGCTCGGCCTCACCGCCGTGTTGCTCATCGGCGGACAGAGGGTGATCCACGCCAGTCTGACGCTCGGGCAGTTCAGCGCGTTCTACTTCTACCTGAACATGCTGGTGGGCCCCACACGCTCACTCGGGATGACGTTGAACCTCGCCCAACGAGCAACTGCCTCGGGCGCACGCATCTTCCAGCTGCTCGACCGCGAGCCGCGCCTCACCGAGCCGCCGGGCGCGCCAGACCTGCCACAGGGCAGCGGCCACGTGCAGTTGCGCGGCGTCACGCTGCGCTACGACAGCGACCGGGAGCTCGTGTCGCCGACACTCGCCCCAGACGGTCAATCAGAGCTCGCACCCGCGGATGAGCAGCCATCCAAGCAACCCGTTCCGGCGGCGGGCGGGCTCGTCCAGGCCAACGGCCACCGAGAGGATGGGCTCGCACAGGCCAACGGCCACCGCAAGGACGGGTTCGCGCGGGCGGTGCTCAGCGATGTGGACCTCGACGTGCCGGCGGGTCGCACCATCGCGCTCGTGGGCACCACAGGTTCGGGCAAGACGAGCCTCGTATCGCTCATCTCACGGTTGTATGACGTGAGCGAAGGACAGGTGCTGCTCGACGGTGCCGATGTGCGCGCGGTGAGCGTGCGCTCGCTGCGCAAGGCGATCGCGGTTGTGAGCGACGACCCGTTCCTGTTCTCGGCGACGGTGGCTGAGAACATCGCATACGCACGCCCGGACGCCCCGCGCGAGGAGATCGAGCTGGCGGCAAAGCGCGCCCAGGCACACGAGTTCGTGCAGCGCCTCCCCAAGGGCTATGACACGCGTGTGGGCGAGCGCGGACTGACGCTGTCCGGCGGTCAACGTCAGCGACTGGCGATCGCGCGCGCGCTGCTCGCCAACCCGCGCGTCTTGATCCTCGACGACGCGACCTCCTCGGTGGACGCATCCACCGAGCAGTCCATCAAGCTCGCGCTGGCGGAGGCGATGGCGGGGCGCACGACCTTCGTGATCGCCCACCGCCTCTCCACGATCGCGCTTGCGGATGAGATCGCGGTGCTCGACCACGGCAGGATCGCCGCCTACGGCAACCATCACGAGCTGCTCGAGGCATCCGGGCTTTACCGCGAAATAGTGGAAAAGGGGCTGCCGGAGACCGTTTTCATGACCAAGGAGACACGCGAACGCGAGGTGAGCGGACTGTGAGCGCCCACGGCGGCAGAGGCTTCGGGGGCCGCGGATTCGCGGGCACGCAGTGGACCGGTGAGCGTGCCGGGAAAGGCACGCGCGGGCGCAACCTGCGCGGACTGATCTCACTGGTGGGGCCCTACCGTGTGCGCGCCGCGCTGGCGCTGTTGACGCTTCTGCTCGGCACCGTCGCGTCGCTGGCGCCGCCGCTGCTCGCCAGGCAGGCGATCGACAAGGGAATCGACCGGCACGACACCGCGACGCTCGTGCTCGTGGTGGTGCTGTTCCTGGCGGATGCGCTGCTTGTGTGGCTGATGACCTACCTTCAGACATATCTCGTCGGTTGGGTCGGCCAGCGCGCCCTCGCCGACCTTCGAGTACGCATCTTCACCCACCTGCAAACGCTGCCGATCGGGTTCTATGAGAGCCGTCCCGCGGGCGTGCTGATCTCGCGCATCACCAACGACGTCGAGGCGCTCGACAGCCTCGTGACAGACTCGGTTGTGACGCTGTTCCAGTCCGGTCTGACGCTCGTGGGGGCGATCGGAGTGCTGCTGTATCTAGACGTGAAACTTGCGCTGTTGACGTTCTGCATCATCCCGTTCGTGGCAGCCGGAAGCATCTGGTTTCGGATCGTCTCGGCCGGCGCGTTCCGTCGCACGCGTGAGACGATCGGGTCGATCACCGCCTACCTGCAGGAGACGCTCTCCGGCATACGGGTGGTGCGCACGTTCGGCCAGGAGCCCCGTCACGAGTCGCAGTTCGCCGAGCTCAACGAGGACAATCGTGAGGCGAACATGCGCACCGTGCGACTGAACGCCAACTATTTCCCTGCCGTTGAAATGCTCTCCGGCGTGGCGCTCGCCATGATCGTGCTTTACGGCGGCTACCAGGCGATCGACGGGCACATAACCACCGGCACCGTGGTGGCGTTCGTGCTGACCCTCTCCTATCTCTTTGAACCGATACAGCAACTGTCCCAGCTGTATGCCACCTATCAGTCGGGAATGGCGGCACTGGAGAAGATCTTCCAGCTGCTCGACGTCAAGCCGGACCTGACCGACAAGCCAGACGCCACCGAGATCGGGCGAATCCGCGGCGAGGTCAGCTTCGAGGACGTGTCGTTCGCCTACAGACGCCACGGGCGCGGAGGGCAAGGCGCGACAGCGGCGCCGTCCGAGGCACCCGCCGAAGGCAATGGCACCGCGGGTGTCGCGCCCGGCGAGGATGCCGGCCTGAGCCCTGACGACGGCATGCTCGGCCCAGCCGAGGTGCTCGCGCTCGAGCACATCGACCTGCACATACCACCGGGCCAGACGGTGGCGTTGGTGGGCGCCACCGGAGCGGGCAAGTCGACGTTCGCGAAGCTCGCCGCCCGCTTCTACGACCCCACCGGGGGACGGGTGCTGGTGGACGGCCATGACCTGCGCGATCTTGCAAGCAGCTCGCTGCGTTCACAGATGGGGATCGTGCCCCAGGAGGCGTTCCTGTTCTCCGGCACGATCCACGACAACATCGCCTTCGGCAAGCCCGACGCAAGCGAGCAGGAGATCGAGGCGGCGGCCAAGGCGGTGGGCGCCGAAACGTTCATCTCCGAGCTCGAGCACGGCTACGACACCGAAGTCGGCGAGCGCGGCGCCCAGCTCTCGGCCGGCCAGCGCCAGCTGATCGCCTTCGCCCGCGCGCTGATCGCCGACCCGCGCGTGCTGATCCTCGACGAGGCCACCTCCAACGTCGACCTGCACACCGAGGGCCGCATCGAGGACGGTCTGCGCCGCCTGCTCGCCAACCGCACGGCGATAGTGATCGCCCACCGCCTCTCAACGATCCGCCAAGCCGGCCGCATCGTGGTCCTCGAACACGGCAAAATCGCCGAGGAGGGCACCCACGACGAGCTGATCGCCGCCGAAGGCCGCTACTACGACCTCTACCGCGACTGGGCCGTGCACGCGGTGGCCTGAACGGCCTCTCCAAGCTCCCCTCCACAAATGGGATGCCGTCCGGCCCGCCAGGGCCGGACGGAAGGGGTTTCATCAGGCTCCGGGACAGGGACTCGAAGCGTGGGCAGGCCCAGAGCTATGGGATCAGTGTCGTATCCGCCCGGCTGAGCAGGCCACCGAGATCCGCAGGTTTCACGCGGGTATCACATCGCAAAAGGTGAAGCCCTCGCGTTGGACGACCTCGCCGGGCTCGCATGCAATCGGCTCGGGAAAGATCGGTCCGGCATGGACAAAGGTGTGGAACTCGCCGTTCTCACCACAAGGGTCAACGCCCGCGGGCAGGTCGGCGAGAAGCTGCTCGTCGTATGCTCGCCCCGCGAAGGAGGGGTCGAGCGCTCGCGGGTCCAGACAAACGATGATCGCCTGGAAGCCGGCGGCGATGAACTCCCGCGCCAGGGCACCGGTGTCGCGTCCCCAGAGCGGGAAGAGACCGCGCATGTCGTTTGCGGCGAGTCGCTCCTCGCGGTAGGCGCGGACATCTTCGAGAAAGAGGTCGCCGAACGCGACGGCCTCGACGTCGGACAGGGGCGGGGAGGCGAACGCTTGGGCCATGCGTGCCTCATAGACGTCGTTGACGCACGCCGGCGGGATGCGAACCTCGATGAGCGGAGCACCAATCGCGTCGGCCTGCTTTACGAGAAGCTCGCGACGGACGCCGTGCATGCTGATGCGATCGTAGGCATCGGTCACGGTCGTGATCAGGGCCTCGGGCTCCACCCCCTGGCGGCGGAGGGTCCAGAGCGTCAGAGCCGAGTCCTTGCCACCGCTCCAAGAGAGCGCGGAGCGGACGGTCATCCTCGTAGTACGGTCGCCGAGGAGGTGCGGATCGCCTCTTCCTCACTTGACAGATGCGGCACGACGGCAAGGTACGCGGCGACGTCGAGGACGGTGGCGATGACCCCACCGTGAAGCGCATCCACCGCGTTGAGCGCGTTGGGGCTCGGCGGGAGGCCAATGCTCCAGCAACCGTCGACACGGTCCACGAGCGACGCTTTCAGGAAACGCAGGAGCGGCACCGCGAGCGCGCTTCGGCTGCGCCTGTCGATCTCATCGACCGTGATCTCGCCTGGCGCGGGCACGTCTGTTAGCACCTCTCAGCCTCCTTCGACGACTTCAGGCTCAGTTGAGGACTTCTGTCCACCCCGAGACTCCTCAACCAGACCCCGGGCCCACTGGACCGCGGCGGTCGCCCACCTCGACGCCGTCTCACGCTCGACGGTGCACCGTGTCATCAAACACGCACTTACGATACCCGCTCCGGGCACTGGCCCAGGCTGCGATCGCATGACTGGCACGAATCCTGGCACGAGCGACCCCTAAAACGCAAATGGCCCTGTGCTTACAGGGCCATTGCGTACTCCGGGACAAGGACTCGAACCTCGAACTCGACATCCAGAGTGTCGCGTGTTTCCGATTACACCATCCCGGAACGGCACCGCAAGGATAGTGAACGGTCGTGCTACACCTCGGCCCGCGTTCCGCTGGGCGCGAAGAACGCCGTGATCGCCTCCTCAAGGCCCGGGTCGAGCACGAGCAGGATCTCGTCGCCGGCTTCGATGACGGTGTCGGCCTTGGGGACGAAGCCGGAGCCGTTACGCAGGACGGAGATGATGAGGCTGCCTTCCGGCAGCGCGATCGAGGCGACGTTTTCGCCGACGACGGGCGCGTCGTTGCTTACCTCGAGCTCGATGATCTCCAGGCGCTCCTCTTCGAGTGCGAGCAGGTGGACGAGCCCGTAGCGCGGGACCTCGTGCTCGATCAGGCGCAGGATCAGGTCGGTGGCCGATACGGCAGGCTGGATGCCAAGCAGCTTGAAGTGATCGTAGTTGCGCGGGTTGTTGACGCGGGCGATGATCCGTTCGCACAGGTACTTCTCCTTGGCGACCTGACAGACGAGCATATTGTCCTCGTCATCGCCCGTGACGGCGATGACCAGGTCGGCGCGCTGGATGCCGGCGCGCTCCAGCACCCACAACTCGGTCGCATCGCCGTACTGGACGGCGTGCTCATACTCTTCCTCCATCGCGAGATAGCGCGGGCGCGAGGACTCGATCAGGGTGACCTCGTTGCCCTTGACGATCAGCTCGCGGGCGAGGTTGCTTCCCACCTTGCCGGCGCCGACGATGATCACGTACATGACTGCACCTCGCGCATCGACATGCCTATCCTGCGTCGGCGGCGAGCGCGCTCTCGAACATCTCGATCGCGTGCTTGGTGGGAGAGATGGTGTGCAGGCCCTGTTCGCCGTACCAGACCGCGCGTGCCGGGTCCATCACGCGTACGAGCACGTTCGCCACACCGAACCGCCGCTGAGCGATCTGGGCGATGATGAGGTTCGTGTTGTCGCCGTCGGTGGAGGCGATGAACACGTCGGCACGCTCGATCCCGGCCTGGATGAGCGCATCGGTCTCCAGCGCGGTGCCAAGCGTGAATTGGCCGTCGGCTTCCTCCCAGCTATCACGCTGCCCGGCGTCGAGGCGCTCGTGCGAGAGCTGGTCCTCGTCGAGCACGGACACTTCGTGCCCGGCGGCGAGAGCCGACTTGGCGACTGCTGAGCCGACACGGCCGGCTCCGACGATCAACACGAACATAGGGTCCCAGAGTCCATGGCGCTGAGATTAGACGATGCGCGGCCCGGCGACCGGCGCGGATCGAGCGGCGTCGGGGGCGGCGGGGGGCAGTCCACTGTCGGACTCGCCGTCGCCGTAGTCGCGGGCCGAGGGAGCTGTGACGATCACCCGGCAGCGGGCCTTGCGCACGACATACTTGGTGACGTCGCCGACGAAGTTATCGAGCGGTCCGCCCCGGCCCCCGAGACGGGAACCGCCGCGGATGCGAGAAGGCTCCTCGGCTCCGAGCACGATCGCCTCCACGCCGCGCCGGCGGGCCTCCTCGAGGATCGCCTGCCCGGCACGCCGCGCCCTGATGGTGGCGGTGGCGACCTGCACACCCGCGTACTCCTCCCCCACCGCCTTGGCTCGCGCGAGCGCTTGACGGGCGTGCATGATCTGGGTGTCGGGCAGGCGCGCGTCGAGCGGCAGCGACATCGGCATCTCGAAGATCCATACGGCCTCGATCGTGGAGCTGTCGATCTCGGCCGTGTCGGTCGGCTTGCCGGCGACGAGCAGCGCGGCTGTCTGGATGATGTCCTCGTCCAAGCGCGTGCCGCACAGGGGAACCAGGATCGAGCCGTACTCCCGCGCCGGGAGATGCTCGGCACGCAATGCCTCGATGGGAACCGTGACACGCCGCAACAGCGAGGTTTCGTCGGCTCGCCGGTAGATCACGTACAGCGCGATCCCGGCGATCATCCAGCCGAGCCCGACGTAGCGGGCGGGTTCGTGCACGACCATCGTGGCGATCCAGCCTGCCGAGCACGCGACGGCGCCGAAAATGGCGAGCAGCGGGAGTTCACCGCCGCGCAGCCGCACCGAGAACGGCGTCCGGTAGGGACGGTCGCTGTGCGGCTCGCTGTAGCGCATCTTCACCACAGACAGATGGGCGATCGTGAACGCGAGCATCGCTCCGAAGGCGTAGATCCCCACGAGGAAATCGAGGCTCTCGGGAATCACGAGCGCGGCGGCGAGCAGACCGGAGAGAAGGATCAAGACATATGGGGTCGATCTCTGTGGATGAAGGCGGCCGAGCCCACTGGGTATCTGACGGTTGGTGGACAGCGAGTAGGCGAGCCTCGAGAGCCCGAGCATCGCCGAGTCGGCAGCACCGATCAAGGTACCGGCGGCGACCGCGCCGATCAGGTAGACGAGCGTTTGCGAGAGCCAGTGCGGGTGCAGCGCGCGCAGGATGTCCACGACGGGAGCGTCCGAGAAGTCGTGTCCGGGGACGATCCCGCCCGCCACCGGAAGCGCGGTGACGGCGACGATGGCGATCCCCACGTACGCGAGCACCACGGTCACGGTTCCGCTGGCGATCAACCTCCGCAGCGCGCCGCGTCCGGCCTTCACCTCGCCCGCCAATCCCGATGCGGACTCGACGCTCGTGAAGGCGATGGTGGTGACGGTGAGCGCGAAGATCAGCCCTGACCAGGTGGGTGCGCTGCCTAGGTGCACCTGGGAGACGAGCTTGTGGGCGTTGAAGGACTGCGACAGTCCGATCGCGATCGCGATGAGCTCGAGCACGAGCGCCCCGACGACGATCAGCGCGATGCGAAATTCGCGTCGCCAGCTGAAGCCGCGCACATTCATGAACACGACGAGCGCGATGATTGCGATCGAGAGCAGGAACGCCTCGGCCGAGTGTCCGAGCGGCGCCCAGAACACGCTCAGGTACTGCGTCGCGGCAAACGCCGTGACGGCGATCAGGATGACGTAGTCGAGCAGCATCGCCCAGCCTGCGATGAAGCTGACGAGCTCGTTGAAGGCGTAACGAGCGAACACGGTGGACCCGCCGGGCTCCTGATGCAGCGAGGCGCCCTCCATATAGGTCATGGCGGTCACCCCGAACATCACCGCGGCGATCAGGAACACCACGGGGGTCAGGCCGAGAGCGTGGTCGGCCACCACCCCGAGCGAGAAGAACACGGCGCTCGCCAGCGACGTGTATACGACCGCGAACAGGATCGGCGAGCCGAGGCTGTGACGCAGCGTCGTGCGGGCGCTCTCGCCGAGCTCGGCGGCTCGCGGATGGTGCCCGACGTGCCCGTCGGGCCGCCCCGCGTGGCCGTCGGAGCGGCCCGCATCGTCCGATGCAGCCGGGCGGGGCGGCGAGTCTTCGACAGGGCTCATGTCCCGCGACCTCTCCTCATCTCCAGGTAGAGGCGTCCCGATCCACCCGCGACGAACAGCACCCCGAGCAGCAGGCGAGCCGACAGCACGCCATCGCCGCCGATCGCCTCGACCGCAAGCGCGATGCCGATCGCGACCATCGCCAGCGACAGCACGGTCGTGCCAGTGCGATGAACCTGCCTGCCGGTCATCTCGTCTCTTCCTTGAGCTTAGGCACTATCGCAGCGTCAAGTTCCGGGCGCGGGGCAATCGAGCGCCTGGGCGGTCCGCCTAGGCCCCGCACCCGGACTCTTGTGAATCTCAGGTGATCAGCGGAATGATCAGGATGGCCACGATGTTCGCCACCTTGATCATCGGGTTGATGGCCGGTCCAGCGGTGTCCTTGAACGGGTCGCCGACGGTGTCGCCGGTTACCGAGGCTGCGTGCGCCTCAGAGCCCTTGCCACCGAACGCGCCGTCCTCGATGAGCTTCTTCGCGTTGTCCCAGGCGCCACCGCCCGCGGTCATCAGCACCGCGAAGAAGAAGCCAACCACGATCACACCGATCAACAGGCCGCCGAGCGCCTTCTGGTCGATCAGACCGACGATGACGGGCAGTGCGATCGGGAGCAACGAAGGCAGGATCATCTCGCGCTGGGCGGTGCGTGTGACGATGTCCACGCACGTGGCGTAGTCGGGGTCTTCGGTCCCCTCCATGATCCCGGGGTGCTCGCGGAACTGGCGCCTCACCTCCTCCACGACGGCTCCACCGGCGCGACCGACGGCCTCGACCGAGAGCGAGGCGAACAGGCACACCATCAGGCCGCCGAGCAGCAGCCCGATCAGCACCGGTGGTTCGTTGATGCCGAAGTTCAGCGATTCGACCGTGTGGTGGCTCTTTTCCGCGAGCTCCTGGCGGAAGCCGGCGAACAGCACGACCGCGGCGAGCACCGCCGAGCCGATCGCATAGCCCTTGGTGACCGCCTTCGT
>PLYX01000008.1 GCA_003151895.1 Solirubrobacterales bacterium
GCAGGTTCGGATCGGCCTCGAGCAGCGCACGGGATATGCCGTGGCGCAACGCGCCGGCCTGAGCGGAGATACCGCCTCCGTGCAGCCGCGCGACGACGTCCATGCGGTCCTGGTAGCCGACCGTCTCGAGCGGTTGACGGATGTTGCGCTGGAGGGTGACTCGCGGGAAGTGCTCGTCGAGGGCGCGACCGTTGACGAGGTAGGCGCCGCTGCCGGGCCTGAGGATGACTCTCGCGATCGCACTCTTGCGCTTGCCGGTGGCTTTGTAACGAGCGCCGGCGGCCAGATCGATCGCGGCACTTGAGATCGGCTCTGAGAGTTGGCCGCTCTCGGCGTCCTCTTCGGACTTAGGCTCCTCGTCCTCCTCGATCGCGTAGGGGTCGGCGGGCTTCTCGGGAGCGAGCGGGTCGACGCCTTCGGGGACGATGTCCACTTCAAGGTGTGCGCCCGGCACGCTCGGCTTGACGCGCGGGGCGGGCTCCTCCTCCTCTGACTCGGAGTCGCCTCCGTCCTCGGACACGGCCTCCTCCGCTGCGGACTCCTCAGCCACGGGCTGCTCGGAGGCAGGCTCCTCCGCGACGGGCTCCTCGACAGCGGCCGACTGCTCCTCGGCCGGCTGCTCTGAGGTCTCCTCCACAGCCTCGGTGGGCGTGTCCTCGGCGGCGGGGGGCGTGTCGGCGGTCGGCTCGGTGGGCTCGACCTGCTGCTCGTCGGTGTGCTCTGTCGGCTCGTCAGCCATCAGGCCTCGATCTCCATCGGTTGCGGTTTCTGGGCGATGTGGGGGTGCTCGGGGCCGGCGTAGACCTTGAGCTTGGTGATCTGCCTGCGGGCCAGGCGGTTGCGCGGCATCATCCCCTTGACCGCGAGCCTGATGATCTCCTCGGGACGGCGCGCGAGCATCTCCTCGAAGGTGCGCGAGCGCAATCCGCCCGGGTAGCCCGAATGACGGTAGTAGCGCTTGTCCTGACGCTTTTTGCCGCTGACGGCCACCTTCTCGGCGTTGATGACCACGACGAAATCGCCCGTGTCAATGTGGGGCGTGTACTCGGGCTTGCGCTTGCCGCGCAGCACATCGGCGATCTGCGTGGCGAGACGCCCGAGCGTCTTTCCGTTGGCGTCGACTACGAGCCAGTTGCGCTCGCGGTCGGTTGGCTTGGCTACGAAGGTCTTCATGGCGTGAAAAAGGCCGCGCGAACACAGCGCGCGGCGCGACGACGAATGATAAGCGAAATCGCCTGACCCTGCGGTTCAGGCGAGGTCACTCCCACTCGATGGTGCCCGGCGGCTTCGACGTGATGTCGAGGACCACCCGGTTGACCTCGCGCAGCTCGTTGATCATGCGCGAGGCGATCGTCTCGAGCAGGTCGTATGGGAGGCGTGCCCAGTCGGCGGTCATGGCGTCGTCGCTGGTGACCGCGCGGATGACCACGACGTAGCCGTAGGTGCGCTTGTCTCCCTGAACTCCGACGGTTCGTATGTCGGGGAGCACGCAGAATGACTGCCACAGCTCTCGGTAGAGCCCGGCCTTGCGGATCTCCTCTTGGAGGATGTGATCGGCCTCGCGCAGCAGGTCGAGGCGCTCCCTGGTGGCTTCGCCGCCGACGATCCTGATCGCAAGGCCGGGACCGGGGAAGGGTTGGCGCCAGACGAGCCGCTCGGGGAGACCGAGCTCGGCGCCGACGGCTCGCACCTCGTCCTTGAAGAGCGCGCGCAAGGGCTCGACGAGCTCGAACCGCATGTCCTCGGGAAGGCCGCCGACGTTGTGATGGGACTTGATGGTGGCGGCTCCGGTACCACCGCCTGACTCGATGACATCGGAGTAGAGCGTCCCCTGGACGAGGTAGCGCGCGGGGCTGGAGGCGGAGATCTTCGCGGCCTCCTCTTCGAACACCCTGATGAACTCGGCGCCGATCGCCTTGCGCTTGGCCTCGGGCTCGGTCACCCCTTTTAGCTTCTCAAGGAACCGCTTCTCCGCGTCAACCGCGACCAGCGGCACCTTGAACGTGTCTCGAAACGCGCTCACCACCTGCTCCCCCTCGTCCTTGCGCATGAGCCCGTGGTCGACGAACACGCACGTCAACTGCTCCCCCACGGCCCGATGCACCAACAGCGCCGCCACCGAAGAGTCCACCCCGCCCGAGAGCCCGCAGATCACCCTGCCGTCGCCGACCTGCTCACGAATCCGCCGTACCTGTTCCTCCACGATCGAAGCCGCCGTCCAGGTCCGCTCGCAGCCACAGACCTCAGTCAGGAATCTCGTGAGGATCTCCTGGCCGTACGGCGTGTGCACGACCTCGGGGTGAAACTGAATCCCATACACCCCCCTCTCGGGGTCCTCCACCGCAGCCACCGGCGAGGCGCTCGAGGATGCAAGCGCCGTGAATCCCGGCGGTGGCTCGAACACGGTGTCCCGGTGAGACATCCAGCAGGTCTGCTCACGCGGCATCCCCTCAAGCAAGATCCCCGGCTCGGCCACGTGCAGATCAGAGCGACCGAACTCGCCCACCTCGGCCTGCTCGACCCGACCGCCCAGTTCGTGCACGAGCAGCTGCATCCCGTAGCAGATGCCCATCACCGGCAC
>PLYX01000129.1 GCA_003151895.1 Solirubrobacterales bacterium
TCTGCTCCTATCACCTGCAGGAGGCGGGCGCGACGCCGGTGCAGGAGATCGCCTACGCGATGAGCAACGCCATCGCCGTGCTCGATGCGGCACGCGCGCGTTTGGCTGACCCCACAGAGGATCTCATGGGCGATGTGTTCGGTCGCATCTCGTTCTTCGTGAACGCCGGGGTGCGCTTCGTCGAGGAGCACGCGAAGCTGCGAGCGATGGGGATCCTGTGGGAGCAGATCGGCCGCGAGCGCTACGGCGTGCAGGACGAGCGCCATCTGCGCTTCCGCTACGGCGTGCAGGTCAACTCGCTCGGGTTGACCGAGGCGCAGCCGGAGAACAACGTGCAGCGCATCGTGCTCGAGATGCTCGCGGTCACACTCGGCCGTGACGCACGCGCACGCGCCATCCAGCTGCCCGCCTGGAACGAGGCGCTCGGGCTGCCGCGCCCGTGGGACCAGCAGTGGTCGCTGCGCATCCAGCAGGTGCTGGCGTATGAAACCGACATCCTCGAGTACCCCGACATCTTCGAGGGCTCGAAGGTCATGGACGGACTCGTGGCCGAGCTGCTCGAGGGCGCCCGCGCCGAGATGGCGATCGTGGCCGAGCACGGCGGCGCGGTGGAAGCGGTCCCGTACATGAAGGCGGCGCTCGTGGACTCCCATCGCCGGCGCATCCAGCGGATCGAGTCCGGCCAGCAGATCGTGGTGGGCCAGAACCGCTTCACCGAGACCGAGGTCTCGCCGCTGACCGCTGACGCCGAGGGAGGCATACTCGTCGTGAACCCCGCGGTGGAGGCCGAACAGATCGCAGCCGTGCGCCGCTGGCGCGCCGAGCGCGACCAGCAGGCCGTCGATACCGCCCTTGCAGAGCTTGCGCGGGTGGCGAGCAGCGAGCACAGCCAGGAGAATCTGATGGTCCCGACGATCGCCGCCGCGCGGGCGGGCGCGACGACCGGCGAGTGGGCGCACACGCTGCGCGAGGTGTTCGGCAGCTACCGGGCGCCGACCGGCGTCGGCGAGGCCACCCCCGTGGGGGCCGACGAGGAGCTCTCCGAGCTGCGCGAGGAGGTGGCCCGCCTGCAGGAGAAGCTCGGGCGCCGACCGAAGATCCTGGTGGGCAAGCCGGGTCTCGACGGTCACTCAAACGGCGCCGAGCAGATCGCCGTGCGCGCCCGCGATGCGGGCATGGACGTCGTCTACGAAGGCATCCGCCTCACCCCCGCCCAGATCGCCGCATCGGCTCTGCAGGAGGGCGTGCACGTGATCGGCCTGTCGATCCTCTCCGGTTCCCACAGGGAGCTGATCCCCGCCGTGATCGACGCGCTGCGTGAGGCGGGCGTCAGCGCCCCTGTGGTGGTGGGCGGCATCATCCCCGAGCAGGATGTCGCCGCGCTGAAGCAGGCCGGCGTCGCCGCCGTCTACACGTCGAAGGACTTCGACATCACCCGCATAGTGCGCGACATCGTGGAGCTCGTCGGCGAGCGTAACGGCGTGCCGGCGTCTGTGTAGGCAATCCATCCACGTTTCGTCTACACTGCGTATATGGCAGTGGCTGACAAGACGTACAGCTTTCGGGCGCCGAGCGAGTTCAGTGAGCGCTTGCGACAGGCACGAGAGGGTTTCGACATCGTCACGCACGACGCCGAACTGTCGGCGCACCTTGGCAACGAGTTCGAGCTGGCGCTGCTCCGTCGCCTGCGTAAGCTCGGCGAGGATCTCCCCGACGGCGTGTTCGTTCGTGCGATCGTCGAGGCGTTCGTCAGCGCGGCCGAGCGCGTGAGCTGGGAACAGGAGCACATGGAGGAATTCGCCGCGTTCGACCGCGAAGACACAGAGGGCGACGCATGGCGTCGGGGAGCGCTGCTGGCATGGGCTCGCGGCGCCCACGACGACTGAGATGTACCGCCGCGGCGCTGTCTGGATGGCCGAGCTCCCGGACATCGGCCGCAAGCCGGTTGTGGTCGTCTCCTCACGGCTCGTGACGCTGAAGCTCAGCCCGATCGTCGCGCGCATCACGAGCGTCGCGCGCGAGCGCACGCTAGCCACCGTGGTCGCGCTTGCGGCCAGCGAGGTCGAGGGGCTTTCAGAGGTCAGTTTCGTGCTCGGCCACGACCTCTTCACGCTGCCCGAGGGTGGTCTCGTAGCCCACCTCGGCTGGCTGCAATCGGAACGTATGCTCGAGGTCGACGGCGCGATGCTCACGGCGCTGGGTGTCGACCTGCCATGACCGGAGCCGAGCTCGGCACGCGCCTGCGCGAACGCGACCTGAGCGCCGCGCCGGCGACGCTGAACCTGTTGGAGAGCAGCACCACGAGCGACCGTGAGCAGGCGGCGGCGCTGTTGCACGAGGTCTCCCCCGCCTCACTCGGCGGCGAGGCTTCGGGGCACATCGTCGGCGTGACGGGACCGCCCGGCGCGGGCAAGTCAACGCTCCTGTCCGCCCTGCTGCACGCGTGGCGCGCACAGGGTAAGAGCGTCGCAATGCTTGCCGTGGACCCGAGCTCACGCCGCTCGGGCGGCTCGCTGCTCGGCGACCGCGCGCGCATAGAGTTCGATCCTGCCGACCGCGGGGTCCTGATCCGCTCGACCGCCGCGGGGGACCGGCTCGGCGGCCTGGCGCCGGCTACCCGGGCGACGGCACAGGCGCTGGCGGCGGCATTCGACGTCGTCGTGATCGAGACGGTCGGCGTGGGACAGGCGGAGACGGAGGTGGCGGACGTCGCGGACACGGTCGTCGTCGTGGTGCAGCCCGGCAGCGGCGATGTGCTGCAGTTCTACAAGGCGGGGATCATGGAGACTCCCGACGTGCTCGTGGTCACCAAGGCGGACCTCGGCCAGCTCGCGATGCGCACCAGACGCGACCTGAACGCGGCGCTGCGCTCGCTCGGCGGCGAGGGCCCGGGCTCCACGCGCGTGCTGACCGTTTCATCGCTGCCTCCCCCGCAGGGGATCGAAGAGCTCGTGGCAGCATTGGACGAGCACCGCGCGAACCTCGACGTCACCGACCGGCGCCTGCGGGCGCGACGAGCCGGCGCGCTGCTTGACTTCGCGGGCGAGCACGGCGAGCGGGGTCTGCGGGCCGTGGGCGGACGCCGCGCGGCCGAAGGCCTGCTCGAAGACCAGGACCCGGGACTCGACACGCAGGCGCTCGTGAGCGCGCTTGAGGAGGCGATGCAGGCAAAGATGGCCGCAACCGAGGTGAGCAGCGCTTACGCCAACCCTCCCCCCAGCACGTCCGACACACCCAGCGGGAGCCGTTGAGCCGATGGCACGCGACCTGCTCACCATGCTTGGCGCGTTCGTGTTCGCATCCGCCCTCGCGGGTGCGCTCGGCGCGGCGAATTTCGGCACCGCGCTCGCGTTCGGCCAGATCGCGTTCGCAGGGAGCGTCGTATACGTAATGCTGAAGCGCTGACCGTCGGGCGCTGACCGGCCGCGCCGGGTCATAGGCTCTGGGTCGAGATGCTTCTCCTGATCGGGTTCGCGGTCCTTGCCGGCGCCGGCACGGCGCTGTCGCCGTGCGTGCTGCCGGTGTTGCCGGCGCTGCTGGCGTCGGGCGGTGTCGGGGGCAGGCGGCGACCGCTCGGCGTGGTGATCGGCTTGACGGTGACGTTCACGGTCACAATCGTCGGGGTCGCCGACGTGGTCAATGGCGTGGGACTGGGCTCCGATCCGCTACGCGACGTGGCGGTGGCGGTGCTGCTCGCCTCGGGACTTGCGCTGATCGTCCCGGGCCTCGCCGACCGCCTGGAGGCGCGCCTGTCGCGAGTGGCGGCGCTCGGGGTGGGCGGGATCCGAATCAGCGGTGGCGACGGCTTTCGCTCGGGGTTGCTCGTGGGCGGGGCGCTCGGCTTCGTGTACACGCCGTGCGCCGGACCGATTCTTGCGGCGGTGATCTCGGTGAGCGCCGCAAGCGGGAGGACGGTGGCGGTGGCGATCGCCTACTCGCTGGGCAGCGCGGCGGTGCTGCTCGCGCTGACGCTCGGCGGACGCAGGCTGTTCGACCGGATACGGGCGGCGGGACGGGGCCCCGCGCTGCAGCGCACGCTCGGGATCGTGATGGTGGCGACGGCGGTGGCGATCATCGCGGGGGCGGACGTGAGCTTCGACCAGTATGTGGCCGAGCACATCCCCGAAGTCAACCTGAGCTCCTCGCTTGAGAAATCGCACGCGGTGGCGAGCCGCCTGCACGAACTCTCGGGACACGGCGCGAAGTTCGCTCTGAGCGCCAAACCGGCGGTGGCGCCACGCAACGCGAGCGAGGCGACACTGCTGGCTGATGCGCACGGGCTGAAGGACGCCGGGGTTGCACCGGAATTCACCGACACCCAGCGCTGGTTCAACACGGGGGTGGGCGGGCATTCAAACAGGCCGCTGACGATGGCGTCGCTGCGCGGCCGGGTGGTGCTGGTGGACTTCTGGACGTATACGTGCATCAACTGCATCCGCACGCTCCCCTACCTGAAGGCGTGGGATGCCGCATATCGCGACAAGGGCTTGACGATCGTGGGGGTGCACACGCCCGAGTTCGCCTTCGAGCACGACGCGGGCAACGTGGAAAGCGCGATCGGGCGCTTCGGCTTGCGATATCCGGTCGTGCAGGACAACAACATGGGAACTTGGAACGCCTACGGCAACGAGTACTGGCCGGCGGACTACCTGATCGACGCCAAGGGCCACGTGCGGTATGCGGCGGCCGGCGAGGGCGACTACTCGCAGACGGAGACCGCGATCAGGGCGCTGCTCGCCGAAGCCGGCAAGAGCGTCGGCGGAATGAGCCATCCGACCGGCGTGGTGACCCCCAGCGAAGTGGCCACGCCGGAGACCTACCTCGGCACCGCACGGGCGCAGGGCTGGCGCAGCGGGCCGCAGTCGGGAGTGCACGACTACGGCGCGAGCGCCCCGGTCGAACTCGGCTTGAACGAATTCGCATACACCGGCACCTGGAGCATCGCCGAACAGCCCGCCACAGCGGTGTCGGGCGCCGGCGTGGACGTGGAGTTCGAGGCCAAGAACGCCTATCTGGTGCTCAGCTCGGAAGGAGAAGCCCCACGCAAGGTGCAGGTGCTGCTCGACGGCAAACCGATCCCTTCGCGAGCCGCCGGGGCGGACGTGCACGATGGCGCGGTGACGGTCACCGGTCAGCGTCTCTACTCGCTCGTGTCGCTCCCCGGCGACGAGCGCCACCGGCTCACATTGCGCTTCGCACCGGGCATCTCAGGCTACGCGTTCACGTTCGGGTAAGGGCGAGCCCTCGGCGCGGCATACAATGACCTCCATGGAGGGACCTGCCCCCGAGACCACCGCTCGCGCGTGGCTGCGCTGCTACCGCTGCTGGTCGCAGAATCTCGAGGTGCAGGTGCACTACGAGGGGATCCACAAGATCGACCCTGAGACGGGTGAGCGCTCGGAAGTGGTGGACGAGTTGCAGGAGGCGGTGGTCCAGTGCTTGGACTGCATGCACGACCAGCCGCATCTCGGTTTCTCGGGCGGCCGCGTGGAGCCGATCGAGGACCGCTGGGAACGGATGATCGCGGGGACGCCTTGGGTGGCGTCGTGCACGGTGACCGTGGAGGCCGACGACGTGGAGATCTGCTCCGGGCCGGAGGCGGGAGACGCGCTCTCCTATGCGGCCTTCGGCGAGTACGGGGTGAGGGAGTTCTTCACGCACGTGCGCTTCCACAAGCACGAGGAGGACCAGATCGTGGTGCACCTCTTGGTGGAGCTCTATGCCCGCTCGCTCGAGGAGGCCACCGAGGTGCTCGAGTCGGCTGCGAGGGGCGCGCTGACGATCACCTCGCTCGCCGAGGAGTCGCGCCCGCCCGCGTCAGCGGGCGAAGCGCACGAACACGACTAGCGCCTGCCCCGGTCGCGCTTCGGGCGCACGCCGGACAGGCCGCTGGTCAGCGCTACGCAGAGAGCCGCCGCTCGAGCGCCTCGAGCTGCTCGTGCAGCTCCTTGGGCAGGCGCTCGAACTTGCCGAGGTGCTCGTGGAAGTGGGGCAACTGGGCCTTCCACTCCGCGACGTCCACACGCAGCAACTCGGCGATGTTCTCGTCTGAGATGTCAAGGTTGGTGGTGTCGAGTCCCTCGGGGCCGACGGGCGGCATGATCCCGATCGGCGTGTCCACCGCGGCTCCGTGACCGGCGCAGCGTGCGAACACCCATGCGAGCACGCGCGAGTTCTCGCCGTAGCCGGGCCACAGGAAGCGCCCGTTCACGTCCTTGCGGAACCAGTTGACGTAGAAGATCTTCGGCAGCTTCGCAGGGTCGGCTTGGCGTCCGATCTTCAGCCAATGGGCGAAGTAGTCGGCCATGTTGTNNTGTTGTAGCCGCAGAAGGGCAGCATTGCGAACGGGTCGAAACGCAGCTCGCCGACGGTGCCGGCGGCGGCGGCCGTCTTCTCGGAGCCCATCACAGAGCCGAGGAAGACGCCGTGCTCCCAGTCGAGCGCCTCGGTTACGAGCGGCACGACCGTGGAGCGCCGTCCCCCGAACAGCATCGCGCTGATCGGCACGCCGGCGGGATCCTCCCACTCGGGCGCGATCGCGGGGTCCTGGGCGGCGGAGACCGTGAAGCGCGAGTTGGGATGCGCGGCGGGCGCCTCGGAGTCGGGCGTCCAGTCTTTGCCGCGCCAGTCGATCAGGTGCGGCGGCGACTCTTTGGTCAGGCCCTCCCACCACACGTCGCCGTCGTCGGTGAGAGCGCAATTGGTGAAGATCGTGTCGTGCGCGATCGTGGCGATCGCGTTCGGGTTGGTCTCCTCGCCCGTGCCGGGCGCGACTCCGAAGAAGCCGGCCTCGGGATTGATCGCGTAGAGGCGGCCGTCCTGCCCGAACTTCATCCAGGCTATGTCGTCGCCCACCGTCTGAACATCCCAGCCGGGAAGCGTGGGGATGAGCATCGCGAGGTTGGTCTTGCCGCACGCCGAGGGGAAGGCGGCGGCGATGTACTTGACCTCCTTCTCGGGGGAGGTGAGCTTGAGGATCAGCATGTGCTCGGCCATCCAGCCTTCGTCGCGGGCCATGACGGAGGCGATTCGCAGCGCGAGGCACTTCTTGCCGAGCAGGGCGTTGCCGCCGTAGCCGGAGCCATAGGAGGAGATCTCACGGGTGGCGGGGAAGTGGACGATGTACTTGTTCTCTCCGTTGCACGGCCACGGGACGTCCCGAACGCCATCGCCGAGGGGCATGCCGACCGAGTGTAGGCAGGGGACGAACTCGCCATGCTCGCCGAGAACCTCCAGGGCGGCTGAGCCCATGCGGGTCATGATGCGCATGCTCGCCGCGACGTAGGGAGAGTCGGTGAGCTGGACGCCGATCTGACTCTTGTCGGAGCCGAGCGGGCCCATGGAGAACGGCACGACGTACATCGTGCGGCCACGCATCG
>PLYX01000042.1:0-6402 GCA_003151895.1 Solirubrobacterales bacterium
GCAGCAAGGACGCCCCCGGGCGCAACGGTCGCCCTCCTCGGCGCTTCTCCGACATGGGCTTCTCGAAGATCGGCTATCAAGCCTTCAAGCTGCTCGGCCACCGGCGATTGCATGAGCTCGCGAGCATGTGGGAGGAGCGCTATCCGGGCGTCGACATCGTGCTGATCGAGCCCGAGCCCACCGACGCGCTGATGTTCGAGACCTCGATCATGAGCTTCTCCTCGCGCATCGAGATAGCCCGCCACGGTTTCCAGTCGGTGACCTACCACCTGCTCGACGAATACGAGCGCTACAGCGAGATCTGGGCGCGCCACGGCATCGAGATCTCAGAGCGGCGGGTGCGCCGGGTGGTCGACCACTTCGAGGCCGAGGAGGAGCAGGTGGGCGCATGGCGCAAAATCCTCGAAGGCACCACCGGGGCCTTGTTGCGCCAATCAGGGTCGGCCGGGTAGAGGCGCCGCGCGCACGGTCTGACCCCACAACGAACAGCAATCCCAAAAAAAGACGACCGCCCGTCCGACGGGGGACGGCTGTCAGACGAGGGCCCTGTCGAGCGCGCTGAGCTGGCGTGTGGAGGAGGCGTACCGCTTCAGACGAGGGCTCTGTCGAGCGCGCTGAGCAGGCGCGTGGAGGCGGCCTCGTCGCGGATCGAGATCCGCACGTGACGCGGCTCGCCGAGCGCTTCGCCGGCTGCCACCAGGACGCCGGCGCGGGCCAGGCGCGCGGACAGCTCGCCCCCGTCCACCGACGGGTGGGCGACCCACAGGAAGTTGGCTTGGCTGTCGGACACCTCGAAGTGACGCTGCCTCAGGGCGGTCGTCAGTCGGACGCGCTCGTGTGCGACGCGCTGCACGCGCTTGGCGAGCAGATCGGTGCAGCTGCGCAGCGCCTCGAGCGCTCCCGCCTGGGAGATCTCGCTCACGCCGAGATCGGGTTCGAGCTCGGCGAGCAGCTCCTCTGAGCCCGGCCCGCCGAGCGCATAGCCGCAGCGCAGGCCCGCCAGCCCCCACGCCTTTGAGAAGCTGCGGAACACGAGCAGGCGCGGGTTGTTCTCGAGCAGCGCGAGCGAGGCGTCGGTGGGCTGCGCGTCGGCGAACTCCACAAGCGACTCGTCGAGCAGCACGCCGATTCCCTCCGGCAGGCCCGCGAGCAGACGTTCGAGCTCGCCGGTGGGAAGCAGCTCGCCGGTGGGATCGTTGGGGCTCGCGAGCGCCACCACGCGCGTGTCGCTGCCCACCGCCTCGAGCAGAGCGTCAACCCCGCCGGTGACGGGCACAGCGCGGCCGTGGGCACGGCGCGCCATGATCGGGAAGAGCGGGTAGGAGGGCCACGAGGTGAGCAGCTCCTGACCCGGCTCGATCAGCGCTCGCGTGGCGGCGCTGAGCAGCTCGGCGGCGCCGTTGCCGACGATCAGGCGCGCCGGCTCCACACCGTGGCGCTGGGCGAGGCGTATGCGCAGCTGGGACCCGCGCGTGTGCGGGTAGCGCTGCATCCCGCGGCGGGCGATGAACGTGATCGCGTTGACCACGTCGGGGTGGGGCAGCTCGGGCCAGGTGGTCTGGGAGAGGTCGAGCGTCACCACCCGCGTGAGCGCCTTTCGCTTGCGCTCGGCTGCCTGCTCGCGCAGTTCGCTGTTGACCTCCTCCTCGGTCAGGCCCTCGAACTGCTTGTAGTAGTCGAGCAAGCCCATGGTCCTCTTACGGCTTGTTCCCAGGCATCGAGCTGGAGCCGGGCCCGTGGATCACGAGGAACCAGAACGAGAACACGGCGGCGCACAAAGCGGCGGTGATCGCGAATATGCGGGGAAGGACGCCGGAGCGCTGATCGTGGCCCGCGGCGCGACGCACAAGGACCCACGCGTTGTCGAGTCGGCGCAGGACCATGAGTGCGCCGAACAGTAGAACGAACAGAGCCACGATCGCGATCAGGAACCCGAAGCTCACGCTTCCCGTGAGGTAGTTGGCCTGGGCGCTGATCCAGATGCAGGCGAGTGGGATCGGGCCCCAACAGAGCAGGCTGCCGAGGATCATCCCGGCGAGCAGGACGTTGGCCAGAGAGTTGTCCACCCGCTGTCGCGATCGACTCCCGCGCTGGGGCAGCGCACGGAAGCGGGTCGGCGCGGTGCCGGGTCGGCGGCCGACGAAGAGGCCGCCATTGTCGCTGGGGTCGGAGCGCATCTTCTCGATGTATGTTCGCAGCTAGCGCCCGGCGTGCCCGAGGGTGGGTTTGGACTCTCCCCATAGGACTGCCCCTCCGCTGGACAGGGGGATGCGCGACACGGGTGCCGACTAGCCTTCGTACAGCGCGTCGAGGACGTCGGCGTACTTCTCCGCCACCACATTGCGCTTGACCTTCAGGGTGGGCGTGAGCTCGCCCGTCTCCTGGGAAAGATCGTGGGGGAGGATCGCGAAGCGCTTGACCTGCTCCACCGGGGCGTAGCGGCGGTTGGCGCGCTCGACCTGCTCGGCGATCAGCGCTCGTATCGAGGACTCCTCGCACAGATTCGCGGTGTCCTCTGGAAGGTTGTGATCGCGGGCATAGCCCGCGATCTCCTCCTCGTCGAGGGTCACCAGCACCACCGGGTAGGGGCGCTGGTCGCCGTGCATCACGGCTTGTGAGATCCAGCGGCACTGCTTGAGGTCGTTCTCGAGGTTCGCGGGCGTGATGTTCTTGCCGCCGGCGGTGATGATGATGTCCTTCTTGCGACCGGTGATCGACAGGAAGCCGTCCTCGTCGATCGAGCCGAGGTCGCCCGTGTGAAGCCAGCCGGCCTCGATCGAGCCGAAGGAGGCGTCGGCGTTGTTGTGGTAGCCCTGGAAGATGTTGGGCCCCTTGATGAGCACCTCGCCGTCCCGCGCGATCTTCAGCTCAACGCCCGGCAGCGGCTTGCCGACCGTGCCGAACTTGTGCTCCTCGATCGTGCACACGGTGGCGGCGGTGGCGGTCTCGGTCATGCCGTAGCCCTCCAGCACGGGCACGCCGGCGGCCCAGAAGAACTCGAGGATCTCCCGGGCGATCGGCGCGGCGCCGCTGGTGGCGTGGCGCACATTCCCGCCGAAGATCGCCCGCACGTTCTTGAACAGCTTCTCGTCGGCCTCTTCGAATGGGACGCGCAGCTCCTGGGGGACCTCTTCGCCTTTGGCTTCCAGCTCGCGCACCTTCATCCCGAGCTTGATCGCCTGACGGGCCCTCTCCTGGTCCTCCGGCGGCTGGGCTTGCAGAGCGGCGTTGGCGAGCGTATAGATCTTCTCGAACACCCTCGGCACCGAGGGCAGGTAGGTCGGTTTGACCTCGATCAGCTCGCCCACGATCTGCTTGGTGTCGCCGCCGAAGTAGGCGAGTGTGCTGCCGAGGTCGAACGCCGCGAGCTGCACCAGCAGCGCGAACGCATGGGCGAGCGGGAGGTATAGGTAGACGATCTCGTCTTCGTCGATCTGCCCGATCTCGCGGATCATGTCCATGATCGTGCGGTAGTTGCCGTGGGTGAGCACGCACCCCTTCGGCGGCCCGGTGGTGCCGGAGGTGTAGATGAACGTGAACGTATCCTCCGGGCGCACCGCTTCGCGTCGCGCCTGAAGCTCGGCCGCGTCGCGAGTGCGTCCGCGCTCGCGCACCTGCTCAAGGGTGATGGCGGGCACGGCCGGGTCGGTGACGGCGGTCACGGTCGGGTCGCAGTCCGGTGGGTCGATCACAATAACGGTGCGCAGGTGGGGGACTTGCTTGCGGATCTCCGCGAGCTTCGCGAGCTGGGCGTCGTCCTCACAGACGATCGTGGAGGCGCCCGAGTCGGAGATCACCCACAGGCACTCCTCGGGCGAGTTGGTTTGGTAGATCGGCACCACCACCGCGCCTGCCGAGGTGATCGCCATATCCGCGTACGACCACTCGGGGCGGGTGTTGGCGAGGATGCACACGCGCTCGCCCGGTTCGATCCCGAGGTCGATCAGGCCGAGGCCGATCTCCTCGACGATGTCGGCCATCTGCTTGTAGGTCACGTCCAGCCAGGCGCCGTCCTGCTTGTAGCGCACGGCGACGTGCTCGGGGCGCTCCGCGGCCGAGCGTGAGATCAGATCGGCGATCGTGTGCGACCCGGCGGTCGACTCTGCGGCGCTGGCCTCCATGAAAGCGACTCTCCTCCTCGATGACCCCGATGGACCCTATGGATCTTAGGGCGTTTGTGTGCGGAGAGTCCGGAGAGCGAGCCGTCAGGATGCTTCGCGCGCTGCGTTGCGCCGCGTTCGAGTGGCTCGCTTGAAGGTCGCCGGCCTGAACCGCCGAGCGACCGGCTTGGACTGCCGAGCTACCGGCTTGGCCCGCCGGGTTACGTACTGGCGGAAGCCGCGCGCTGTTTCTGTTTTCCCTGGCGGACACTGGCCATGAACAGGCTCTTGTCGATGCGGCCCTTGAAGATGGGAACGCCGTTTTCAAGACACTTCGAGAGCACTTCTCTGCGTCCCAGGCCGGCTTCGCGGGCGAGCTCGGTGGGCGTCAGGTGGTTGGCCATCGGGAGATCCTCCTATCGATGTGGTCGCCTACGCCTACGTATACCGTCGGCTCCGGATGCAATCAACGGGGGATTCCCGCAACATGCGCAGATAAGTCTCGGCTATACAGGGTTGGGCACGTCGATGAACACGTGCTCCACGTCGAAGCGCTCGCTCAGGTGCTCGCCGAGACGCTTCACGCCGAACGTCTCGGTGGCGTAGTGGCCGGCCGCGACGAAGTGGATGTGAGCCTCGCGCGCCTCGGTCATCACCCGCTCGGCGGGCTCACCCGTGAGAAACGCGTCGGCGCCGGCCGCCACGGCGTCCGCCAGGTAGTCGGCGCCGGCGCCCGACACGATCGCCACGCCGTGGACCCGCTCCGGGCCCGAGTCGAACACGAGCGGGGTGCGGTTGGTGAGCTCGGCGACGCGCGCGAACAGGGCGCCCGCGTCCAGGCCGTCGCCGGGGAAGCGTGCGATGAACCCGATCGGCTCGCCCTCGTGGAGGGCGAACGGTTGCAGTCTGTCGGCCGCGAGCGCGTGGGCGATGAGCGCGTTGTTGCCCACCTCGGGGTGGGCGTCGAGCGGGAGGTGGTAGGCGGCGAGGCTCATGTCGGCGTCGAACAGCAGCTTCAAACGGCGCTTCATGGGGGCGTCGATCGCGGCGGGCCCCGAGCCCCAGAAGATGCCGTGGTGGACGATCAGCAGGTCGGCCCGCTCGGTCGCGGCCCGTTCGAACAGCTCGGCGCTCGCGGAGACGCCTGTGGCGATCTTCGCCACCTCCGCCCGCCCAGGCACATGCAGGCCGTTGGGGCAGTAGTCGCGGAACCGCCCCGGCTTGAGCAGGCGGTCGAGCTCGGCGATGGCGTCTCCCAGCCGGCAGGGCATTGCGCGACCTTACCGGCACCGGCGCGGGCGTGCTGCGGCGTGTCGCCAAGCGCGGGCGCGCCGGTGTGGAATACTTCAGTCTGCGTCGGGGCGTGGCGCAGCCTGGTAGCGCGCACCGTTCGGGTCGGTGAGGTCCCGAGTTCGAATCTCGGCGCCCCGATAGACGAAAAGCCCTGCTAACACAGGGCTTTTCGTCGTTCAGGCGTTGTTCGTCCGGTCCGCCTGAGCGACCGAATCGAAGTCATACTGCCCATTCACTGCCCAAACGCGGCCTTCGACGAGCGCCTTGAGCCGCTCGCGCTCCTCGTCGCTGCGGCGCATCATGTGCGCGTAGACCCGCAGCGTGAAGGCCGGGTCGGTGTGCCCGAGCTGGTGCATCACATAGGTCGGGTCCTTGCCGATCGCGACGAGGATCGACGCGAACGTGTGGCGGAGCTTGTGCGGCGTGATCCCGAGCGGCAGCGGCTGCGCGCCGCGCTCGGCAAGCAGCTCTTCGGCGCGACGGACGACCGGTGCGACGATGTCCTTGCGGAGGTTGTGACGGTCGCGCGCTTTGCCGGTCGAGGTGATGAGCACCGGGTCGTCAGGCCCGGTCGGCAGCCCTTCTCTGATCTTCTGCTGGCGGTGCTCGATCAGGATCTCGCGCAGCAGCGGCAGCGTGTCGACCTCGCGCATCCCGGCGTCGGTCTTGTCGCGTCCGACGTCGAAGCGGCCGTTGGCGAGATCGAGGTCGCGTTCGAGCAGCGCGCCCCCGGCCGAGACGCGCGGGCCTCCGAGCAGCAGGATCGCGATCGCCGCGCGCCGGCCGGTCGTCTGGTTGTGGCGGCGCTGCGTATAGCTGCGGCCTCGGCGATCATTGACGATCACGACCTGGTCGCGGGCGTCGAGGTCGGCCGCGGCTTCGAGCAGCACCGCGACGTGCTCGGCGCTGTCGAGGTACACCGGCCGCTGTTTGGTGACCTTCAGGCGACGGCGCTTGCCGACCGCGGGATTGCTGGGGATGTGATCGTGGTCGACCGCGAGCGCGAGGA
>PLYX01000042.1:6520-6692 GCA_003151895.1 Solirubrobacterales bacterium
GCTTCTTGGCGTCAAACCAGTCCGCGGCGAACTGAATGAAGCGCGGCTCCTCTGCCGGCGCCGGCGCCGGATCTTTCTTCGGCGGGCGCCAGGTGCGAAGGTCGACGTCGCGCAACACGCACGCGAGCTCGCGTTCTGCCATTGCTGTCGTCCACCCGTCCTCGGGGCGGCC
>PLYX01000060.1 GCA_003151895.1 Solirubrobacterales bacterium
TCCTGCGCCTGCACGGCAACAAGCGGCCGATGGCGCCCGACGCGTCGCTCGAGGAGATCGCGCACCAAACCCCGGGCTTCAGCGGGGCGGAGCTCGCCAACGTGATCAACGAGGCAGCCCTGCTGAGCGTGCGCGACGGACGCGAGCTGATCGACCAGGCGACGCTCGAGGAGGCGATCGACCGCGTCGTGGCGGGTCCCGCCAAGAAGCACATCCTCACCCGCGAGGAGCGTTGGCTGATCTCGATCCACGAGGCCTCCCACGCGGTCGTCGCCGATGCGCTCGGCCAGACCACCTCGACGCGCAAGCTGTCGATCGTCGCGCGCGGGCGCACGCTCGGCACCGCCGCGCACATGCTCACCGACCGCGACCAGCTGATCCAGTCGGAAGTGGACCTGCAGCAGCAGCTGATCGTGATCGTGTCGGGCACCGCCGGCGAGCGGATTGCGTTCGGCCACCTCTCCACAGGCGTGAGCGACGACCTGCACGCCGCGACCAGCCTTGCACGCACGATGGTCACCTCGTTCGGCATGTCCGACGCGCTCGGGCCGGTCACGATCGGAGAGAAGGGGGGCGAGGTGTTCCTCGGCGCCTCATTGCAGGACCTCGGCTCTGTCGGACCGTCGACGCTCGATTTGATCGACCGTGAAGTGGAGCGGCTCGTGGGGGAGGCGGAGGCGAAGGCCGCCGCCATCCTCGACCGAAACTGGCAGGCCGTCGAGGAGACCGCGCACGCGCTGCTCGAGCAGGAGACGCTCTCCGGCGTGGCGCTCGACGCGGTGCTCTCAACCGTGCGGGAAGTCGAGCTGAGCGAGTTGCGCGACATCACCCGGCGAGCATCCCAACAGGACCCGGGGCACGGATCTTGAGGTCGCTCGCCGCCGGGGCTCTGATCGCCGTGGCGATCGCCTCGGTCGGCCCGGGCGTCGCTCGGGGCGAAGCGACGTGGCGCCTGGAACAGCCCGCGCCGCCCGCCGGCGCCCGCTTCAAGGTCCCGCTCGGCACGCCAGACGACATGGAGTTCCTCGCGCCCAACGAGGGCCTGCTCAGTGTCGAGGGCAACGCGGTGGTCCCAACCGGGCTGTTCTTCTGGAACGGGCGCGCCTGGCGCCAGCTCTCGACCGTCTGTGGTGGCTCGGGCGAAGCCTCGCGGATCGCATGGGCGGGGCCCGACGAGTTCTGGACGATCACCGAACCGAGCGAGCCGCGCGTCGGATCGGGACTGGCCCTCTGTCACTTCAAGGATGGGGTCGTGGTCGGCTCCTACTCCACGCCACTGCAATCGCCGGATCCCTTCCGCCCGATGGACGCCGCCGCCTGTGACGGGCCGGACGACTGCTGGTTTGCCGGGATCGCAAGCGAGGACCCGACCGGTCAGCGGGCCGGCGCGTTTCACCTGCACTGGGACGGCGCCAATCTCACGACCTCCTATCAGCCGGAGGGACGCGGGGTCAGCGGCCTCGCCTCCTTCGGGGGCACGTTCTACGAGAGCACGCTCGTCGGCGCCCAAGCGGGAGACGCGACAGACCCCGTGACGCTCGGCACGCCCGAGCCGCTCGGCCCGATCCTGATCCACAGGCTCGCGGGCGCGACGTTCGCCGACGCGAACTTCCTGCCGTTCCCATACTCCGGCGTGCCCGCCGAAGGCGTGGAGCTGCTGTCGGCGAAATCCGACGCCACGGATCTGTGGTTCTCCGGCGGCGGCGCCGCCTCCGGGCCCGCCGCCCCGCACGACGGCTCGGTTGCGAGCCCGCCGCTCGCCGTCCACTACGACGAACCGTTCTTCCAGCAGGCGCCGATCGACAGCTCGCTGTTCGGCAGCGAAGATCGCTTCGTCGACATCGCGCCCGTGCCCGGCACCAGCAGCGCCTGGGTCGCCGACCAGGCGCTCTCCGAACGGGGGAGCGCCACAGACCGGGCCAAGGTCGCGCTGATCGGCGCCGACGGGAGTGCCACACAGCAGACGCTGCCCGCGTCCGGCGCCGGGCGTGGAAGCGCTCAACTGGTGGCGGCGAGCGGACTGGAAGAAGCGTGGATGGCGACCTCCGCGGGCTGGCTGTTCCACTACTCCAACGGGACGGTCCTCCCCGAAGACACGGACCCCAATTGGGCGAGCACGATCACCCAGCGTCCCAACGAGTCGGTGGCCCAGTTCGTCTCAGACACGCCGCCGCCCGACGACTCGCAACTGTTCGCGCCGCCGCCGGTGCAGGTCGAAACGAAAGCAAGCGGCGAATCGGCGCCCCTCGTGATCCCTGCGCTGCTGAAGGACATCAAGGTCGCGCGCCGCGGACTGACGGTCACGATCAGCTTCCAGTTGACGCGCCTGGCGGACGTGCAGCTTCTCGCCAAGTTGCACGGCAAGGTGATCGCGCGCACGCGCGAGGAGCGCTTGAAGGCGGGCAAGCGCAAGCTCCAACTTCGTTTTGAACGCAAGCGCTGGCCCGACGCGCTCAGCTTCAAGACCAAGGAGCTCACCAAGCCGAAGCCGGTCCCGGCGTCTGGCTCGCAAGGCGAAGCGAAAACTGGCCCCACGGCTGTCAGCACGAGCGTGCGCCGGCATGGCTGAGCGACCGCACGTGTGGCTCGCGCTCGCCGCGCTGCTCGCCAAGGTGAGAGCGGGGCTCTGGAGCGTGCGCACGCATCGCCTCCGTGCGACGGTTGTCTTCGCGGTGCTACTTGCCGTCGGAGTGTCTGCCGTCCACGTCGCCGGCCACGGCGCTCGTGCGGCCGGACCGGGCGGCGCCGAGCCCACGCCTCAGCCCGCGCTCGGCACGGCCGACCGCTCAACCGTGCTCATGGGCGCCGCGAGCGCCGGCGCGCCCGGTGAAGCGTGGGCGTACAGAGTGCTCCCGCTCGACGTGCCCGCGCCATCTGTCGCATCCGGAAACGCAGCGTTCGCCTCGCCTCCGGCGGGTGGGGCCGCGCCGGCAGGCCAGCTCGTGTTCGAGCGCGCCACCGACGCCGCTCCCGACTGGACCATCCAGGAAACCCCGTCAGACGAAGAAGGCAAGCCCTACCGCGGCATGGAACCCAACCGGCTCTCGGCACGCATCACGCCGCACGGCGGCGGGCTGCTCGTCGGCCAGGACTCCACGCGGCCGAGCGGCAAGCAGACGGTGGTGCTCGCACGCGACCCCGGCGGGCGCTTTCGCGTCTTGCCAGAACCACCCGCTGGTGTGCTCCTCGGTGCGGGCGAAAGTGGTGAAGCGGGCGGAAGTGGCGAAGCGGGCGAAAGCGAACCGAAGGCGGAGATGCTCGCCGAAAAGGAAGGCGCCGGCGCGGTCGCCGACGCGGCGGTCGAGAATGGCAGCCACACCGAAGCGTATTTCGGCGCGCTTGGGCGCACCCGCGATCTCGGCGTTGCGCGCTGGGACGGCGAACATTGGACGCGCGAGCCGATCGAACTGTCGGCGAGCTACACCGGCAGCTTCACGATCGTGGCGATCGGCGGCAGCTCCCCACAGAACCTGTGGCTGCTCGGACAGCCGAGCCAGAGCAGCGGCCTCGGGATCGCGCTGTTCAAGCGGGTGCAAGCCAAAGCGGGCGAATACCGCTGGGAAGCGGCCTCGCTCGGCTCGGGGCTGTTCTCGGCGGCTGAAACCCCAGCGCGTGGCGTCACCAAGCTCGGGCCGCTGACCGGCGCCGCTCAGCCGCTCACGGTCACCGAGAAAGGCGCGTGGATCGACGGCAATCTACAGGCGCCAGGCGGCGGCAGCGACGGGTACGACTTCACGCTCTACTACGACATCGGGCAGGGCAAGGTGACGGGCAGCTGGTGCGATGCGCGCGACAGCTCAGGCGTCGCGCTCTGCGAACACCCCTTCGGCGCACGCTTCGGGCGGCTGTCCGGGTACCGCAGCTTCGCCTTCGACGGTCCCGGCTACGGCACGCGGATCCTCACCAATCCGCTGCTTCCCGGAGGCGAAGACACCACCAACCTCGGCAGTTACCTCAGCTTCGAAGGAGCCACGTTCACGCGGATGCCCGGCGCGGGCGCCGACAACGCGCCCGGCGGGGCCTTCTACAGCCCGCAGGACGGCTGGCTCGAAGGTTCGGTTCAGGTGACGACCGCGCAGCAGCCCGAGCGGCTCGTGGGCTGGCCCGTGTCGGCGCGCGCTCCCTTCACGGCGGTCGCCTCCGCGCCCGGCTCGACACCCGGCGACCCCGCCGCGCAGGCGCTCGCCGTCGGCGCGGAAGGGGCGGTGGCGCGCTACGCACCCGGGCACGGCTGGGAACGCGAGTTCCTGCTGACGGGCAGCGGCGCGGTCAGCTCGCCCACCCTGCGCGGCGTCGCCTGGCCCGACCCAAACAGGGCGTTCGCCGTCGGCGACCTCGGCGCGATGTGGGTGTGGCGCGGCGAAACAGGGCTGTGGGAGAAAGACCCCGCGGCGCCCTTGAACGGCTTCCAGGGCAACCTGCTCGGGATCGCCTTCAGCCCGAGCAACCCGGCGCTCGGCTACGCGGTGGGCCTCGGCGGCACGCTGCTGCGCTACGGCAAGAGCTGGACCCAGGAAGAAGAACTGCCGGGTGGCTTCAAGGAAGCCAACTTCACATCGGTCGCGTTCGCCGGCTCGGAGGCGATGGTGGCAGCCGAACACGACCTGCTCGTAAACGTTGGCTCGGGTTGGAAGGTCGACCCGGAAGTACACGCGCTGCTCTCGAGCCTGCCCACCGTCCCGTCGCTGAACGTCGTCGCGGGACTGCCCGGCGGCGGAGCGGTGGCGGCGGGGCGCGACGTCGTGCTCGAGCGTGACAGTGCGGGCGCCCCGTGGCACTTCTCAGAACAACCGATCGTCGACGAGACGGCTGTTGCGGCCGCGCCACTGCTCGAAGGATCCAAGGTGCGCGCGCTGCTGTCGGTCGTGCCCGACTTCACCTATCCGCCGCCGCTGGTCCTGCCGCCCGTGGACCCCAACACCCCCGGCCCGCTGATCCCGCCCAACCCGCTGGCCGGCGACGGCTACCTGCTGCGCGAGACGCCGGCAGGCTGGGAGGACGAGGAGCGCGCCGCCTACGCAGGCGACACCTCCGACAAGCCGATGAAGGCCGATCCCGTCGCTGCGCTCGACGTCGGCCCCTCCGGCTCGGGCTGGGCGCTCGGCGGGTGGAGCGGCCACGCCGACGACGCCGGGCGCGGCAGCGACGCGAACGGCTCCGGCCAGGCGGTGCGCGCCGAAGTGCAAACAGCCGGCATCTACAGCTACGCGCCTGGCGGCAACCCGCCCGGCCCACCGGGTGAGCTGACCGCGCCCATCCCCCTGCAGAGCGGCGGCGCCACATTCGCCGTCGGCGGCCACGCCGAGTGCATCGACCCGTGCGCCGCGCTCGCCGACGAGGGAATCGCCCCCGACCGCAACCTCGGCGCGGCGCTCGGCGCCATCGACGGCCTCTCCGCGCAGCCCAACGGTCCGCGGATGCTGCTCTACACCGGCGGGCGCGAGACGCCAGGCGAGGGTCCCGAGCCGCCGGCCGAGGCAGATCGTTACGCGCAGTTGCTCTCCGGCGCAGGCAGCCTGCCGGTCTATCCGGCGCTGTCGGCGGGCGACAGCGAAGGTGGAGTGGCGGGAGCGTTCGGAGCGGCGTTCGCGTCGTTTGCGGCTCCGTTCGGCGAAGGAGCGACACCGGCCGGTGTGAGCACCGCGAGCATCCCGGCCGGGACGGCCTCGCCACAGCCCGGGGCGCGTACCCACTACGCCTTCGACAGCGCCGGCCCGGCGGGCACGGTGCGCGTGATCGTGATCGACAACTCGCGCGGGTCGCTCGCCGCGTCCGACCCTTACCAGAACCCGGCCGAACCACAGGCGCCGTGGCTCGCCCGGATGCTCGCCGACGCGAAGGCGCGCGGCGTCCCCGCGATCGTGGTCGGCAGCCGCGAGCTGAACCCGAACCTGCCGCCGGCGCTGAACGTCGCCTCCGACGCGAGCGAAGAGGCTCAGATCATGGTCCAGGGCGGCGCCTCCGCCTACCTGTATGAGCGCCCCGAGGAAAGCCGCACGAGCCAGATCCCGTCGGGTGGCTCGGTCACGATCCCCGAGTTCGGCAGCGGCGCGCTCGGCTACCGCTCCTCGATCTCCGACTCCTTCAAAGCCGGCCAGCCCGACGCGCTGTTCGGAACGACCGGCTACCTGCTCGTCAGCGTCGAAGTCGCCAAGCGCAATCCGGCCACAAACGTCGCGCCCGTCGGCGCGCGCCTGATCCCGCTTGTGCAGGAAGTGTCGCTCGACCCGGTCGACGGCACGCTGCTGCGACGCAGCGCCCCCGCGCTCTTCACGGGCCTTGGAAGGCGACCGCTGGCGGGCGACCGCTGGGGGCCGGTGTCTGCCTCCGACGGCAACCCCAACCCGCCCGGCGCCGACCCCTACAGCGAATTCCCGCCGAAGCTGTGCGTGCAGTCGGACTGCTCAAGCGCGATCCAACCGGAATACACCTTCACCTCCTCTGAACCCGAAATCGCCAACTTCGTAGAGCAGGACCCCAACTCGACCAACCTGCGCAAGCCGCTGCAGAACTCCTCCGGCCACGTGATCGGAGATCCTCACTCGGCCATCCTGTGCGCGTTCAACCCGGGCACCACCACCG
>PLYX01000091.1 GCA_003151895.1 Solirubrobacterales bacterium
CCCGCCGGGCGCAGCTCCGAGCAGCGCCGGACCGGAGATGGCCGGCACGCCGGGCGCGTGGCGCTCCAGCTTGACGGGTCGCGGCAGACCCACGCGGGAGGCGATCAGTCGGCCCGGCAGCGAGTTGACCACCTGTGCGTAACGATCGCTCATCGCGCTCCTCCCGCGCTCTCGAGCACGGCGACCACGCCCTGGCCGGCCGCCGCGCAGATGCTGATGACACCGCGGCCCGAGCCGCGTTCGTGCAGCGCCTTGGCCAGGGAGGCGACGATGCGCCCGCCGGTCGCCGCGAACGGGTGACCCGCGGCGAGCGAGCCGCCGTTGACATTGAGCCGCTCGCGGTCGATAGCGCCGAGCGGCTGCTCGCGGTCCAGCCGCTCGCGGCAGAACGAGGGGTCCTCCCAGGCGCGCAGCGTGCACAGCACCTGCGCGGCGAACGCCTCGTGGATCTCATACAGGTCGAAGTCCTGAAGCTCGAGGCCCACGCGGCCGAGCAGGCGCGGCATCGCGTACACGGGGGCCATCAGCAGGCCCTCGCGCTTGCCTGTGCCCCGGTGGGTATGCACGTGGTCGACCGCCGCGGTCTGACCATCCACGAAGTACGCGAGGATCGGCAATTCCCGTTCCTTCGCCCACGGCTCGGAGGCGAGCAGTACCGCCGAGGCTCCGTCACTGAGCGGGGTGGAGTTGCCGGCGGTCATCGTGCCTCCCGCGCCCCCGAACACCGGGCGCAGCTTGGCGAGCTTCTCCGGGGAGGAGTCTGGACGCATGTTCTGGTCGCGCTCCAAGCCGAGGTAGGGAGCGACCAGGTCGTCCATGAAGCCGCGCTCATAGGCTGCCCCCAGCTTGCGGTGGCTGCGGACCGCCAGCTCGTCCTGCTCCTCGCGGGAGATCCCCCACTCGCTGGCCATGATCGCGCAGTGCTCCCCCATCGAGAGCCCGGTGCGGGGCTCCTCGTTGCGGGGGATCGCCGGGACTATGTGGCCGGGGCGCACCCTGGCAAGCTGCTTGAGGCGCCCGACCGTCGACTTCTCGCGGTTTGCCTGCAACAGGATCTCGCGCAGATCCTCGTTGAGGCCGATGGGCGCATCCGAGGTGGTGTCCGCGCCGCAGGCGATGCCGGCGTCGATCTGGCCGAGCGCGATCTTGTTGGCGACGAGGATCGTTGCCTCAAGGCCCGTTCCGCACGCCTGCTGCACGTCGTAGGCGGGGGTCTCTGGCGCAAGGCGCGTGCCGAGCACGCTCTCGCGAGTGAGGTCGCGGTCACGGGAGTGCTTCAGGACGGCGCCCCCGGCGACCTCGCCCAGACGCTCTCCCTGCAGGGAGAAGCGCTCGAGGAGACCGTCCAGCGCGGCGGTGAGCATGTCCTGGTTGGAGGCGTGCGAGTAAGCGGAGTCCGAGCGCGCAAACGGGATTCGGCTGCCGCCAACGATGGCGGCTCGGCGAGGGCTGCGGGTCAACTCAAATCACCTTCCCCGGGGTCTCATCGGAGGAGCGGCCGCCGCGGGTGCGCAGGCGCAGGCCGGGCTCAACCGTGGAGATCAGCAGTTCGGC
The DNA here is from genome assembly GCA_003151895.1 of Solirubrobacterales bacterium. Classification (GTDB taxonomy): domain Bacteria; phylum Actinomycetota; class Thermoleophilia; order Solirubrobacterales; family Solirubrobacteraceae; genus Palsa-744. Next base: position 1,555 of record PLYX01000091.1, read on the forward strand.
CGCCTTGCGTGCCGAGATCGCCTCTCCGCGTAGCCACCAGCGCCCGAGCGCCTCGGCCGCGCCGAGCACCGCGGCCGAGAGCGCCTCCACTTCGCTGCGATCCATCACACGCCCCGACGGGGGCAGCTGCGAAAGCACAGCGGTGGCCACCAGCTCGGTGATGCGGTCGCGGTACTCGGCGACCCGTTGGGCGACCTCGCCGCTGACAGGCAGCGTCTCGTCGAACAGCACCCTCCAGGCGTCGCGGTCGGTGTCCAGGAACTCGAAGAACGCGAGCAGCCCCGCGCGCAGCGCGTCAGCGGGAGTGGTGGTCGGGGCGATGGCGTCCACGACCGTCCTTGTCAGTAGCTTCCCCGCGGGCTCCATGCACGCCAGGTAGAGGCGCTCCTTGTTGCCGAAGTATTTGTAGAGCAGCGGCTTGGTGACGCCCACGGCGTCGGCGACGTCGTCCATCGTCACCCCGGCGTAGCCGCGCTCGGCGAACAGCGCGTGCGCCGCCTCGAGTGTCTGGCGCTCACGCTCGGCGCGCGGCAGGCGCGAGCGCCGCGGGAGGCTGCTGGTGTGACGGCGGCGGTGCCTGAGGGAGGTCATGGCGCGATGTTACCAGGCTATAAATTTATGCCTGAGTAACCGTTCTGTGGGCTGGGGGTTATTGACGGTGAGTGCCAACCATTCGATAGGAAGGATTTTCAGATGCCGACTGCCGAGAAGTTGCCGAGCACCAAGACCCTGGTCCCCGAGGCTCTCGCCGAGGGCACATCCACCGAGGAGGGGACGGACCTGCCTGAGCAGTGGCTCGAGCTGGCCAGGGTGAGCCAGCGAACCGCGATCGAGACGGTGCGCAAGGTCCTCGACACGGTCGAGAGCGTGCCGCTTGTCGGGACGGGCGTGTCGCTCACAGAGCGCCTGGCGCACGCGGAGTACGACGCGCTGCGCAGCATCGTGCGCGGCGCCGTGGGCGTGGATGTCAACGTGGGGGTGAACGTGGACGTGCTCTCCAAGGGCCTGCACGTGGACGTGCTCTCGCGGGGCGTCAACGTGAACGTGCTCTCGCCGGGAGCGACGTCCTGATCACGTGTCCCATGCAAGCGGCAAGCGAGTAAAACCCGAAAAGGAAAGGAGCGTATCCGCGCTCCAGCGCGCGGCGCAAGGTGGGTGAGCAGCAGGTGGGCCGCCTGCGTCATCACGCCTGAATGGCCGGTGTATGTCGAGTGCAGCTCGATCCCGCGTTCGCCCAGCACCGTGTCGATCACCAGCACGTATGCTCCCACGCTGCTCGCGCGCGTCTGGCAGCGCACGCTCTCGCCGTCCATGACGATCTCCACGGGGATGTCGGCCTGTTCGGGCACCCACCGGACGGTAGCGCTCGCGCTTGCTCTCTCGCTGTGCCGCCAGCCGCTCCATCATCTGCTGCGAGGCGACGTGCAGCTCGCAGACGACGTCCCCCGACGCCAGCACCTCGAGCGCGGGGTCGCGCGTGAGGTTGCCGCTCAAAGTCACATGGTTCAGATCGACTACCATCGCTGGCCTCCCGGGTCGATTTCGGGTGCTCCGGTGAAGTTACTCAGCGCTTGCTGCGACACGAGGTCGCACGTTTACGAGTGGATCTACTGATTGGAGGTTCGGCTGATGTCGAGAGCGTGATCCCGGGCTTGTGCTCGAAGCCTGTCCCTACCCTGACGTGCGTCGCCGGTGATGAGCCGGTGGGGTGCGAAGCTCGGGGGAGAAGCCCAAGGGCCGCCGTTCCATCCGGGGGCTACAGGCGAGGGGAAGGCCGGACGGGTGAATTGCGTGAACCTCCGTTGATGCCTCGTGAGAGTAGTCCCCGTAGATGGGATGCCGTAACGGGGTGTAGGGACTGGCCGCTGGGAAGCGGCAGGCGCCGGTTGAAGACAAGTGGTCAACCGGGTGAGCATCGCCGTCCCCGGGGTACAGGAGGCACCCATCCCGGTCGCAGCTCGTACGTGTGGAACGTGGTAACCCCGTCAGGGTCCGGCGTTGCCGGTAAGCCGACCGTGAGGAAGGCTGAATTCCCTGGCGGGTATCGGATGACCGAGAAGCGAATGCCGGTGGCCGAAAGGCAGCAGGAAACCGGGCATGTGGCTGGCTCCTTCAGCTGGCCGTCCCGGATAACTGGCCGGATACGGGCTTTGGTGGCCCGGCTCGAAAGGGCGCTGACGCGGTCAGGTGAGCCTGTGAAGAGGAAGATGACGATGACACTGGAACCAAAGGACAAGTTGGACGCCACGACTATCGTGGCGAACGGACCAGAGGGCGAGCTTCTCGCTTGGGACGCTGTTGATTGGCGTGCCTGCGAGCAGAGCGTACGGCGTTTGCGTCAGCGGATCTTTACGGCGTCGCAGGCGGGGGATCTGAAGAAGGTCCGCAGCTTGCAGAAGTTGATGCTTCGGTCGCGCGCTAACACACTTTTGAGTGTGCGGCGGGTGACGGAGCGTAATGCCGGCCGCGAGACAGCGGGTGTTGATGGTGAGGTGGTGCTAACCCCGGAGGCCAAGATGGCTTTGGCCGGAAGGGTGCAGCGCTCATCCGAGCCGTTCACCGCCTGTCCTGTCAAGCGGGTGTACATCCCGAAGCAGGGCAGCAGGAAGCGGCGCCCACTCGGTATCCCCGTGATTCTCGACCGCGTGCAGCAAGCACGGGTCGTAAACGCGTTGGAGCCCGAGTGGGAGGCACGGTTCGAGCCGAGATCCTATGGGTTTCGGCCGGGTCGTGGCTGCCATGACGCGATCGAGGCTGTCTACTGGACCGCCAAGGGCAAAAGCCCGCGGCGACGGTGGGTGCTCGACGCGGATCTGGCGGCGGCGTTCGACCAAATCGACCATTCTCACATCCTTCGCCAGCTTGGCACGTTCCCCGCGAGGGGAATGGTCAAGCAGTGGTTGAAGGCGGGTGTGGTCGAGGACGGCCGGTTCGCTCCGACCGAGGAAGGAGTTCCTCAAGGCGGGGTGATCAGCCCCGTGCTGCTGAACGTTGCCCTGCATGGGATGGAGCAAGCCGCCGGAGTCTGTTACCACACAACCGGCAGCAATGCCGGCTGGACGGTGGCTGGCTCCCCGGTGCTGATCAGATATGCGGACTTATGCGGATCTCCGCATA
>PLYX01000218.1 GCA_003151895.1 Solirubrobacterales bacterium
CCACCTCGCTCCTGGTTTGGACGAGCAGCGAGCGGGTGCGCCGATACCGAGATCGCGCCTGCGTTCCGCGGAGGAGCGAGCGTGTCGGTCCGCCACACACGTGCGCGAAGTTCCGAGCTCGAGCACTTACGTGACGCGGATGGTTTTGATGGCGTAGTCGCCGTTGGGGAGCGCGAGGCGGACGTGGACCACGCCGGGCCGGGGAAGCGTGTAGCGCACCCTGAAGCCCCCTTTGCTGGCGTTCGTGGACGCGAGCTCGTACCACGGTCCTGATTCCCACTGACCTTCCACGATGATCGGGCCGCTTACGCCTAGCGGGAGCGTGCCAGTGACTGTCATGTACGTGCCCCGGGGCACCGAGCTCGGGCCGCTCATCGTGGTCGTGATGGGGGGCGCGACCGTGGGGGTCATGGGTTGCGCGTGTGGCAGCCGCAGATACGGGGTCGGCCCGATCACGTGGTTGACCGTGCGCTGGGGGGAACGGTTGAGCGCACCGCTGTAATACGCCACTGCAGCTGCGATCAGTATGAGCGCAGCGAGGGTCTCTCTCCGGGTTCGGCGCTTACCGCCGCCGCCTTTGGCGCTCCACCTTGCGGGGGGGCCTCCCGGTGGGCCGGCGGGTGAGCGCGAGCTTCCCAGGAAGCGTTCGCGCTCGGCGTCTGTCCATTTGGCCCAGTCTCGCTCGCGCCAGCCCACGGGATTAGCCTAATGCCCCGTACGGCTGCCTACCTACGTGGCGGGCTGCTACGCGCGAGTGCACTTCATCGATCATCAGATCCTCAGCCACGACGCGTACCTGAAGTTCATCGAGGACGACTTCCTGGGAGGCCAGCGCATCGACCCCGCGAGCGATGACCGTCCGGACCGGCGCTCGGACGTGCGCGAAGAGATTCCGCTGCTTGGCGATCTGCGACGCGACTTCGACTTCAACCAGCCGCCCGCGCCGCCGTTCATCCTGCCGGCCCACCCGGCGCCGTGGTCGCTGCCCACGGCGTTCCGGCTGCTGCTGGGCGCCATGCCCACGCGCGAGGATCCCCGGCTTCACCAAGGGATGCTCGTCGCCGGCGTCACCTGCACGACGAGGTGCCATCTGACCGTTACCGGCTACCTGACGATCCGCCGGCCGGACGGCCGCCACGTGCGCGTGCTCGCGCGCCAGCTTACCTTCTCCGGCACGCGTCGCTTTCGGTTCGGCCTCGCTCGCCCCGCCCGCGGCGCTCACGCTCTCCTGGGGTTGACCGGGCTTCGTGGCGGCGATGGTGAGACGCGCCCGCACGACCCTGTGGGCGGCAAGCGCCTCTCCGAGCATCCCGCGGTACGAGTCCGACTGCTCGGCTCGTAGCGCCCGCCACCACCCGGATCGCCTCCAGCGCCCCGTCCGGGATCGCGACGGGCGCGACCGCTATCACGGGCAATGCATCAGTGCCGAGTGCGCCGACGAGCTGTTCCAGTACCTGATTGGGACGGCCGTGTTGATCGTGCTCGTCCTGCTCATGCCGCCCTACCGCAAGGCCCGGCGATCTGGCCTGCGCGAGCAAGAGCAGGAGTAGCCGACCCACCCGCGCGCGCGACTTTCACCATACGACGGCGCACACCATCGGCGACCTCGCGAGGGTGACACAACAAGCGGCGTTACGCCGAATGCATGCCACCGCATCGCCCTCGATTATCGCCACCTGCGCCTCGTCCTGCCAACCAACGCCGGTCGAATGTTGAGTGGGCCCAGTAGGCTGACAGTCCCTCTCACAGCCGTGGAGGCTATCCAGGATGCCTGTACCCTGGTCTGACAGCCTTCCGCAAGCCGCTCGCCGTGGGGCGACGCTGGATCGTGCGCGAGGCTTGTCACGGTCCCGCAAAGCAGTCCCGACCGTCTGACGAGGCTCAACAACTGGTGTGGCTTTCCCCGGCCATAATCTCGACGCCAGTTACAGCAGCCGCGTTGTAGCTGGTACCTTCGCCAAAGAAAGCGACGGCGTAAGGTGATCCCAACTCTGCCCGTAGCGTTGCGCTTTCGAGTGTGATTGTGGGAAAGCGCCGGACAACCGGCATGGAGAAGCGAATGAAAGAGTCGTACACCGAAAGATCTAGCGAATCATGGTGGCCCCGAGTCATGCGTTGGCGACCCGCGAGGGCGCAGCGAAGCGTTGACAGGGGGCACGTGGGCCGGTTATTGAGCCTCGAAATACACTTGTCTGGGGTGCCGACGCGGTCCTCAACGTCGGAAGGCAACACCGCTGGCGGCGCTTTCGCGAGCCGTCAGCGGACCCTGCGGGGTCGAAGAACCCGGCACGCGTGCAATCTCTCCATGCTGAGAACCGGGAGAGCCCATCCTCACCCGTGCTCGTCGAGGATGCCCCGCCCTTTACGGATCGCGGGGTGGCATGTCGGCGGGTCGCGGGTCGCGCGGGGAAGGCCAAGGCCGTAATCCCGTGATGGACGAGGTTGGGCAGTCGGACGGTCCTGTAGTACCCGAGAAGCGGCCGAACAACGCCCAAGGCGGGGCGGCGGAAGCCGTGGAGGGAAGGGGATCGGCCAAGGAGAACGCGGACAGCGCAACACGCCCCGGACACGGTGCCGGGCAAGGCGTGTCAAGTGGGCTGGACCGCGTGCGCCAGGCAGCACAGAAGGACAGGGAAGCGCGGTTCACCGCGCTCCTGCATCACGTCGATGTCGATCGCCTGCGGGCGGCCTACCGGGCGTTGAACCCGAGGGCCGCCACGGGGGTAGACGGTGTGACGTGGGAGGAGTACGGGCGGGAGCTGGAGGGCAACCTTCAGGATCTGCACGCACGCCTGCACAGGGGCGCATACCGGGCGAAGCCGTCTCGCAGGACGTTCATACCGAAGGCCGACGGGCGCCAGCGTGCGCTCGGTGTCGCCGCGTTGGAGGACAAGATCGTCCAACGTGCGCTGGTCGAGGTGCTGAACGCCATATACGAGTGCGACTTCCTCGGCTTCTCCTACGGGTTCCGGCCCGGTCGCAGCC
>PLYX01000070.1 GCA_003151895.1 Solirubrobacterales bacterium
TGGTGCGCCAGTGGCAGGAGCTCTTCTGGGACGGCCGCTACAGCCAGGTGGACATGGGCTCCTACCCCGACTTCGTGAAGCTCGCCGAGGCCTATGGCGCCACCGGAATGCGCTTCGAGGACAAGACCACGCTCGTGGAGGACTGCAAGCGCGCGATCGACACCGACGGTCCCGTGGTGGTCGACGTGCGCGTCACCCGCGAGGAGAACACTTACCCGATGATCCCCGCGGGGCAGGCCGCCCGCGAGATGGTGGGGTGAGGATCGTCATGGGTGAACCAGCCACCAAGGAGCCGCTCAGCCTCGAGGAGCTGCAGGCATCCGGCAACCTGCGCTCGGGACGCAAGCATGTCCTGTCGATCCTTGTGGAGAACAAGTCGGGCGTGCTCACCCGCATCGCGGGCCTGTTCGCCAGGCGCGGCTTCAACATCGACACGCTCACCGTCGGACCGACCGACGACGATCACATCTCGCGCGTCACGCTCACAGTCGACGGTGCGATCCACCCTATCGACCAGGTCACCAAGCAGCTGCACAAGCTCGTCAACGTGCTGAAGATCAGGGATCTCGAGCCGGCCGACACGGTCGCCCGCGAGCTCGCCCTGTTCAAGATCTCCGCCGACGGCACCCAGCGTGGCGAGCTGATGCAGATCACCGAGATCTTCCGCGGCAAGGTCGTCGACGTCACCAAGCGCTCGGTGATCGTCGAGGTCACCGGCACCACCGATAAGGTCGAGGCGTTCGAGAGCATGGTGCGCCCGTTCGGCCTGATCGAGATGATGCGCACCGGCGAGATAGCCATAGCCCGCGGCCGCGGAGAGACGTAGGAGTGCTTCAAACCGGCGAGCGATCGCCGTTCACACTCGCCCAGCCAGACCGCGAGCGCCTGCGCGCGCGACTCGACCTCGCGCTGCAACGGGCGCGCCGCTCGGGGCGTCCCACGCTCGCCACCATCACGTGCGCCCTCCCGGCGGACGCCGATCCGGCCGCCGTGGTGTGCGCCTCGCGGCGTGACGGCGAGTCGTGGTTTGCCTTCGAGCAGCCCGACCGCGGTGGCTCGGCCCTTGCGTGTCTGGGAGAGGTCGCCTGCCTGACGGCCTCGGGACCGGACCGTTTCGCAACAGTCGCCGATCGCTGGCGCGCGCTGTCGGCTGCGGCGGTTGCCGACTCACCAGGAGATCCGGAGGGGGGCGGACCGGTCGCCGTCGGCGGCTTCGCGTTCACGCCCGAGGGCGGCGCCTCGCCCGCTTGGCGCGGCTTCGAGCCTGCGTCGTTGCTTGTTCCCGAAGTCGCGCTCGCCCGCGAGGAGCACGACGGCGAGCGCCGTGTGCGGCTCACGCTGGCAGCGCTCGCCCAGCCCGACGACACAACCGAGGATCTGCTCACCGGACTGAACAGCCGGCTCGACGAGCTCTCGGGACCATCGCTGCCGCTGCTCGACCCTGCTCCTACCGGCCGCTTCCAGGTCTCCAGCGGCATGCCGCCGGAGCACTACGAGGCCGCCGTCAGCCGCGCTGTGGAGATGATTCGCGCCGGGCGTCTGCAGAAGATCGTGCTCGCCCGCGAGGTGCAGGTGCATGCGCCGTATGAGTATGACCCCGCGGCCGTGTTCGGCGTGCTGCGCGACGCGTTCCCCTCGTGCTTCGTCTTCTGCGTCGGTCGCGGCGACGCGACGCTCGTCGCCGCCAGTCCCGAGCTGCTCGTGCGCCGCGAGGGTCAGCGCGTCAGCACGATCGCGCTCGCCGGCTCAACCCGTCGCAGTGCCGACCCCGCCGTCGACGCACACCTCGGCGAGCGTCTCATGCGCGACGAGAGCTATCGCGAGGAGCACGCCATCGTCGCAAGGCGGATCGAGCGCACCCTGAACCGCTACGCCATCTGGGTCGCCACCGCGCCCGAGCCCACGCTGGTGCGAATCGCCAACATCCAGCACCTGGCGACTCCGATCCGTGCGCAGCTCGCCGCGCCCGTCGAGGCGATCGAGCTCGCCGGGCTGATGCACCCGACACCCGCGGTCGGCGGCGAGCCCTCGCGCGGCGCGCTCGAGCTGATCCCGGCGCTAGAGGGTCTCGACCGCGGCTGGTACACCGGCCCTGTCGGTTGGACAGACGCAGCCGGCGACGGCGAGTTCTGCGTCGCGCTGCGCTGTGCCTTGCTGCGCGGCAACGTCGCCCGCTGCTACGCCGGCAACGGCATCGTGCGCGACTCCGACCCTGCCGCCGAGCTGGCCGAGACGGAGATCAAGTTGCAGGCGCTGCTTCCTTTGCTCACGAGTTGAGCGCGCCCGACACGGCGCTCCACACGCGCCGGTGCAGCTCGACGTTCGTGCCGCGCTCGCTGCGCACTTCGATCATTGCCGAGCGGGGCGCCGCGAGCGCTTGCTCGAGCGCTGCACGGAAGGCTGCCACGTCCCCGACGGTCTCGTGGCTGAGCCCGTAGAGCGTGGCGGCCTGGGCGAAGTCGAGTCCCGTGGGCGTGGCGATGTGGCGCGTGTAGTGGTCGTCCTGCAGCGCCATCGGCGATTCGGCGACGGGCAGGAAGTCGAAGATCCCGCCGCCTTCGTTGTTGAGCAACACGATCGTCAGCTTCTCCTTGAGGCGACGGGCGGCGAGCAGGCCGCCGATGTCGTGCGCGAGCGCCACGTCGCCGATCAGCAGCACCACTGGCCCGCGGCCGGCAGCCGCTGCGCCGAAGGCACTCGATACGGTCCCGTCGATGCCGTTGGCGCCGCGGTTGCACAGGACTCGCGGCGGGTTGGGGCGCGCCGGCCAGAACGTCTCGATGTCACGCACCGGCATCGAGGACGCCACGAACAGCGTCGCCTCCTCCGGAAGCAGCACGCCAAGCTCGGCCGCCACCGACGGCTCGCTGCACCCGCTCGCCGCAAGCACCCCGAGGATCGCCTCGGCCGCACGCTCGTCCGCGCTGCGCCAGCTGGCCAACCAGTCGGGGTCGGCGGCAGCAGCGGTATCGGTTGTGTCTCTCTGACCCGAGGTCGCGGGCACATCGCCCGGCTCCATGGTCGCGGACGACCCAGCTTCGAGCATCCGTGTCAGCGCGCGCAGGGTCGCCGCAGGCTCCGCCGCGAGCGAGTCGGATACGACGCTGGCCGGATCCTGCCAGGCGCCCTCAGGGTCGAGCGCGATCTGGCGCGTGTCCGCAAGTCCCGCCAGCCACGTCCGCAACGGCTTTGACACGGGTAGATCGCCGACTCTTACGACGACATCGGGCGCGTGCTCGTGCGCGAACCCCGGCTCGCGCAGCAGCGCGTCGTAGTGGGCGACCGCGGCGTCCCCGCGCCGTGCGCCCGACATGGGGTCGGCAAGCAGGGGCCAGCCGGTGAGCGCGCAGAACGCGGCGGCTGCCTGCCCGAGCGGTGTGTCTCGCTCGTGACGCCCCGCCACCAGCACTCCGCGCCGAGCCGAGCCGATCAATCCACGCAACGTGTGCGCAGCGGCGGTCGAGTCAGGCGTTTGCGGCGGACGGCTCACGAACGGGACGCCCGCCAGCCGTCCCTCACTCGCCGACGCGGGCGGCTCGTCGCACACGAGCGGCTCGCGCAGGGGGAAGTTCAGGTGCACCACACCGGGCCGGCTCTCCAGCGCCGTCCACCACGCGCGGCATGCCAACGCCCGAATCCAACGCACCCGCTCCGCCGTCGCCTCGTGCGTGCCGACCTCGAAGAACCACTTGCCAAAGTCGCCGAAGATCTTGAGCTGGTCGATCGCCTGCCCTGCGCCCACCTCCCGCAGCTCGGGTGGTCGGTCCGCGCTCAGCACGATCAGCGGCACCCGTGCCTCATGCGCCTCGACGACCGCGGGCAGCAGCTCAGCCACCGCCGTGCCCGAGGTGCATGTGACGGCCACTGGCAGGGCCGAGGCCTTTGCCAATCCGACCGCGAAGAATCCCGCGCAGCGCTCGTCCACGTGCGAGTGGCAGCGCAGCTGCTCGTCACGCGCAAGCGTCAGCACGAGTGGCGTGGAGCGCGACCCCGGTGAGGTGCACGCGTCGCGCATCCCGCAACGCGCCAGCTCGTCGACGAACGAGCCGAGCAGCCTGTAGGTGTCGGTAACGGAGGTCATAGAGGAGCGGGGCGGCTCATCGGAAGGTGGTGGGCTCATAGGATGCGCGTGTGGCCGAGAGCGTTGTGCTGTTGCACGGATTCGGTGGGACATGTCACGCGTGGGATGGGGTTCTGGCGCATCTGCCCGCGGAACGCTACCGGCCGCTGGCGCTCGACCTCCCGGGACATGGCGATCAGGCCGATACGCCGCAGCCGATCACGTTCGACTCGTGCGTGGCAAGCGTGCTCGACCGCAGCCCGGAGCGCTTCGTGCTCGCCGGCTATTCGATGGGCGGACGCATCGCCCTGCATGTAGCCCTGGCCGCCCCTGAGCGGATTGAGCGGCTCGTGCTGGTCTCGACCACGGCTGGCATCGACGATCCCACTGAGCGAGCCGATCGGCGTGAGCGTGACCGGCGCTTGGCGGCGGAGATCGAGAAGGGGCCGATCGAGGATTTCGTAGCGCGCTGGCGAGGTCAGCCGATGTTCGCCGAGGACCCTCCGGAGGTCGACACGCTCGCTCGTGCCGACCAGTCTCGCAACCGCCCCGACGGAGTCGCGGCTGCACTGAGGGGCGTCGGCACCGGTGAGATGGCCCCTCTGTGGGACAGGCTCGCAACGCTGCGGATGCCCGTCACGGTGCTCGCAGGTGTTCGCGACCGCAAGTTCGTGACGGTGAGCGAACGGATGGCCTCGCTGCTGCCCGACGCCCACCTGTTCTTCGTGTCGGGCGGGCACTGTCTCCTATTCGAGAGCTCGAAGATTGTGGCAGAGGCGATCGCGTAGCCGGCAAAGCGTTCAGTACGCAGGGCGCGAACTTGTTGGTTCGCGAACAGCGAACTGGATGATTTTCATAGCGGCTCCACCCCGAGCCCGGGACCGTCCGGGAGGGCGATCTTCCCTTCCACTGGCGCGAGCGGGTCGATGAGCCCGTCGAACATCCCAAGCGTGGCCAAACCACACGCGGGCAGCGGGCCGCGGGAGGCGAGCGCGGCGGCGGCGTGCACCCCGGCGGCGACACCGAGCGGGCCGTCGAGCGTCGAGGCGACGTAGACCTCCGCGCCCGACGCCCTGACGAGCGCCGCGGCCGCGAGCAGGCCGGAGATGCCCCCGCAGCGGGAGATCTTCAGGCACACGGCGTCCGCCACGCCCGCGGTGAGCGCTCCGTGCTCTGCGGCTGTCTCGTCGATCGCGACGCGCACCGCGACGCGCTCGCGCACCTCGCGCACCGCGGTGAGGCCGTGCACCGGCTCCTCGACGAGCTCCAAGCCGGCGGGGGAGAGCGCTTCGATGCTGCGCACCGCCTGCTCCACGCTCCACGCGCCGTTTGCGTCCACGCGCAGCTCGGCGTGCGGGCCGGCGGCTGCTCTCACGGCGGCAACCCGTCCCGCGTCGTCGCCGACGCCCACCTTCACCTTCAGGCAGTCGAACCCGAGCTCCACGGCGCGCGCCGCCTGCTCGGCCGCTCCCGTACGGTCGAGCGCCGAGAGGGTGGCGTTCACCGGCACCCTGTCCGCCGGGGTGTCGGTCACCAGTGACGCCACCGAGCGGCCCATGCGGCGCCCTGTGCGATCCCACAGCGCGAGGTCGATCGCGGCGAACGCCTCCGGCAGGTCATCCACACGGCGGCACGCGTCGACGATCTCCGCGCCGTTCATCCCCGCCGCGCCCTCCACCACCGGTCGGTAGCGCTCGAGCGCCGCCTCCACGCGCGCGATGCTAACTCCGTCGTAGGGCTCCAAGGGCGCCGCCTCGCCATACCCCGTCACGCCATCCTCGTCGGTGAGCGACACGACCAGCAGCTCGCGTTCTGCCACCGCCCCATAGGAGCTCTGGAGTGGCTGGCGCAGGCGCAGAGCGTGTCGGCGTACCACCAACTTCATGGGGCGACCGCGCTCAGGGCCCGATCCCGCCGCTTACGAGGATGCCGGCGGAGAACAGCAGGCAGAACATGAGTTGCAGCGCTCCTGTCCTGGCGAGCGCGCCGTTCAGCGTTGGCCCGTCCACCCGTGTCCTCACGACCTTCACAAGTGGGATCGCAAGTGGGATCGCGCACCACGGCAGCAGCAACCATGCCGTCATCGACCCGAGCAGCCATGGCAGCGGGGCGAGCAGGAACGCGCCCGCCACCATCGCCGTGTAGAGGGTGCGTGTGTGCGCCCGACCGAGGCGTACCGCGAGCGTGCGCTTGCCGGCGCGCCGGTCGGTCTCCAGGTCGCGCACGTTGTTCACCACGAGGATCGCGCTCGCAAGCAGCCCCACCGGCACCGCGCACGCATATGCCTCCCAGGGGAGTTCCTGAACCTGCACAAAGTACGACCCGCTCACCGCCACGATCCCGAAGAAGAGGAACACGAACAGCTCGCCGAGGCCCTCGTAGCCGTACGGTCGTGGACCGCCCGTGTAGAGCACGCCCGCGAGGATCGACGCGGCCCCGACCGCGATCAGCTCCCAGCCGGCGACCGCCACCAGGTAGACGCCGCACAGCACCGCCAGCCCGAACGTCACGTATGTCGCGAACAGCACCCTGCTGGGCGGCACGAGCCCGCCCGCAGTCACTCTCACCGGGCCGAGCCGGTCCTCGGTGTCGGCGCCCCTACGCGCATCGGAGTAGTCGTTTGACAAGTTGGTGCCCACCTGGATGAACACTGCCCCGAGCAGCGCCGCCACGAATGCCAGCGGACGGAGGTGACCGCTACCCAGGGCGAGTGAGGTGCCCACGAGCACAGGCGCCACCGCCGCCGGGAGCGTGCGTAGGCGCGCCGCCATCAACCAGATGTGCACCGCGCTCGATGCCTTGGTGGTGGGCGTGCCGGTGTGCGACTCCGCTGCGATTGTGCGTCCGGCGCTCATTGCGCATCCCGCCCAACCCGGCCGGTCCAAGCAAGTTGACCACGCGCTGCATACACGAGTTGACTAACCAACGGACTAACTCCTGTATGCAAGTTCAACGGAGACATTGTCCCCGTCGCCCACCCGACACGCAGCCCAACATAAGCACAACTATGGGCGCCTCGGGAAGCGCGCGAAGTCGGGCTCACGCTTCTGCTTGTACGCCTCGCGTCCCTCCCTGGCCTCCTCGCTTCCGTAGAACAGCAGGTTGGCGTCATGCGCGAGCTGTTGAATGCCCGTGAGGCCGTCCTCGGCGGCGTTGAAGCTCGCCTTGAGCAGTCGCAGCGAGAACGGTGAGAGCGCGAGCATCTCACGGCACCACCGCACCGTCTCCTGCTCGAGGTGATCGAGCGGCACGACCGTGTTCACGAGGCCCATCTCGAGCGCCTGCTGCGCGTCGTACTGGCGACAGAGGAACCAGATCTCCTTCGCCTTCTTGACGCCCACCACGTTGGCGAGCAGCCCGGCGCCGAAGCCCCCGTCGAACGAGCCCACGCGCGGGCCGGTCTGGCCGAAGCGCGCGTTCTCAGCCGCGATCGTGAGGTCGCACACGAGGTGCAGCACGTGGCCGCCGCCGACCGCATAGCCCGCCACCATCGCCACTACGGGCTTGGGCAGCCGGCGGATCTGGACGTGCAGGTCGGTCACGTGGAAGCGACCGATCCTGGCGCTGGCCGACCCAGCCCCCAGGGCTGTGTGCCCTTGATCGGTCGACTCGTCCTCGGCCAGATAGCCGGAGTCCCCGCGCACGCGCTGGTCGCCGCCCGAGCAGAACGCCAGCGGGCCCTCGCCGGTCAGCACAATCGCGCCGACCTCCGTGTCCTCGCGCGCCTGTTCGAGCGCTTGGGATATCTCGATGACCGTCAAAGGGCGGAAAGCGTTTCTCACCTCCGGGCGGTTAATTGTGATCTTCGCGATCCGGGGCGCCTGCCCCTTGGACCCGGACCCGGACTCGTCCTCCCCGCCCTCCCCGCTCTCGGCGGACTTCTCGTAGCGGATGTCCGTATAGCTGCCTGCTGCAATCCATGTGGTGGCCAAGGCTTCTCAATTCTCCTGTCTGGAGGAGTGGGTTCGCGCCCATGCGGAGGACGTGCCCACGATTCACCGCGAAGGCTAGCCTGTGAACGATGCAGGTCGAGGCATGGCTGCAGCGCGCCGCGAACTCGGCGCCGACCGTCACCGCGCTCCAGACCCCGGACGCGCGACTCTCCTATGCCGAGCTCTGGCAAGCAGCGCGCCTGGGAGTGGGCGAGCTCGCGGACCGTGGAGCGTGTCCCGGAGAGCGCGTCGCGATCGCACTGCCCCCCGGGAGGGCGTTCGCGCAGGCATTGCATGCGTGTTTCCTGCTCGGCGCCGTCGCGGTTCCGGTGGACCTGCGCCTCACCGCCGAAGAGCGTACGCGGATCGTTGCGGGGGCGAGCGTGCTCGTCGAGGAGCCGTTGCGCACTTACCCGGTCGGCCTGTCCGACGGGGGCGAGTCACCAGATGGCGTCTTTCACGATCTCGACGCCGTCTGCGCGGTGATCCACACCTCCGGCACCACCGCGACCCCGCGGCCGGTGGAGCTGACGTACGGCAACTTCCTGTGGAGCGCGCTCGGCTCGGCTGTCGCGCTCGGCGTCGACCCGGGCGAGCGCTGGCTGTGCGTGCTGCCGCTCTCCCACGTGGGTGGCCTGTCGATCCTCGTGCGCAGCGCGATCTACGCCACCACCGCGCACGTTCACGAGCGCTTTCACACCGAAAGCGTGCTGGCCGCGCTGGAAGAGGATCGGATAACGCTCGTCTCGCTCGTGTCCACCACGCTCGCACGCCTGCTCGACGCGGGCTTGCGCCACCCGCCGCGGCTGCGCTGCGCGCTCACCGGCGGCGGGCCGGTTCCGGCCGCGCTCGTCCAGCGGGCTCGCGCGGCGGGGGTGCCGGTGCTCGAGACCTACGGGCTCACCGAGTGCTGCTCGCAGGCCGCCACCGCGCCGCTTTCGACAGTCGCGGCCACGCGGACAGGTGGGAGCGACGCTCCGGAGGGCGTGGCGCCAGGCGTGCCGCGAGAAGTTGGCGCGGGCGTGCCGCTGTTCTGTACCCGCACCGAGATCGCAGAAGATGGGGAGATCGTTCTGTCGGGACCCACCGTCGCGCGCTGCGCGCTATCCGCCGACGGGCGCTTGCACACCGGCGATCTGGGATGGATCGACGAGCACGGCTTCCTGCACGTCAGCGGACGCAAGGCCGACACGATCGTCAGCGGCGGGGAGAACGTCGCGCCGAGCGAGGTCGAGGCGGTGCTCGAGGCGTGCCCTGGGGTGCTCGAGGCGGCGGTGGTCGGTCGCGAGGATCCGCAGTGGGGGGAGGTTGTCACTGCGATCGTCGTGGTGGCGCCGAGAGCGAGCGTGGGGGAGAGCTTCTTGCGCGAGCATTGCTCCTCGCGCCTCGCTCCCTTCAAGGTTCCCAAGCGCGTGGAGTTCGTCTCGGCGCCGCTCCCGCGCACGCGCTCTGGCAAGCTTCTGCGCAGGGAGCTGTAAAGGGATCTTGCGATGAGCACCGTTCAACCGGAGGAAGGACGCGGAGGAGACGCGGCGCGCGAGCACCGCGACGCGAGCCTCACCCATTGGGAAGAGGCCGCCTCCGGCTGGGTTGCGCGCCAGGCGACGCTGCGCGAGCTCTCGGCGCCGGTGTCCCACTGGATGATCGACGCGGTCGATCCACAGCCGGGCCAGCGCGTGCTCGAGCTCGCCGCCGGTCTCGGCGAGACGGGCTTCCTCGCCGCTGAGATGGTGGCCCCCGTAGGCGGGTTGATCACAAGCGATCAGGCCGACGCGATGCTCGACGGCGCGCGCAAGCGGGCGGGCGAGCTCGGACTCACGAACGTCGAGTTCCAGGTGCTCAACGCGGAATGGATCGACCTGCCGGTTGCGAGCGTCGACGCGGTGCTGTGCCGCTGGGGTTACATGCTGATGGCCGATCCGCTCACCGCGCTGCTCGAGGCCCGGCGCGTGCTGCGACCCGAAGGACATGTCGCGCTCGCCGTGTGGGACGCGATAGAGCACAACCCGTGGGCGCTGCTGCCTGCCACCGAGCTGCTCGAGCGCGGTCTCATCCAACCGCCCCCTGAGGGAACGCCGGGGCCGTTCGCGCTCAGCGAGAAGCAGCGGGTGCGCGATCTGCTCGAGCGGGCGGGCTTCGACGAGGTGTGGGTGGAGCGGCTCGACCTGCTCCAGCGCGCGCCGAGCTTCGACGAGTTCTGGGAGACGACGCTTGACATCGCACGCTCCTTCCACGACGCCGTGCTCGCGCGGCCCGAGTCGGAGATCCGCGCGATCCGCGCGAGTCTCGCCGCTCGCTTCGAGCCCTACACCGCCGCGGACGGGTCGCTTGAGATTCCGATGCGCACGCTTGTAGGGGTCGGTACCGCCTGAATCGCGTGTCAGGACGCGTCTACGCTCGCGGGCACGCTTCGCGGCCGCTCGTCAGATACCCTGCGCTCCAATGCTCTACGACGACGACGCAGACGTTCATCTCCTCGACGGCAAGACCGTCGCGATCATCGGCTACGGCTCCCAGGGCCACGCCCACGCGCTGAACCTGAAGGACTCCGGCGTCAGCGTCGTGGTCGGACTGCGCGAGGACTCCTCCTCTGTCGCGAAAGTCCGCGCCGACGGCCTGGAGGTGCTCTCGCCGGTGGAGGCGGCCAGTCGCGGCGATCTGGTGATGATGCTCGTCCCCGACGAGCTGCACCACCAGGTGTGGGAGGAAATCAGCGACGGCATCGCCGAGGGCAACGCGCTGCTGTTCGGCCACGGCTTCTCGATCCACTACGGCGAGGTGGAGCCTCCCCCCGGTGTGGACGTCGCGATGGTGGCACCGAAGGGCCCCGGCCATCTGGTGCGCCGCCAGTTCACCGAGGGCAGCGGCGTGCCCGGTCTTATCGCGGTCGCCCAGGACGCGACCGGCAACGCCCGCGCGCTCGCGCTGGCATATGCGAAGGGCATCGGCTGCACGCGCGGCGGCGTGATCGAGACGACCTTCAAGGACGAGACCGAGACCGATCTGTTCGGCGAGCAGGCCGTTCTCTGCGGCGGCGCCTCCGAGCTCGTGCAGGCCGGTTTCCAGACGCTCGTCGAGGCGGGGTATGACCCGGAGATGGCCTACTTCGAGTGTCTTCACGAGCTCAAGCTGATCGCCGACCTGATGTACGAGAAGGGCCTCGCCGGGATGCGCTACTCGATCTCCAACACCGCCGAGTACGGCGACTACACACGCGGCAAGCGTGTCATCACAGAGGAGACCCGCGAGAAAATGCGCCAGATCCTCAAGGAGATCCAGAACGGCGACTTCGCGCGCGAGTGGATCGCCGAGAACCGCGCCGGCCAGGAGAACTTCAAGCGCATGCGCGCCGAGCAGGCCGACTCACAGGTCGAGCACATAGGCGGCGAGCTGCGCTCGCACATGGCCTGGATAAAACCGTCGTTCTAGATGGCACCGAGCCAGTCCCCGCAGGAGACTCGACTTGTCATCCCGTCTGAGCTGAAGCCCGCCGACGGGCGTTTCGGCTGCGGGCCGTCGAAGGTGCGCCCTGAGGCGCTGCGACGCCTCGCCACGGATGGCGCGGCGCTGATGGGGACCTCGCACCGCCAGAAGCCGGTCAAGGGGCTCGTAGGGGAGATCCGCGCCGGGCTGCGCGAGCTCTTCTCGCTGCCCGACGGCTACGAGGTCGCGCTCGGCAACGGCGGCGCCACCGCCTTCTGGGACGCAGCTGCCTTCGGGCTGATCGAGCGCCGCGCGCTGCACCTGACGTTCGGCGAGTTCTCCCAGAAGTTCGCTGCGGTTACTCGCGACGCGCCCTTCCTGGAGGACCCGGCGATCGTGGGGGCCGAGCCCGGGAGCGCACCAGGCGACCGCGCGGTACGGCAGGCCCTCGCCGCGGCAGGCGTCGACGGCGAAACACCCAGCGCGGTGGACGTGGTCGCGTGGGCCCACAACGAGACCTCGACCGGTGTGATGATGCCAGTCGTGCGGCCCGAAGGCGCGGGCAACGCGCTCGTCCTGATCGACGCGACCTCGGGCGCAGGAGGGCTTCCGGTCAAGATGTCCCACGCCGACGCCTACTACTTCGCTCCGCAGAAGAGCTTTGCCGGGGATGGGGGGCTATGGGCTGTGCTGTTCAGCCCCGCCGCGCTGGAGCGGATCGCGCGGATCGAGTCCTCCAAGCGCTGGATTCCGGCGTTCCTGTCGCTCGCCACCGCGCTCGATAACTCCGTGAAGGACCAGACCTACAACACCCCGGCTGTGGCCACCCTGTTCCTGCTGGCCGACCAGATCCACTGGATGCTCGCGGGCGGCGGGCTCGACTGGTGCGTGTCGCGCACTATTGAGTCCTCCGGGCACCTGTACGGCTGGGCCGAGCGGACGCCGTACACGACGCCGTTCGTGGCCGATCCCGCCAGGCGCTCGCTCGTGGTTGGCACGATCGACTTCGACGAGACGGTCGACGCCAAGCTGCTCGCGAGCACGCTGCGTGCGAATGGGATCGTCGACGTCGAGCCGTATCGCAAGCTCGGGCGCAACCAGTTGCGCATCGGGATGTTCCCCGCGGTCGATCCTGCCGACGTGCAGGCGCTCACCGCGTGCATCGACTGGGTAATCGAGAGGATCGCTCGATGACCTCGCGTGGACGTTGTTATTCAATTTCTACGATTTTGCCATTGCATATACGCGATGTAGTCACTATGGCAAAATTCCAAAATAGAGCATATGCACCGCGCCGGAAGGAGCGCCCATGAGCGCCGAGCGCTTGAAGGTGCTCGTCAAGGAGAAGATCGGCGACTCAGGCGTGGAATTGCTGCGCCGGTATTTCGACGTGGACCTCGGCATCGACTGGTCGGACGAGGAGCTCGCACAGCGCATCGGCGCCTACCACGGCATCCTGATCCGCTCGGCCACGAAGATGACCGCCGAGCTGATCGGCAAGGCGACCAGCCTGCGCGTGATCGGGCGCGCCGGGGTGGGGGTCGACAACGTCGACGTCGAGGCGGCGACGAATCGTGGGATCGTGGTCGCAAACGCCCCCCAGTCAAACGTGGTGACCGCCGCCGAGCACACGATGGCGATGCTGTTGGCGCTCGCTCGCAACATCCCCCAAGCGCACGCGTCGCTGACGAGCGGCAAGTGGGAGCGCTCGAAGTTCTCAGGCGTCGAGCTCTATGAGAAGACGCTCGGGATAATCGGCTTCGGGCGCATCGGTCAGCTTGTCGCACAAAGAGCGAAGGGCTTCGGGATGCGTGTCCTCGCATTCGACCCGTTCGTGAGCGCCGAGCGCTACCGCGAGCTGGGCGTCGAGAAGGCGGCGAGTGGCGACGAGGTGTGCGAGCAAGCCGACTTCATCACGATCCACCTGCCGAAGACGCCGGAGACGGAAGGCTGGCTGAACGCGGAGCTCATCGCCAAGATGCGCGACGGCGTGCGCATCCTCAACGTGGCGCGCGGCGGGCTGATCGACGACGCGGCGCTGAAGGACGCGCTCGACTCGGGCAAGGTGGGCGGCGCCGCGCTCGACGTGTTTCCATCTGAGCCGATCACCGAGTACCCGCTCTTCCATGGCTACCCGAACGTCGTCGTCACCCCGCACCTCGGCGCCTCGACCGCCGAGGCCACCGACCGAGCCGGCTTCCAGAGCGCCGAGCAGGTCGTGGCGGCGCTGACGGGCGGCGTCGTGTCCACGGCCGTCAACATTCCGGCGATCGGAGCCGAGGACATGGAGGTGCTTGGCCCGTTCCTGCCGCTCGCACGCCGGCTCGGGCGCCTTGCGATGGCGCTGGCCGAGGGCAGCTCGGTCGAGCGCATCGAGGCGGCCTTCATGGGACGCATCGCGGACTTCGACACGCGTCTGCTCACGCTCGCGGTGATCGGTGGAGCGCTCGAGGGACGCACGGAGGAGCAGGTGAACCTCGTGAACGCGCCTTCGATGGCCCAGCAGCGCGGGATCGTGGTTGAGGAGAAGTCGGTGTCAGAGGCGCAGGACTTCAACGAGCTGATCCGGGTCACGGTGGTGGCGGGCGGAGAGAAGGTGGCGGTCGCCGGCACCGGCATCGGCCCCAATCGCGTGCCGCATCTCGTCGAGGTGCAGGGCCGGCGCCTGACGATCGAGCTGACGCCGTTCGTCACGGTCTTCCGCTACGCCGACCTGCCGGGCATGATCGGCCGCGTGGGCACCATCTTCGGGGGACACGGCATCAACATCTCCTCCGCCGCCGTCGGTCACACCCCCGACCCCCCGTTCGGGGGGCACCCTCAGGGGCACAAGCAGGTGGAGCCCGTGGATGGAAAAGGCCTCGCCGCAATGGTCGTCACCACCGACGTCCAGGTGCCACCGGAGGTCGTGGATGAGATCGTCGCGTCCGAGGGCTTCGTGGCGGGCTGGGCGGTCGTGCTGAGCTGATTGTGATCCAGTAGTCTCATCCCGCGATGCTGGCGGTCGAAATCACCAAGCACGGTGGGCCTGAGGTGATGAAGGTCGCCGAACGGGCCGACCCGGCTCTGCGACCGGGGTGGGTGTGCATCGACGTCGCGGCGTGCGGAGTGAACTTCGCCGACGTGATGGCGCGCATCGGCGTGTACCCGGATGCGCCCAAGCCGCCGTGCATCATCGGGTATGAGGTGGCGGGCACCGTGGTCGGCGTGGGCGAAGGCGTGGAGAATCTGACCCACGGGGAGCGCGTGCTGGCGGGGACCATGTTCGGCGGGTACGCCTCGGTGGTGTCCGTGCCCGAGCGTGATTGCGTGCCACTACCCGAGCGGCTCACCTTCGAGCAGGGCGCGGCCATCCCGGTCAACTACGCGACCGCGTGGGCGGCGCTCGTCGGCTACGGCAACCTCCAGCCCGGCGAGAAGGTCCTGATCCACTCAGCCGGCGGGGGCGTGGGGGTCGCCGCCACACAGCTTGCGCGGCGCTTCGGCGCCGGTGAGATCCACGGCACGGCCTCGCACTCCAAGCACCAGCGCATCCGCGATCTCGGCGTCGACAATGCGCTCGACTACAAGGAAGCGGCAGTGAAGGGCGCGCTGCCGCTCTTCGACGTGATCCTCGACCCGATCGGCGGCAAGAGCCTGCGCACGAGCTACAACCTGCTGCGCCCGGGCGGGCGGCTCGTCGGGTTCGGCGCCTCGGCGGTCGTCTCGGGCGGCAAACGCAAAATCGTCCCCGCGCTGCGCACGGTCGCGCGCATGCCACGCTTCTCGCTGATCAAGCAGATGTCCGAATCGAAGACCGTCATCGGCCTGAACATGGTCACGCTGTGGAAGGACCGTGAGACGCTCGAACCGTGGATCGAGCCGTTGCGCGAGCTGCTCGACGACGGCACGATCGAGCCGGTCGTCGCCGGGGCTTTCAGTTTCGAGCAGGCGGGTGAGGCCCACAACATGCTCACCGAACGGCGCAATGTCGGGAAGGTAGTGTTGGTACCGTAAGGTATGAGCGATAGGCAGACGGGTCCCGAGCGGACCGAGCAGGACAGGGTCCTGATCTTCGACACGACCCTGCGCGACGGTGAGCAGTCCCCCGGAATATCCCTGAATCAGCAGGAGAAGCTGGAGATCGCCCACCAGCTGGCGCGTCTGGGCGTGGACGTCATCGAGGCGGGCTTCCCGATCACCT
>PLYX01000164.1:0-907 GCA_003151895.1 Solirubrobacterales bacterium
GCGTCGCCGCTCGACCCGCTTGTGCGGGTTATCACCGGGCTCGCCGGTTCCGCCGGGGCGCCGCTCGTGCTCACCGCCGGACCGGCGCTCCCGCTGGCGCGCGTCACAACCGCACCGCCGGAAGCGCCCCGCACCACGGAAGTGGCGTTCGCCGCGGCGCTCAGAGCTGGATCGATACCGCTCTGCAGCCGCGCCATCAGGATCGCGAACACCACCAGGAACGTCGCCAGCGTCATCACGGCCAGCGGGAACGCTCCCAGCAGCGGGTGTCGCGCGGGCGCCACGGGACGCGCGCCGTCTGCCGGCGAGTCCACGCGAAGCGGCCGGTCAGTTGTCATGCCCACCGCCGTCACCGCCGTCGCCACCGTGACCGCTCGTGCGTGTCTTCACCGGAGCAGTCGAGCCACCGGAGGGATGGCTCGCACCGCTGGTGCGGGTGCTCACTGGATGGGAGGCCGCCGGATGCGTGCTTCCCGACGAGCTGTGCGTGCCACTGGAGGCAGTCCTCACCGGACGCGACGACGGCGCTGAGCTGCGCAACGACGTAGCGGACCTGGACCCGCTGGTGCGGGTGCGAACGGTCGCCGGAGCCGATCCCACCGCCGTCCTGCCCGCCGTGCCGGCTCCACTGGCGCGGGTGCGCGCGACGCCCGTGGCCACGACGCCCCCACCGGATCCGTGCGAGCCCGAAGAGCCGCCACCGGACGTGCGGTGCGGGTGTTCGCGGCGATAGACGTGCACCGTCTTGCGGATCACCTCGGTCCGCACCTCGATTGGTTGCGTGCGCGAAGCGACCGTCGCCGGGTTGCCTTCGCCCGATCCGATCGCAAGGCCCGCGAGGACGCCGAGCCCCGCGAGCGTGACACCTCCGGCGGTCATGATCTCCGTACGTCTCATCGACACTCCT
>PLYX01000164.1:922-1953 GCA_003151895.1 Solirubrobacterales bacterium
CGTTCCACCGGGGTGCTGGTGGTCGTCGAAGGAGTCGGTGTCGCAGGCGCCGGGGCGCCCGTGCTCGTCGGATAGGTGGGCGTCGCGGGCGCGGGAGGAGTGGTCGTGATCGTGGTCACTTCCCTTGGAGCTTTCCTCTTGGGCGCCGGCGTGCGCGTGGTCTTTGTCGTGTGTGTCAGGGACGTGGGCAGCAGCCGCTGCCCGGCCGTCAAGGGCTCTGAGGCAAGACCGATGCGCTGGCGCACGAGTTGGCTCGTGCCCCAGGTGATGGCGGCAGCGAGCACAATCCCGAGCAGTGCCAGCAGCATCACGACGGCTGTTTTCTGAGCACGGTTCACGAGGACACCGCCTGGAACTCGAGCGTAGCCACGGCGCCCCCGCCGTCACGGTTGCACAGCCGCGCGTCGCCGTCCCAGCCGCGCGCGAGCGCCTGTGCGGTGGCGAGCCCCAGGCCGCTGCCCGCTGGCCCCTGCCGTCCGGCGCGGCCGCGATGGAAGCGCTCGAACACCACCTGCTCCTCTCCCGGCTCGAGGCCCGATCCACGGTCGCGCACCTCGATCCGCGCAGCGGCGCTTATGATCGTGACCTCGCTGCCCGCGGGGGCATAGCGCACGGCGTTCTCGACGAGCACATCCAGCGCACGGTCGAGATCGGCACCCGAGCAGACGACCGTTCCACCGCCCTCGTCCACCACGATCAGGTCGATCCCTTCGGTGCGCGCGGCGATCAGCCAGCGCTCGCCTGCGCGGCGTGCGGCGTCACGCAGGTCCACTCGCTCGACGGCGGCCTGCCGGTCTTCGGCCCGGCTGAGCACGAGCAGCTCGTCGACGATCGCGGCGAGGCGGTCGATCTCGGCGGCGCCCACGTCGAGCTCGGCTGAGGCCTGGTCGCTGACTCCCGCCGCGTGCGCCTCCCCCATTCGCAGGCGCAGGGCGGTGAGCGGTGTGCGCAGCTGGTGGGAGGCGTCGGCGACGAACTCGCGCTGGGCGGTGAGCAGCCGCTGTACGCGTCCGGCCATCTCGTTAAAGGAC
>PLYX01000164.1:2021-2637 GCA_003151895.1 Solirubrobacterales bacterium
GCGGTCGCAAGGATGCTCTCGCCGAGCGTGCGGCTCTGGCGCTGGGCCTGCACGGCGCTGCCGCGCAGCGCGGCGGCGATCTCGGGCCGAGTGCGGTAGCTCGTGTGGAGCGTCGCCGAGCCGGCGCTGTCGGCCAGGACGAGACCGTGCGAGTCGACGACCAGCACCCGCCCGCGCACAGTGGCAGCGCTTGAGCGCGCCACCGCGCTCAAGGCACTCTTGTTCGGCGGACTGAGCAGGTCAGCGGAGGTCGCGGCGACCACATCAGCCTGACTGAGAGCCTGCGAGTGGACCTCCGCGTCGACTCGGTCGCGCAGGCTGATCGCGAGCGGCACACCAAGCGAGACGACGGCCAAGACGAGCACGTAGGCAAGCGAGAGCAGGAGTCGAGTGCGCAGACTCCAGGCCGCTTTCATCGGGACCGCATCCACCGAAGCGCCAGATCTTCTCAGGGCTCTCCCCCGTCGCCGGGCACGAAGCGGTAGCCGACTCCCCTCACCGTCTGGATATATCGAGGCGCTGAGGGGTCGTCGCCCAGCTTGCGCCGTAGGGCAGCGAGGTGCACGTCGAGCGTCTTGGTCGAGCCGAACCAGTTCTCATCCCAAACGTCGCTCAT
>PLYX01000044.1 GCA_003151895.1 Solirubrobacterales bacterium
GGACGACTACAGGGGGAACTTCGGTCTAGTAAACAAGCTGGACGTCCTCACCGCGGTTGGCAACTTCTTCAGCGCCGCCGAGACGCTATTGGAAACCGACTATGCCGATGCCTGTCCGTGCTCGACCTGTGGGCCGCGGCGGGCTCCCCTGAGCGTCAGCGACTCTCCTGACGGACCGGGCCGGGGGTGACGCGGAAGCCGGAGACGCATTTGAAGCCGAGCCTCTCATAGAAGCCATCTGCGCACGAGATGACATCGAGTCGCAGACAGTGAGTACGAGCGAGGGCTTCGGCCACCAGACGCTTTGCGACGCCAGTGTGGCGGTACGCCTCGGCGACCAGGAGCACGGCGAGGAATGCCTGTATCTCCCCATCGCCGATTGCCTGTGCGACTCCGACGACCGCCTCGTCCGAGATCGCGATGAGCGTAAGTGAACCAGGAGCAGTGAGCGCTCGCCATGTTCGCTGCTCGTCCTCCGCATAGCTCCAGCGCTCCCGCGCGAACAGCTCCATCAGGCCGGGCAGGTGCTTCCGCTCGAACGGGACGATCGTCAGATCGGACGGCACGAGCAGAATCTATCGGGCGGCGCCGCTGGGCGCGGCGGTTTGCAGCGGCCCCGGAATGCGACCACTCGCCGGCGGTGGGTGTCACAAGACCTGGTGCTCGCGGCACTCTATGTCCGATGGATGATGCCGATGCGTTCTCAGCGCTCTATCGAGAGGAGGGGGAACCGGTGCTCCTCTTCCTGACTCGTCGCACACTGGATGTCGAGTTGGCCGTTGAGCTGACGGCCGAGACGTTCGCGATAGCGCTGCGCTCGTGGGGCACGCTGGCGGCCCTCAAGAGCGAGCAGCAGCGGGCGTGGCTGTTCACGGTCGCCGGACGGCGGTTTGCCAGGTACCTGCGCCGGGCAAGCGTCGAGCGCCGGCTGGTGCAGAGAATGGGCATTCAGGTGCCCGTCGTTGGCCACGAGGACCTGCTCGCGATCGAGCAGCGGGCTGGACTGGATGAGCTGCGCGAGGCTCTGGGCCGGGAGCTTTCGCTCTTGAGCACGGAGCAGCGCGAGGCGCTTCGCCTGCGGGTCGTCGAAGAGCGCTCCTATGTGGAGGTGGCCGAGAGGCTGGGCGTGTCCGAGCAGGCCGCCCGTACCCGTGTCTCGCGCGGCCTGCGTGCGCTGGCGCATGCGCTCGAGCCCTACCAAGCGGCGCAGGAGGGATCGTCGTGAGCGAGCGACCACGTGTCTTGGAGGATCTGGGTGTCGAGCTCGACCGCACTGCCCGTAGAACACTTGCTGTCCCGCGCACACCCCTGCGGGCGCCTCACCGGCTGAGCGTGGTCGTAGTGATCGTGGTGCTACTCGTCCTCGCGGCTGCTGCCGCGGCGGCGATCCTCATCACGTCCGGGTCACCGCTTCCTGCGCCTCACGCTCAGGATCTGCAGTCTGGCGGGATTCCGCTTGCCTCGAGCGTGCATCTGGCCGGTCTTGACGCGCCTGACCCGGAAGCGGGAGCTCCGTCGTGGGAAATCCGCCTGTCGCGCACAAGGGCGGGGGAGACCTGCACGGCGGTGGGACAGGTGCTGAACGGCCAGTTCGGCATAGTCGGTCTCGACCATGTCTTTCGCGTGCTGCCGTTGGGCGGCGTCGATGCCTGCGGGTTCGAGTCCGCTGACGGGCCGGTGCTCGCGGGCGCGCGGGTGTTCTCGGGCTCGAGCTCCATGGAAGCGCGGACCGTCGTCAACGGCGTGGCCGGCGCCGGCGTTCGGTCGGTCACCGCGTACGGCCCCGAAGGCCCGCGGGCGCTGCGCCTGGGCCCGGATGGGAGCTTCATCACCGTCTACCGCGGCTACGTCGAAGACGTGCGGCCGCGGATCGTCGTGGTGGGCCCCGACGGGGTTCACCACACCGTTGCCTTCGCGCAGTCCTCGGCGTTTGAAGTCGCCGACCCACAGGGAGGTGCGCCGTGGCAGATCAGCGGAGATGCGGACATCGACCCCGGGTCCTATCCCGATGAGGACTGCGCGCAGGTCACGCGCGCGCGGGACCACTCGGACCCGCGTTTCGGAGACACGTCGCTCACTCCGGAGGTCTGCGGGCGGCTCGGTGAGAAGCCGCTGTTCGTGCTGATGCGCCGCTTCGTCCCCGGCACGGGCGAAGGCACGGGCTTCCCGTGGGGCAACAATCCCGCGCGCACGCTCGTCTACGGGGCTGCCGCGCCGCGCGTGGCATCGCTCACGCTCAGCGGCGCGGGCGGCTCGCGGGCACTGGCGATCGACCCGCACGGCGGGGTGTTCGTTGCCGTGCTCGACGGGCACGTGGATCCACGCTCGCTCACGCTGAGCGCTCGCCTGCGTGACGGGAGCACGCTGACCTACCGGCATTCGGCCAATCTGCTCGCCTACCAAACCGCCTACCAAACCAACGGTACGGCCATCGAACCTCCGGTGCCCGCCTACCGCGAACCGCTCCCCTCGACACAGCCGAGCTATCCGCCGTTCGAGATACCGGTGGCGAGCACGCTGCGCGAAACGGTGCGGGTTGCCGATCCGGCCGGGGGACCGCAGTGGGTGCTGCACAGCTGGCAGGGAGTGCCAAATCCCAAAGCGAGCGGCGCGTCCGCGGCCGGTTCCTCCCGAATCTACTGCTTCCAGTTCGGGGTGATCGTCGGCGGCAAGCTCGCGCAGCCGCGCACGGGATCGGCCCCCGTCCCGTGGAACCCGCCGGGCGATCCCGGCGGGCAGGTAGGTGAAGAACGCTGCAACGACGCCACCACGCTCGCCCGGAAAGGGCCGCTGTTCAGCGCCGAAAGCTATCTCGCCGATCCCTACGCGTACGCCCCCCGGTCGGTGCGAACGGTCGTCAGCGGCCAGCTCCCGCCCGGCGCCGTCCACGCGCTGCTGATCGGCGCCGGCGAGCCTCGCCCTGTACGAGCGGATGCGAACCACGCGTTCCTGTTGGTGCTCCCGGGTCGCTACTGGGACTCCTCGTTGCACGTCGCCTACACCGTCGGCGGGCGGACCGTCGGGCTCCCTGCGCGCCAGCCGGCGCCGGCTGGCAAACCGAACGGCACGGCGCCCGAAGCGCGAGCGCCGGATCCCGACGGCGGCGCTCCCTGGGGGTTCGCGGTACACGCGAACGGATCCAATGCGTTCGGTCGCATCGTCGACGGGCGCCTCGCCGACATCGAAGAAGAGCGCGGCACCGTCGTGAGCGAGGCGGTCGCGTGGGGTTCGGGCATCGGCGAGCCACCTGGGGAACGGCCGCAGGTCGCGTTCGACACCCAGACGGACGGCACGGAAGGGGGCATCGGCATGAGCGCCCCAGTCCTCACCCGGCCTGAGATGGAGCGGCGCACGCTCCCCGGCCGCACGATCATCACCGGCATTGTAATGCCCGACGTGATCTCCGTCACGCTGGCGACGCCCAGCGACGTGCGCACCCTTCGCCCGTCGGGTCCCCACCATGTCCTGATCGCCGTCTACGACGGCGCGTTCTACCAGGGGCTCAGCACGGCAACGATCCGGCTTGGTGACGGACGAGCGATCACCGAGACCCTCCGTGGCGGCGTCCTTGGAGCCGGGGGCGGGCCGCGGAAACCCTCGTTCGCAAGGCTGCTGTTCCTCTTCAGGCGCGAAGCCGAGCGAGTGGAACGCAACCGATCCCTGACGCCCGCCGAGCGCCGGCGCGAGCTCGAGCGGGAGCAGCTCACAGCTCGCGCGCAGGTCGTAATGCGGCGCATCGCATACGAACACGCCCATCCAGGTGAGCTGCCGGCCCCCTGACCGCTCCCGCCTTGATGCCGACATCCGCCGGGAACGCGTGCACCGAGGTCGTCTAGGAGCGACCTCGTGAACTCGTGATCACCGAGTCGCCGCCCACATCAGCTCTTGCCGTGCGGGAGCTCGATCTTGGTGACGTGAAGCGCTTCGAGGAACGCTATTCGCTGCGCGAGGCTGAGTGACGGCAAGCGGAAGTGGATCTCCCGTTGCACGGGCGGGATCTGCACTATTCCCGGATGCCCTGGGACGGGGATCGCACCCCAGAGCATCGCCGGTGGCCTCCCCGGCGATTGGGCGTTGAGCAATATCTGCCGAGGTGCGCCACCCGCATTGCGGCGACACCGGGACCGGTGAAGATCGCGTCGATCTCCCCGGCCAGCCCGACCTTTTCCTCGGGGCTGAATCCCCCTTCGCCACCGTAGACAGGATAGGCCGCGCTTGGGAATGGGCCGTTGCAGCCCTCCTCGCTGACAACCCTTACACATACTCCGACGTTGCCGGCCTGAAGCGATGGTGCAACCCCCATCAACGCTGGGCGGCGGGACGGTCACGGGCACGCGGGTGCTCCCTTCACACTGATAGACATGGTGCTAATATGGATAGCACAATGCTTGGTACCAAGCTCGACCACCACGATTCCATGTCCCTGCACGACCAGGTCGCCGCTCAGATACGGCGTGCTATCGCCGACGGCGAGGCCAAGGCGGGGGAGCGCCTGCCGCCCGCCCGCGATCTTGCCGCGGTCATGGGAGTGAATACGAACACCGTCTTGCGCGCACTTCGCGCGCTGCGCGAGGAAGGTCTGTTGGAGTTCCGTCGCGGGCTTGGCGTGCGCGTCAGTGGGACACCCCAGCGCAGCGCGGTCGCTTCGCGCGCCCGTGATCTGGTTCGCTTTGCTCGCCAGCAGGGCTACCAGCCCGAGGAGCTGATCAACATCATCCAGGGCATTCGTTGAGCCATGTCGCAGCTGCTTGTCCACGACCCTGTTCCCGCTCCGCCCGCCGCGAATCCGACCGGCCCTGATCAGGGCGTCATCGAAGAGGCCCGCAAGCGCCAGCGCCTACGACGTATACGGATCGCCCTTGTCACCCTGATCGTGGCGGCGATCATCGGCGTCATCGGCTGGGCGCTTAGCGGCGGAGCATCGCACGCCAGCCCCGCGCACGGGGGTGCGGCCAATCGCGCGGTCGCCGTGGACGCAAGCGATCCGCATGCGCCGGCCTTCAACGTGCGTCTTGTACCCACGCTCACGGTGGGCCAGGTGGGATGGTGCACAGTCATCGAAGAAAACGGGGTCACCGGCGGCAGCGCCTGCGGCGGCGTGCCCACACCCTCGAGGCCGTTCCTTCAGGTGTACGGCTGGGGCGAAGAAGGCTCGCACCTCTCAACAACGGTCGCTGTCACCATCCCGCAGGTAGCCGCCATCCTCCTCGACGGCAAGCGCCGCGTTCCGACGGAGCCTCTGCCGGGGCTTCCCTACGGTCTGCGAGCGGCGCGCATCGTGACCCCGGCCGAAGCACCCGCCCGGCGCCTTTCGCACCGTCCGCCAGGCCCCACCGTGGCGCCCCTCGACGCGCAGGGGCACCCTATTCCCCAGCAACAGACGAACACCCCGTTCCAGGGCGCCGTCCACTCCTGGCGATACCCCAACCGACCACCGCAGGGCTCTTGCCAGTTGCATGCCGGCGGACTCCCGGGGCTCTCTGCCCGCGGTGGAGAGGTCGCGAGCGCCATCCGGCCGTTCCCCGGCCAGCTCATCGGCCACGCGTTCCTGCCCTGCATCGCCACCGTGTACTACCTGCAGCACCTGCCGGTGAGAGCGATGATCGTGCTCGACGCAGCGCACCCCCGCGCCCGCGCGGCTGTGCTACCCGACTTCAGGCCGGTGCGCGGAGCGCCCGGGCTTTTCGCTGAGGGCGGCCTCACCGCAAGGCGCTCCGGGAACGCCTGGCTCATCGTCGGGCAGGGCAGCGGCTTGGCGCAGCGAATCAGCCTCCTTCGCCACCTCACGATCACCGTCCGGCTGTAGAGTCGCAACACCGACTTGCGCCCGCTGCAGCGCCATGGAAACAGCGTGAGTTCAGCGCGCAGCGATTCCGGGAGTGCCAACCCTTCGTTAGCGTCGCGGCCAGATCTGTGCCTCAGCTACGGCGGCCTTCACTGCGTCCGGGAACTCTCGAAGGCGCTCTCTGAGATGGCACGCTGCCTGCGCCCCGGCGGGCGCCTGCTCGGCAGCTCCCCTGCGGTCTGTTTGATGCTTGCCGCGAGCGCGGCCACCGCCGGCTCGACGGCGGCGTCGGTGAGGTTGGCGTAGCCGACGACGATCGCCGGGGCGCGGGCGCCGAGTCCCTCCAGGGCGATCCCGCGCGAGCGTGCGGCCGCGAGCACCGCGCGCTCGTCGAGCCCCTCGGGTAGGTGCAGGACCACATACAGACCGGCGGCGGCGCCGTGGACGGTCACCTCGGGCAGCTTCGCGGCAAGGGCGGCCAGCAGCGCGTCGCGCTGACGGTGGTATCGCCGGCGTTGGCGGCGCAGGTGACGGTCGAGCTCGCCGCGCTCGATCAGATCGGCCAGCGCGAGCTGCCCAAGCGGCGTCGGCATTCCTCCCCGCAGGCGCTGGCGGGCCGCGATCGGTCCCACCAGGCGCTGTGGCAGCGCCAGCCAGCCGAGGCGCACCGCCGGGGCGAGGGTCTTACTCGCCGAGCCGCCGTAGACGACGCGCTCGGGCGCCAGACCCTGCAGCGAGCCGATCGGCTGGCGGTCGTAGCGGTACTCGGCGTCGTAGTCGTCCTCCACGATCAGCGCATCCCGCTCTTGTGCCCAGGCCAAAAGGGCGGTACGACGAGACGGGGAGAGGACCGCGCCGGTGGGGTACTGGTGGGCGGGCGCGACGGCTACAGCGTCGACGTCCTCGTGCTCCAGATGCTCGACGATCAGCCCATCCTCATCGACTCCGAGCGCCACGACCTCCAGGCCGGCGGCGCCGGCGGTCTCGTGTATTCCTCGCCAGCCGGGGTCCTCGGCCGCGACACGTCGAGCACCGCCGGCGGCAAGGGTGGACCACAAGAGGTCGATGCCTTGGCGCAGGCCGTTTGTCACCACGATCTGCTCTGGCTCGGCGCGCACGCCGCGCACCCTCCCGAGGTAGGCGGCGAGCGTGGCGCGCAGCTCGGGGGTGCCGGCGGGGTCGGGGTAGGCCAAGCGCTCGTCGGGCACGCTGCGCAGCACCCGCGTCAAGGCGGAGGACCACGTCGTCCTTGGGAAGCCGCTCAGCGCCGGGCGGAAGGGACTCATGTCGTGGCGAACCGCCGGCGTCGGCGTGGCGCTCGCCGGCAGCGGGCGATCCCGTGCGACAGTCGCGGCGACCGTCGTCCCCCCACCGCGGCGGGTGCGCAGATAGCCCTCGGCCGCGAGCTGCGCGTAGGCGTCCACGACCACGCCGCGCGAGACGCCGAGCTCTGCGCAGAGTGAGCGCGTGGAGGGCAGGCGCGTGTCCGGGGGGAGGCGCCCGCTCCGGATAGCCTCGCGTAGCGCGTGCTCCAAGCGGGCTCG
Source organism: Solirubrobacterales bacterium (assembly GCA_003151895.1). Lineage (GTDB taxonomy): Bacteria > Actinomycetota > Thermoleophilia > Solirubrobacterales > Solirubrobacteraceae > Palsa-744. The sequence goes on from PLYX01000044.1 coordinate 7,330, forward strand.
CAGCGACCGTCCGGGGGCGCCTGTGAGATCGAGGTGCAGGTCCATTGGCCCTAGATTCTCATATCTACTTGGCCCTGTTCGGCGGGCCAAAGCCAACGTAACGTATCGGGTGTGTCCACCGCTCCCTCCGCCCGGACGAAGGTCCGTCGAGTGCCCGCCCGCGCGGTGTACGACCGCGAGGCGATCGACGCGATTCTCGACGAGGGGCTCGTCGCTCACGTCGCGTTCACCGAGGACGATCAGCCCTACGTCATCCCGACGCTCCACGCGCGCGTTGAGGACACCTTGTACTTCCACGGCTCCGCCGCCGGCCGTGCGATCCGCACGCTCAGCGAGGGCGCTCCGGCCTGCCTGACGGTCACGCTGCTCGACGGTCTGGTGCTCGCGCGCTCGGCCTTCCACCACTCCGTCAACTACAGATCGGTCGTTGTGCTCGGAACAGCCCGACCGGTGGAGCGCCCCTCCGAGCGCCTCGCGGCGCTCCAGGCGTTCACCGAAAGGCTCATCCCGGGCCGATGGGCCGAGGTGCGCCCGCCGAACGCCAAGGAGCTCAAGGCCACCCGCGTGCTCGCCATGACCCTCGATGAAACCTCGGCCAAGATCCGCACCGGGGCGCCCATCGACGAGGAGGAGGACTACGCGCTGAGCACGTGGGCCGGCGTGATCCCCCTACGCACGATTGCCGGCATTCCCATGCCCGATCCACGACTTGCCGGCGACATCGCACCGTCCAAGGCCGTCAGCGACTGGATTGCGCAGCGCCCCTGAGCACCGGCTCCCATAGGCCCACCCCAAGCTGCTCACTGCCGGCTTGGCGGGCAGTGCGAAACGCCCGCCCCGCCGGTGGCGTGTGTAGCCAGGTTTCACGCCCGGATCACCGTCGAAGGCGCCCATGCGCAGGGCGCACCGAGACCATCGAGGTCACGCCGGATCTCGGTGTCAGCTCGGGGTGTAGGCGAGCATGAGTGCGCGAGCCGCGCCGCGCACGGCCTCGTAGGAGTGCGGCACGTCGGCGGGGAACGAGGCATAGTCGCCGGCGGTCAGCTCGCTGATGCGTTCGACCGGCCCGGCGATCAACTTCCCCTGCAGGACCAGCACCTGCGTGCGCGAGCCGCTGGCCCGCGCCTGTGCCTCGTGCACGCAAAGAGCTGGCAAGCTCAGTTCGAAGAACTCGGCCTCTCCATCGAACACGGACGCCTCCAGCACGCGCAGACCAATGCGGTCCGCCGACCGCGGCTCTCGGGAGGCACGCACGATACGGATCTCTCCGGCCGCCGCCTCTTCCAGGAGATCCTCCATCGAGACGTGCAGCGCGTTTGCAAGGGCCGCGAGCGTGTCAAGGGTTGGATTGGCGCTCCCGCGCTCTATCCCAGACAGCGTGGCCTTACTCAACGCGGTCGCGCGCGCGAGCTCGGAGAGCGAGAGATGACGCGCCACGCGAAGCCTGCGCAGGTTAGACGCCAGGCTCGCCCGCACACCCTTACCTGTTGCTGTGTCTAGCATAGAGAACGTTCCGTTCAGTATAGTGTCCCCACATGCCCCGAGCAACGTTCTACTTCGACCTCGGCTCACCCTTCGCGTATCTCGCCGCCGAGCGCCTGCATGAAGTCCTGCCCGAGCCGGTCGATTGGCAACCGGTGTCGCTCGGCGCGCTGTTCAAGCTCACCGGGCGTTCCTCCTGGGCGCTCGGCGACCATGAGCGCCGCCAGGCTGGGATGGCCGAGGTCGAACGCCGCGCGCGCCTTTACGGACTCCCACCCGTGCGCTGGCCCGACCCCTGGCCGGGCAACTACCTGATGGCGATGCGCGCCGCAACCTTCGCCTACCGGGCCGGACACGGATCCACGTTCACCATCTGCGCCTTCCGAAGCGCCTTTCAAGACGGCAACGATCTCAGCATCCCTTCACAGGTTCTGCGCGCTGCCAGCCAGGCCGGTCTGGACCCGCAGGAGCTGGAGGAGGCGGTCCAGGACCCCGAGATCAAGCTCGCGCTACGCGAGGCGACCGACGCCGCCCATACCTTCGGCGTGTTCGGCGTGCCCACGCTCGCCATCGACGGCGAGCTGTTCTGGGGCGACGATCGGCTCGCCGACGCCGCGGATCGCCTTGAGCGAGCCAAGGTCGACTGACGTTTTTCAGATGCGCGTTCTCGCAAGTTCGCGCGATCGGCTGCTCCTCGGCTGCGCGATCGATGCCCGGAACCGCCGCGCGGAAGCGAAAGGGCCACGACCTCCAGGATGGACAAGCCCTCCTCTTGCGAAGCCCGAGGTCTGACGGTGCACGGTGGAACCATCGACTACGACCGCTATGCGCCGGCGTATTCGGGCAACCGACGCGCCGATCCGCGGATCGCAGTGCGCGTGCATGCGGCGCTCGGCTCGTCACGCACAGTGGTCAACATAGGAGCCGGCACCGGCTCATATGAGCCACAGGACCGCGACGTGATCGCGGTCGAGCCGTCTGCCGGCATGCGCGCGCAACGGCCACCCGAGCTCGCGCCCGCGATCGACGCCTGCGCGGGATGCGCTCCTTAGGCTAAGGCGTCGATGACCGGGCCTTCCGACAAGCTCGCACGCCGCATCTACGAGCGTTGCCGGTTGACCGGCGAGTTTCACTTGCGCTCCGGCGCGGTGAGCGAGGAGTACTTCGACAAGTACCTGTTCGAGTCAGACCCGCGCCTGTTGCGCGAGATCGCCGAGGCCCTCGTGGACATGTTGCCCGAGGGTGTCGATACGCTCGCTGGCCTTGAGCTTGGAGGTGTGCCGTTCGCGAGCGTCGCCTCGGCAACGCTCGTGAGGCCCTGGAAAGGGTCACGAGGCGCAGTCGCCCCCGAGAGAGACGCCGGGGCGTTCTCAGCGCTTTCGCTGAACACGACGGAGCCGTCGCAGGAAGTCGTCGAGCTCGGCTTCGCTGATGCTGGGGGTGCTGTCCTCGCAACACGGCGGCCGATCATGCTCGTCCGGAGGGTTCTCGACCCCGAACAGATCGTGCAGGACCTCCCAGACATCGCCGCGGCGGCGGCGCGTGTCGCGCTTGCCCACGGGCGCAACGTGAATCTCCAGCCCCGGCGCGGACACCGAAGCGCTCTCTCAGTCCTCCGGACCGAAGCTGTCCAGGTCGACCTTGACGAGATCGCCGCTGCGCATCGCACGCAGGCTATCGCCGTAGAGGTCGTCAAACTCGCGCCGCCAACTCGGATCCTCCTGCTCCAGCCGGCTGATGGCCTGTGCGAGCAGCGCGCTGTCAGCGCCCGCTCGGCGCAGCTCGCTGACCTCGTACGCCAAGGCCAGCAACGGTCCTGTCGGAATCCGCGCACGCCGATAGTCAGAGACCTGGACCGCCGGAACCCGGCCACGGGCAACCCACTTGTCGAGCGTGTTGACGCTTACGCCGAGGATCTCCGCGGCGACGGTCTTGGACACCGTCGGATCGATCGTCTCCTGAAGATCCTCGATCACAGGCCCCAGCTCATCGCGCACAGCGGCATCACGCCGCGCAAGGCCACGCAGGCGAACAACGCTCGCAGCGGTCAGAAGATCGGCGGTCGCTCCTCTACCCATGGCACTCACGTTAGCACAAGGTTGGTGTTCTACCGATCATTTTCTCCAACCCCTGCGAGAGCTGACGCAGCCGTAAGACCGCGCCCAGCGCATCCCTCTCCCGCTCCTGTCATGGAAGCTCATTTCCCGCGCTTCTTGTGAGCGTGCGAGGCGCCCTTGGAAGCTCACTGTGTTCGGACCGGCGTGGCCGGTGAACGTGAGCGAGCCACGTGTGACAGTCCGCTTGCACGCGCGCCGGTGGCGGTTATTCCTGCTCGGTGCGGCGCACCGGCCTTTGACCCGGCGCCCGGGGAGCTGCTGCGCGAACCTGAACGTGACAGTCGCCTGCTCGTTGAGCGTGAACGTGAACGTCGTGCCGAGCGGCGTCGCCGCCCTTTTCAGCTTGCTCTTGCGCGCGCTGATCCGAGCGCTCGCGGGCCCCTCGCGCCAGCGCTTGTGGGACTCGGCGAGGTGGCCGATGCTCGGCGGCGCAGACACAGCGGTCACGACCGGCGAGGATGGCGGTTCGTCGGGCGGGTAGCGCGCCGCGTAGATCTCGGCGCTGCTCAGCTCATACATCGAGATGGGACTGACGTTCCCGCCGGTGACGAGCACGCCGCCTTCGGGCAGCAGCGTCGCCGTGTGTTCGTTGCCGGTGAGCACTGGGCCCGTGTACTCCCACGTGTTCGTCGCGGGATCGTAGAGTTCGGCGGTCTTCGTGCCTTCTTTGTCTTCGGGCGTTTCGCTTCCCCCGACGACGAGCACCTCGCCGTCTCTGAGCAGCGTCGCCGTCTGACCGGAGCGGGCGACGAGCATCGGCGCCGCTTCCAGCCATTTCCCGGTCGCGGGGTCCAGAAGCTGATCGGTCCCGATGGTCGTGTTCGATCCGCCGCCTGGGCCGAATCCGTTGTAGCCACCCGCGATGAGCACATCGCCGTCGCCCAGCAGTGTCGCGGTCTGGTGCTCGCGCGCTCGGCCTTCCACCACTCCGTCAACTACAGATCAGTCGTTGTGCTCGGAACAGCCCGACCGGTGGAGGGCCCCTCCGAGCGCCTCGCGGCGCTCCAGGCGTTCACCGAAAGGCTCATCCCGGGCCGATGGGCCGAGGTGCGCCCGCCGAACGCCAAGGAGCTCAAGGCCACCCGCGTGCTCGCCATGACCCTCGATGAGACCTCGGCCAAGATCCGCACCGGGCCGCCCATCGACGAGGAGGAGGACTACGCGCTGAGCACGTGGGCCGGCGTGATCCCCCTACGCACGATTGCCGGCATTCCCATGCCCGATCCACGACTTGCCGGCGACATCGCACCGTCCAAGGCCGTCAGCGACTGGATTGCGCAGCGCCCCTGAGCACCGGCTCCCATAGGCCCAATCCCAGCCGCTCGCTGTCTCCTCAATGAGCGTGCGGCTACGCGATGGTCGGGCTGTTCGGAAGTAGTCGTAGGCCCTCGGGGGTGATGACCGCGAGCATGCCGGTCTCGGGCTGCTCGGCGACCTCGGGGAGGACGTTGGTGGAGCAGATGAGGACACGTGCGGGTGAGTCTGACCGACGACGGGCTCGTGGTTGGTCACGCCGCGCTGCACGAGACGGGCGATGAGGTGATGACCGCGGGGGAGACTGCCGCGCTGCTCAAGCTCGACGAGCCGGCCGTGCTGGCCGCCGCGCAGGGCGGCGATCTCCCCGCTCGTCAGATCGACGGCAACTGGCGTTTCTCCCGCAGCGCAATACTGGCCTGGCTGGCAGGCGATGTCCCGCCTGAGCGCGCGACGGACGAGCCCGGAGATCCTTGATCCGGACGGCAGCTTCGTCCCGAGCATCGATGACTAGCATGCGGTCGCATCGACATCACGACGGCTGAGCATCACGAGCGCATCAGCCTCAAGGCGGAGGCGCCCGGCGCCTACCGCGCGATGGCGGCATTCGGCCGTTCGATTGAGCTTGACTCGGCGCTCCGCGAGCTGGTGAAGATCCGCGCCTCGCAGCTCAACGGCTGCGCATATTGCATCGACATGCACACGCGCGCTGCGCGGAAGGCGGGGGAGAGCGAGCAGCGCCTCTACGCGCTGGCGGCTTGGCGGGAGAGTCCCCAATTCACCTCACGCGAGCGCGCCGCGTTGGAGCTGACAAATGCGATCACCAGGATCGGGGAAAGCGGTGTGCCCGATGACGTCTACGAGCGCGCGGCAGCCGAGTTCGCTCCCGGCGAGCTTGCCAACCTGATACTCGCGATCACGGCAATCAACGCATGGCACCGCATCGTGGTCAGCAGCGGCATGATCGTCACAGAGACCGCGTAGGAGCAGTCATCGATCATGTGCGCCCGAGTCACTGAAGAGCTTCAGTGTGGTCTTCGAACAGCTCGGATTCACCTTCGAAGGTCTCGAGTCGGACCTGTCGGTCACGATCATCCAGGCAGGCTGCGCGAGATCGTCGGCTGCAGCGCTGCGAAGGTCTGCTGGTCCCATCTCCCCGTAGTCTCTCTCATCGTGGAGTCGCGCGGGTGACGCAAGTTACCGGCTACGCCTCGACGTTCTCATCCATGTGACTTTGTCAGCCGGGACGCCAGTAGCTGTTGTTGTCCTTGAAGCCTTTAAGGCAGTTTCGCCCTTTCGCGCAAAAGTGCGACCTCGCTCTCAGGCACCAGAAAACACGTCGCGTCGTCCCTACCGCTTGTGCACGAGCTTGATCGTTACGGTGCGGGAGCTGCTCGATGTCTTCCCGCCAGCTTCCTTGACGGCGATCGTGAGCTTGCCGCGAAATTTCTTCTTGTTCTTGAGCAGCTTGCGACCAGCAGCGGTGAGCTTGATCGAGATCTTTCCCGCATGGCCGGCAGGGATCGAGAAGCTGGCCTTCCCGTAGACGATCGCCTTCTTCTTGGGTTTCTTCTTGGCCTTGGCGCGCGCGCTCGAGGCTGTGGCGCCGGCGATTTCTTCGAAGGTTGCCGAACCGATGCATGCTTCTTTGGCGTGACGGCAGGTGATGGCGTATGTGCACACATTGCCTATACAGGCAATGGGTTCGCCGGGAGCCACGTTGAGCGGAAAGCCGATGAATGTTTCCTGCGTGTTGGGCGGCGCGGTCGAGGTGTAGGTCAGTTTGGTGTTTTCCGCCGGTTTGGCAAACGTGATTTCTTTGGTCGGTTCTTTTGCAGGTTCTTTGGTTTCTTCTTCTTTTGTTTCTTCTTTTTTGGTTTCTTCTTTCGAGCCTTCGCCAGGGCCGAAGACGTAGGCCGCCCCCTGATCGGCGTGGCCGTGGACCGTCGCGTAGGGCGCGCCCTCCGCGATGCTCGAGCCCGACACCCCGACGGACCTGCCCTGCTGGATGCTGCCGCTCGACGCGGAGATCTTGGCGGTCTGCGACGAGGTGCTGACCCATCCGCCGACCGGTTCGGAGTAAACGTAGACCGCACCCTGCTCGGAGGTTTTTTCAAAGGGGGCAAACTCCGAGCCAACAACGATCGTCGGACCCGAGATGCCTACCGACCCCCCGAAGTGCTCGCCGCTCACCGGGTCCGAGGGCGTCAGCCGGGCGGCGGGCGTTTCGGTGTTTTCCCAGCCTGCTTTTGGCTCTGCGAACACGTAGGCCGAGCTCGGCGCGCTGCCCGGGTCGAAGTTGTTGGCCGCGCCCGCGACCAGCGTGTGGCCTTCAAGGGAGAGGGATGTGCCGAGCGATTCGTCCGCGGGGCCGCCGGATGTGAGCAGGGCAGTGGGAGAGGAGGCGTTTTGCCAGCCGCCGCTTCCCGGTTCGGTGTACTCGTAAAGAGCGCCCGCGCCTTCTTTGCCTTTGACGGTCGTGTAAGGAGCGCCACCCACGATCGTCGACCCCTGCACCGCGACCGACGCCCCGAGCGCAATCGAGCTGGGACCGGTGAGCTTCGCGGACTGCAGCTCTGATTTCCAGCCGCCGGCAGGTTCTGAGAAGACGTAGAGCGCGCCCGGCCCGCCGTCGCCCTGACCGTTGTTGTTGGGCTCGCCCGCGACGACGGTCTTGCCGTCGGTGGCCAGCGACGTGCCGAGGTAGTCGGGGTCGGAGGCGTCGGATGCACTGAGCTGCGCGTTCTCGGTCGAGTTGACCCACCCGCCCGCCGGCTCGACGAAGAGGTAGATCTTGCCCGCAAACAGCTTGCCGCCCGCGGGCGCCCGCGGCGCGCTCGCGACGATCGTGTTGCCCGAGATCGCCACAGCCGAGCCGAGGGTGTAGCCGTAGACGTTGTATTCCAGGTTTTCATCACCGTCGGAGGCGATCAGCTCTGCTGTCTGGGTGGCGTCAGCCCAGCCCCCGGCGGGCTTGGTGAAGACGTAGACGGCACCCTGAGGCACTGTCTGCTTGCCCACGACCGCGCCCGATTCTCCGACGACGACGGTCGAGCCATCGATCGCCACCGAGGAGCCCATGCCACCTTCGGCGGTGCTGTTGGAGGAGCTCAGCTGCGCCTCTTGGACGATCGGATCGATGCTCAGCGGGTAGCGCGCGCCGGCGGTACGTACGCCGATCTGCAGCGACCGGCCATGCAGCTTAAGGGTCACCGGCAACGAGCGACCCGTGCTGTCGGACGCGCTGAGTTGGCCGTAGCGCATGGCCACCGTCCCGTCGGGCGCGATCAGCGAGACACCCCGGCCATCGGCCTGCATGCGAGCCCGCAGTGAACCGCCGAGATCGAGGGCCAGCGTGAGCGTGTCAGCGTGTGCGCCGACGGGTCGAGCCACACGGAAGCCCTGCTCGAGTCCCATCGGGCCGTTGGCGTACCACTCGGTGACGGACCCGCGCACATAGGAGACCCGGTTGGCGCGCGCCGACGGCTGGACCGCCGTGCTCGGGATGCTAGAGATGCCGCGCAGCCTGAGGTCAAGAGCACCCGCTGGAGCGCTCACGGCGACGCCCGTGGCGCTGAAGCGCGCGGACAGCCGCTGCCGGGCGTTCTCCATGACCACCGCGGAGCCGGCGCTCCTGGCCCAGTACGCACGGTCGTCGGCGCCAAGCGCGCGCGAGATGGCCAGCTGCGCAAGCGCAGGCACTTCAAGCCACGAGCCCGAGGTGGAGGAGACGCGCGGTGGCGCGGTCCTACTCGCGGGCGCGATCATGCGAGAACTCAAAGCAAAGATGCCCGCAGCGGCCATCGCGAGGAGCGCCACCAGCCACGCTGCTGCTCTCGGCGTCAGCACCGGGCGAGCGGATGTCAGGGGCCGAGCTATCGTGCGCGCGTCCGTGCTCATCGCTGATTGATCTCTCCCTGCGTGCGTAGTGCACGCCAAGCCAGTGTGACGGCGCAGCATATCGCACGACGGGAGCCGCTAGACCGAAGACTGGGCCGGCGCGGGCTGCACCGAGAACGATCTAGCCCTACTCACCGTCGCTGGCCCGTGCTAACGGTCACGCCCGGTCTGTCATCGTCGTTAGGTGCACCGTCGATGAACTGTCCCGGTGTCAGGTCGAATGCCTTGGCGAGCTTAAAGATCGTGCTGACCTGGATGTCGCGTTGCCCGTTCTCGATACGCGATATCTCGGTCGGATGTACGCCGCTGCGGTCGCTGACCTGCTCTTGGGTCAATCCGTAATGTTTGCGGGCTTCGATGAGGTTCCGGGCGAGCTGGGCGACGGCGTCCGCGCCGGGGATCATTTTGTGAGATGACCCAACTTCCCATAGGGCCGCTCACAAGATAGTCTCCTGTGGACCCGGAGAACGATGCCCAGAAAGCCCTCCAGAAACCCCAAAGCCTCGAAGGTTGACGAGGAGCTTGCTTGGTCGGTTCCCAGCCTGCGGG
>PLYX01000163.1 GCA_003151895.1 Solirubrobacterales bacterium
TCGGCCTGCGCCTCGTCGCGCGACTGGAAGGTGATGCCGGTCAGCTTCGTCACGCCGTCCACGATCCCGGCGATCTCCTCGCCGAAGCGCTCGCGCACCTCCTCTATAGATGCGGAGGTGTCCTCGACGGTGTCGTGCAGGAGCGCTGCGCACAATGTCTCGGTGTCGAGGCGCATACCGGCGCAGATCCGGGCCACTCCGACCGGGTGCACGATGAAGTCCTCGCCCGACTTGCGACGCTGTGCGGCGTGGTGCTCGCAGGCGAACACGAACGCGTCTTCCACGCGCTCGCGGTCGATCTCCACCACCGCATCCGCGGCATGCTCTGAGACGATCGCGAAGAGATCGTCGAGCAGCCGCCGCTCGAGCTCGCTCAGCTCGGGGCGGCGCCCCCGAAGCGCGCTGGCCGGGCGGGGCGCATCGTCGATCGAGGTGCCGACGGTTTCAGACATGCATAGAGCGTAGCCCCCCGCAACGATGTCGAGGCTGTGCGGGAGCGAAAACTGCCGGCGCCCAGCCGGCAAGAGCTCTCAGAACAGGACGAGCTCGTCGGTGCGCGAGTCGGCCACGCACTCGATGCGCTGCACCGAGGGCGCGATCTGTGCCGGCTGTGCCGGTTGGGCGTTGCGGAGCACGAGCCGCGGCTCGCTGACCCCGTTCCACTCGTTGATCTCCAGCACGAACGTCGCGTCCACCGGCTCGCCTTCGGCCACGCCGAGCTTCCCGTCGTTGCCGAACGCGACGGCACGCGCGTGCACGCCGTCGGATTCGATCGTGAAGCGAGCGTGCTTGCCCTCGCCCATCGGGCGCACGTCGCGCAGCACCGCGCCGGAGACCATCAGCGAGACAGCCGGGTTGCCCTTCCCGAACGGCGCGAGCCCCGCGAGCTCCTCGGCCAGCTCCATGCCGAGCTGAGCGCCCCCCACGATCGCGTCGACGTGCTCATGTGGGATCAGGTCATCTGGTGAGAGCGCTCGTCCGGCGTGTGCGTCGAGCGCGGCGGCGAACGCCGGCACGGAGTCGCGCTCCAGCTCGACTCCGGCGGCGGCGCTGTGGCCCCCGTAGCGCCCAAGGTGCTCGGCGCATGCCGTCAGTCCCGCGAGCAGGTCGTACCCCTCGACGCTGCGACCCGAGCCGCGTCCAGTGTCGCCCTCGAGCGCGATCATCACCACCGGCCGGCGATGGCGCTCCACCAGACGCGAGGCGACGATTCCGATCACACCGGGATGCCAGCCCTCGCCCGCGAGCACGTATGCCGAGCGTCCATCCGGTTCGCCCAGCTGCGCGATCTGCGCTTCGGCCTGTATGCGGATCGTCTGCTCTGTGTGTCTGCGTTCGCTGTTGGCACGGTCGAGCTCCTGCGCAACCTGAGCGGCGCGCAGCGGATCCTCGGCGAGGATCAGCTCGAGCGCGGCGTCGGCCCGATACAGCCGCCCGGCCGCATTGATGCGTGGAGCGAGCCCGAATCCCACGGCGCGCTCGTTCACCTTGCCTGGATCGACGCGCGCGACCGACATGAGCGCCCGCAGCCCCGGCTTGGTGGTAACGGCGAGCGCCCGCAGGCCACGGCGGGCGAGGCTGCGGTTCTCCCCGACGAGTGGCACCACGTCGGCAATCGTCGCGAGCGCCACGAGATCGAGATCCTCGTCAGCCTCACTCGCGTCGCGCCCGGCGGCCTGAAGCGTTGCCTGGGCGAGCTTGTGAGCCACCGCCGCCGCGCACAGGTCGGGGCATGGATAGCCGCACAGGGCAGGGTGCACGATCAGCGCAGCGGGCCGAGCGCCGTCGGCGCGAGGCAGGTGATGGTCGCTGACGATCACGTCGATCCCCAAAGATCGCGCCAGAGCCACCTCATCGACGGCGGTGATCCCGCAGTCGACCGTGATCAACAGTTCCGTGCCCCGACCATCCGCAAGCCGCCGCACCGTGGTGGCGCTCAGCCCGTAACCGTCCTCGGCGCGATCGGGCAGGTACCAGTCGACCTGGGCGCCGAGCTTTCGCAGTGTGCGCACAAGCACCGCGGTGGAGCACACCCCGTCGACGTCGTAGTCGCCGTGGATGGTGATCCGCCGGCCGGCACTCGAGTGCTCGACGATCAGCGCTGCCGCCTCCCGCAGACCCGAGAACGTGTCCAGCTCGTGTCGCTCCTCAGCCGCCAGAAACGCTCTCGCGCGTTGCGGGTCGCCGTAGCCGCGCCGCACGAGCACCTGTCCGACCGCGTCGCTCACGTGCAGCTGCTCGCTCAGATGTGCGACATCCTCGGGGTTGCAGTCGGATATCTCGAAACGAACCATCGCGCAGCCACATTACGGCGCGGACTAGACGGAAGCGTTGTGCGGGCGAAAGGACGGGGCGAGCCGAGCCCTCAGGTACGGAGTTCTTCGACGGGAGCCTTCTCGCGCCGGATTCCCTCGAAGTACACCGCCGCTATGCCGATCAGCGCGCCCGGAACCGCATACAGGACCACCGCGATGTCGGTCGCTTTGATGCCGGGGACCTCAAACGACGAGGTCTTGATCCCGTAGATCAAGAACCCAACGATCACCGCGCCCGTGAGCGAGCCGATGAACGCCCCCACGATCCCACCCCAGAAGCGGTCGGGGAGGAAGATCGTGAAATGCCAGATCGACAGGCCCATCATCACCCAGCCGAGCATTCCCATCAGCGTGCCCTCCCGTGCCTGCGGTTTCTTGGCCGTCGCGGCTTTCCGCGCTGGGCCGGCTGTTCCTTGAGGACGAGGTCCTCGGGTGTCAGGTCGGCCGCGGGATCGCGCTGTGCGCCCTCTACGTCCTTGCCGTTCACCTCGTCGCGCTGCTTCACGTCGGCTCTGGCGGCGCGACCTCGTCGCAGGCTCACGCCGGTACGAGTGCGCCCGGACTGCTGCTCGGCGAGCTCGGGGCCGATCTCGCGCACGAGCTCGTCGAACTCGTCCTTGGAGAGCTGCTCCCCCGGCTCGTCTGCGAGGACGGCGGCGCCGCGCCCACGACGCGTGGCCTTCAAGGAGGGCTCCACGTCGATCGGGGCATCCCCGAGCGCGGTCGCATAGGCGGGCACGTAGCCGACGTCCCGCACGATCCGCGCGCGACGGTTGCGATAGATGCCCTCGCGCTCCTTCCAGTGGGTGAGCACCGGTGAGGCGATGAAGATCGAGGAGTAGGCGCCCGGGGCGATCCCGCCGAGCAGCGCGAACGCGAAGTCCTTCAGCGT
>PLYX01000131.1 GCA_003151895.1 Solirubrobacterales bacterium
GATGGACTACGAGGTGTTCCTCGTGTCGCGCATCCACGAGCAGTGGACGCGCAACGGCGAGAGTCGCCGCGCGGTCGGCGAAGGGCTGGCGCTCACCGGGCGGGTGGTGACGGCGGCCGCGGCGATCATGATCTGCGTGTTCCTGTCGTTCATGCTCGGCGAAAGCCGCGTCATCAAGGAGTTCGGCCTGGCCCTCGCCTCGGCCGTGTTCCTCGACGCCGTGATCGTGCGCTGCCTGCTGCTGCCGGCGGTGCTCGACATCATTGGGAAGGCGACCTGGTCGATCCCCGGCTGGCTCGATCGGCTGCTGCCGCGCGTGAACATCGAGGGTGGCGCAACGCGCCTGCCTGTCCCCCTCCATGGGGGGAGCCCGGCGGACGAAGCGGAGTTCGCGACATTCGCGACCGGCGAGAAGCCCGTGCCGGCCGGCACGCGCGGGGGGACGGAGAGCTGAGCAAGGTGCGCGGAGGGCTGGTAGCGGCCCTCGTGTGCATGGCCCCACTCGGCGCAACGCCACCCGCGGCGCTCGCCGCCGGCGCGCACTCGACCGGTGCGCGCCGGGCGCCATTGCGCTCGGCGTCCTCACCCTCGACGTCACCCTCGCCCTCGACATCACGCTCGGCACTCGTCGTTTTCCTCTCCCCCGGCGAGCCGCTTGGGGGTCGCTCCGAAAGCGACGTGATCGAGCGCGAGCTCGACTCGATCCCAACGCTCTCGACCGGCATCCTCAGCGCCACCCAAGGCTCCTATACCACCGCGCAGATGGCGCTCGACATCACGCAAGGGGCCCGAGTATCAGGCTCCGCGTACAAACCTTCCAACCCTCCCTTCCTGCGACTGCCCCTTCCGGGCGAGCAGGCGAACGGCAGTCAGGTGGAACCCTGGTCTGCGGTGCTCGCCCGAGCGCACAGCGCTCCGCAGCTATTGGACCCTGGATTGCTGGCGACACAGATCCCCGGCGGCGGCGCCTACGTACCAGCCTCCGGGGTGGATACGGTCGATGGGACGCTTGCCGCCGACCGGAGCGGCCACGTCGCGGCCGTGCTCGCCTCGTCGGGCACGCTGCTCGGCAGCGTCGAAGTACTGCGGGCGCACCACCGCCTCATCGTGGCCGACCTGCCCCTGGGCCCGGCCGGACTCGCCGATCTGCGCGCGCTCGCGGCCTCACGCCCCGCCGGGGAGCTGTTGGTCGCGATACAGCGATCTTTCGACGAGCCCAACAACGCAAGCGGCCAGGCCGGCAACGAACTCCTGTGGATCGCCTTCGCGGGTCTCCCCCCATTGCGGGGGACAGGCGGCCCCGGCGGTCGCGCGCTCACCTCGCAAACCACCAACCAGAGCGGCCTGATCGCCGCGATCGACGTCGCCCCCACGATCCTCCAGCACCTCGGCCTGCCGATTCCGGCCGACATGCGCGGCAAGACCGTCCGGCTGGACGGCCACTTCGACGGCCAAGCCATACGCGCGCTGAAGGCGCGGCTCGGAGTGATCACCGCGCGGCGGCTGCCCGCGATCGCATGGCTCGTGGCCGCCTGGGCGCTGCTGCTCGCGGCCGCACGCCTGCCGCTCAAAGCGGTCGGACGCCCGCCACTCAACGCAGCCGGACGTCTGCCGCTCGATGCAGCCGGACGCCGCGCACGAGCAGCGTGGGCGATGCGAGTCGGCGCGCTCGCAATGCTCTGGGCTCCGGTCGCTGTCCTCATCCCGGCGGCGCTCGAGCCGAGCCGCACGGTCGAGTTCGCCCTGATCGTCGCGACCTGCTTCGCGCTGGCCGCGCTCACCGACCGCCTCATGGGGTGGCCGCGCGCGCCGATCGTGCCGGCCGTGGCGGCTGTGCTCGCGCTGAGCGTCGACGCGCTGGCCGGCACGCAGCTGCTGATGCGCTCCCTGCTGGGCCCCGATCCGATCCTGGGGGCGCGCTTCTATGGGATCGGCAACGAGCTCAAGTCGGGGCTCGCGGTGCTCGTGTTCGCCGCCGTCGCCGCCGCGCTCTACCCGGCCGTGCGCTCACGCCGCGCGGCGAGCACGATGGCCTGCGCGGGCATCGTGCTCGCGGTCGTCGAGGGCTCCGCGCGCATCGGCGCGGGCGTGGGCGGCGTGATCCTCGTGAGCGCCGGCGCCGCCGTGGCAACCGTGATGCTGCTCCCGGGCACACTCAACCGCAAGCGCGTGCTGATCGTGATGGCGGCGCCCGTCGCGGGACTGGTGGCGCTCGCCGCGCTCGACCTCGCCACAGCCCACGGTGGCGGGCACTTCACGGGCAGCGTGCTCGACGCCCGTTCGGCCGGCGACATCCGCGACATCATCGTGCGCCGCTACGGCGCCGCGTGGGGCGAGCTGAAGAACCACCTGATGCCGGTAGCCACCGCGCTCGCGGTCATCGCCTCGGTGGTCGCGGTCCGCCGCCGGGAGCGAGTGTGCGAGCCCGTCGACTCCGACCCGGCCTGGCTCGCGGCGCTCGCCGGCGGCCTCACGGCGGGCGTGATCGGCGCGCTCACCGAGGACTCGGGACCCGTGCTGCTCGTCGTCGCCGTGTTCGCGCTCGGCTGTGTGCTCAGCTACCTGTGGGGCCAACCGCTCGGCGACCAGTCCGTCGGCGCCGGGGTGTCCAGCTCGTGGCGCGTAGATCGGCGACCGCGTTGAGCGAAGCTGAAGAAGGCGCTCATAGACGGCTGCGGATCATCGGCGAGTTGACGATCCCGCTCTCGGAGGTGACAGTGCGCACAAGCCGCTCCTCCGGCCCGGGGGGACAGCACGCCAATGTCACCGCCTCCCGTGTGGAAGCGAGCTTCGACGTGCTCGCCTCGTCCACGCTGACCGACACACAGCGCGACCGGGTGCTGGCGCGCGTTGGGCCGCGAGTGGTGGCGATCGCACAGGACGAGCGATCCCAAGCACGCAACCGTGAGTTGGCTCTAACTCGCTTGAGCGAGCGGCTCGCGAGGGCGCTCACTGTTCCCAAGCGCCGCCGCGCCACCCGTCCCACCGCGGCGTCGCGCGAGCGACGCCTTCAAGCCAAGCGCAAGGGGACTGAACGCAAGCGCGAGCGCCGCCCGCCCGAGGACTCCTGAGGCGCACAGAGCGTCGCCCCACACCTGGGGAGGACTGCCGAAGAGGTGGCTGGAGAGGCTGTTCGCGCTCGCCGAGTACCGCGAGTCCATCGTACGCGCGGTTTCTCAGTATCCCGTGTTGGTCTTGACACGTTTGCGATCTGACTCGTGCAGGCGACCCTTCTTCTTGAGCGTTGCGCACGCTTCCACGATGTCGGCGCCGAGCGTCGTCACGAGCGAGTGCCCGAGTGTCTGCTTGACGAGCGCGCGCATGATCTTGACGTGCTCGGCGTTGGGTGGCAGCGTGTAGGCGGGGAGCATCCAACCTCGCTCGGCCGCGAGTTGCGCCGCGACGTCGAACTCGTCATAGTCGTGCTCTCCGGTGAGCTGGAAAGCGACGAGCGGAAGCTGCTCGTCCTGCTCGCCGCCGATCAGGGTGAAGTCGCCGGTCGCTGCGATCTCCTTGACGAGGGTGCGCGCGTTGTACTGCATCGTCTCCATGATGTAACGGTAGCCGTCGTGCCCGTAGCGCACGAAGTTGTAGTACTGCGCGAGCACCATCGCTGAGCCGGTCGAGAAGTTCAGCGTGAACGTCGCGTCACGCTTGCCGAGGTAGTTCTCATAGAAGACGAGATCGTCGGGAAGGTCGCCGGCTTCCCTGAACACCAGCCAACCGATGCCGGGGTAGACGAGCCCGAACTTGTGGCCGGAGACGTTGATCGAACGAACCTGCTCGAGCCGGAAGTCCCACTCGGTGTGCGGATACAGGAACGGCCAAACGAAGCCGCCGCTGGCAGCGTCGACGTGCAGGGGAACGTCCAGTCCCTTCTCGTTCTTGAGCCTTACGAGGTAGTCGTTGATCCCTGTGATGTCGTCGGCGTGCCCTGTGAACGTGGTTCCGAGCACGGCCGCGACTCCGATCGTGTTCTCATCCACGTGGGGCTCCACGTCTTCGGGACCGATTGTGTACTTGTCCCTCTTCAAAGGGACTATGCGCGGCTCGACGTCGAAGTAGCGGCAGAACTTCTCCCACACGACGTGCACGTCGCCGCCGAACACCAAGTTGGGGCGGCCGACCGACTTTTTGGCCGCCTCGCGTCGCTGGCGCCACTTCCACTTCAGCGACAGCGCGCCGAGCATGATCGCCTCCGAGGAGCCCTGCGTGCGCGCGCCGGTCGTCTTGCCGGGAGCGTGGAACAGGTCGGCGAGCATCCTGATGCAGCGCTGCTCGATCTCGGCGGTCTGCGGGTACTCGGCGTGGTCGATGAAGTTCGTGTGCAGGTTTTCCGCGATGATGCGGTCGGCCTCGGGCTCCATCCAGGTGGTCACGAACGTCGCGAGATTGCGCATCGGGATGCCGTCGAGCACCATCTCCTTTTCGATCAATCCCTGCGCTTCCTCGGCGGACATGCCGATCTTCGGCAGCTTGTGATCGGGAGCGGGCTCGAGCAGGTAGCGGTTGCCGTAGCGCTTCTCCAGGCGCTCGATCTGCTCGCGCGTTAATTGGGGCCCGCCCCCGTCGTCGTGGCCGGCTCGCTGCTGATGGGACGCCATGCGCGGCGATCATACGCCCACTGACGCACTCTGCATGGGTAAGAAGTCAAGACTAAGAGCCAAGAATAAGACTCAGTCTTATGATAGGTTGCCGATCGTAATGGGGTTACACAGGTTGAATAGGAGCTCCCGCTCCGCAGGGCGAGGAGGTTCTAGAAGTCGTCCGCGACCACGGTTGAGTCAGATCGTGCTGATGATGGTCGCGTGCGGAGGCGCAGTTTGGGCAGCGGGCTGTGGCAGCAGCGGCCCTGGGGCGTCGCCGGGGGCGAATGGCCGCGTGCAGGTGGTGGCGGCGGAGAACTTCTGGGGCAGCATCGCCGCGCAGCTCGGCGGGGACCGGGTGGACGTGAGGAGCATCATCGTCAATCCGGGTACGGACCCGCACAGCTATCAGCCGACAGCGCAGGACGCGCGCGCGGTGGCGGGCGCGTCCCTGGCGATCGTGAACGGGCTGGGCTATGACAAATGGATGGCGCAGCTGCTGGCCGCGAGCCCGGTGAGCGGGCGGGTGGTGCTGGACGTAGGGCAGTTGGTGGGATTAAAAGACGGAGACAACCCACATCAGTGGTACGCCCCGGCGAGTGTGTACAAGGTGATTGATCAGATCGTGGCCGCCTACGACAAGCTCGATCCCCCGTACGCTGCCTACTTCGCGCAGCAGAAGCAGACCTTCGAGACCCAGGGACTCGCGCACTACAACGAACTGCGTCAGGAGATCCGCTCGAAGTATGCGGGCACGCCAGTGGGCTATAGCGAGAGCATCTTCCGGCCGCTCGGCGAAGATCTGGGGCTCAAGCTGCTGACGCCGTACAGCTTCTCCAAGGCGGTCGCCGAGGGCACTGAAGTAACGGCGCAGGACAAGCAGACGGTCGACGAACAGGCCGAAGACCGCAAGGTGAAGGTGTGGGTGTTCAACAGCCAGAACGTGACCCCTGACGTGCAGCGCGTGAACGAAATCGCCAGAGCGAAGGGCATCCCAATCGCGACGGTCACCGAGACGCTGTCGCCGGCGCCGTACAGCTTCGAGCAGTGGCAGGTGGGGGAGCTGGAAGGACTGGCGAAGGCGCTGCACGAGGCCACGGGCTCCTAGATGCCGGCGGTCGAGCTGAGCGGCGCGGCGGTCCGGCTGGGCGGCCGCACGATCTGGAGCGGGGTGGACGTCGCCGTGGGGGACGGTGAGTTCGTGGCGGTGCTGGGCGGGAACGGATCGGGAAAGTCGACGCTGCTGAAGGCGGTGCTCGGCGTACTGCCCCTCGCCGCGGGTGGCCTCAGCGTGCTGGGGCGCCCGGCGGGACGGGAAAACGCGCGGATCGGGTATCTGCCCCAGCGGCGCTCGTTTGACTCCGGCACGCGGCTGCGCGGGTCAGACGTGGTGCGGCTGGGGCTCGATGGCGATCGCTGGGGACTGCCGCTACCCCTTCCTGGCAGGTTCGCGAGCTCGCGGCGGCAGGCGAGCGCGCGTGTGCGAGAGGTGATAGAGCTGGCCGGCGCGGGGGAATACGCGGACCGCCCGATCGGGGAGCTCTCCGGTGGCGAGCAGCAGCGGCTGCTGATCGCCCAGGCGCTCGTGCGCCGCCCGCAGCTGCTGCTGCTGGATGAGCCGCTGGACAGCCTCGATCTGCCCAACCAGGCGGTCGTGGCGGCGCTGGTGGGAGACATCTGCCGGGAGGAGGGGGTGGCGGTGGTGCTCGTCGCCCACGATGTGAACCCACTGCTGCCATATCTGGACAGAGTCGTGTACCTGGCCGGCGGTCACGCGGTGTCGGGGGCCGTGGAGCAGGTGATCACGGGGGAGACCCTGACGCGGCTGTATGGGCTGCCCGTGGAGGTGCTGAAAGCGAGCGACGGGCGGCTGGTCGTCGTGGGGCAGCCCGAGGCGCCGGCCCACCACCACGACCGCCACGAGCATGTCCACTAACCCGCACCTGACTTGGAACGTCGTGCGCGACGTGAGCGAGGTGCTCGAATATCACTTCATGGTCAACGCGCTTGAGGCGGGCAGCGTGGTGGCGGTGATGGCGGGAGTGCTGGGGTGGTTGATGGTGTTGCGCAGAGAGACGTTCGCGGGGCACACGCTGTCGATGATGGCCTTCCCGGGCGCGAGCGGCGCGGCGCTGATCGGTGTGGGGGCAGCGTGGGGCTACTTCGTATTCTGCGTCGCGGGGGCGTTGGCGATCGGCCGCTCAGCTTCGGGCGGGAGGCGGTCGCGGAGCGAGCAGCCGGCGGGCACCGGCGCCGTGCAGGCGGGGGCGCTGGGGCTGGGCTTTCTGTTCGTGAGCCTGTACGGCGGCGTGCTCGGAGACCTGGAGAACCTGTTGTTCGGCACCTTCCTCGGTATCTCCGACGGGCAGGTGCTGGTCCTGCTGGGGGTCGCGGCGGCCTCGCTGGTGGTGCTCGCAGCTCTTGCTCGCCCGCTGCTGTTCGCCTCAGTGGACGCGGACGTGGCGAGCGCGAGGGGCGTCCCGGTGCGGGCGCTGGGGGTGGTGTTCCTGGTGCTGCTGGGACTGGCGGTGGCGGCGACGAGCCAGGTNNCGATCGGCTTGGCGGTCGTGTGGCTGGGGTTGGGGATTGCCTACTTCTCGATCTACCCCGCTGGGTTCTTCGTGACGAGCATCGCATTTGCGGTGTATGTGATCGTGCGTGTGGGGGTGTGGGTGAAGGGCGCGTCGCGCAGGGACCAGCGGCTGTCCCAGCAGCCGCCCGCCAAGGGCGTGATCGCCTGATGTTTTCCCAAGAATTCATGCGCAATGCGTTGCTCGCGGGCACGTTTGTCGCGCTGGCCTGCGGGGTGGTGGGCTGGTTTGTGGTGCTGCGCGGACAGGTGTTCGCCGGGGATGCGCTCA
>PLYX01000002.1:0-127 GCA_003151895.1 Solirubrobacterales bacterium
TGGGGGTACCGTCGCGCGCACCATCATCTGCGGGAGCAGGGCTGGGAGATCAACCGCAAGCGGGTGCAGCGCTTGTGGCGCGAGGAGGGGCTGCGGGTGCCCCAGCGCAAGCGCAAGCGCCGGCGTG
>PLYX01000002.1:184-4164 GCA_003151895.1 Solirubrobacterales bacterium
GGCTCGCCGCCGAGCGCGGGGCGCCCGAGCACCTGCGGTGCGACAACGGCCCGGAGATGACCGCGCACGCGCTGCGAGACTGGTGTGAGCGCTCGGGGACCGGCACGGCGTTCATAGAGCCGGGCTCACCGTGGCAGAACCCGTACGTCGAGTCCTTCCACTCCCGCGTGCGTGACGAGCTGCTCGACGTCGAGGAGTTCTCCTGTCTCACCGAGGCGCGCGTGGTGATCGGCGACTGGCAGGAGGACTACAACCACCGCCGGCCGCACTCATCGCTCGGGATGCGCGCCCCGGCCGTGTTCGCCGCGGACTGGACGGCCCGCGAGCCGGCGCCGATCGCCGCGTGAGCGCACCGCCTCGCCCGCAGCTGTGACGCCGAGCCAGCGACGAGGGGGGGTCGGTCCGGCGGCGCGCGCCGTGACCATCGCCGTATCGCCTTCGCCCTACGGGCTCCGGCTCCTCGGCGATGGTCACGGCGCCAGGGCTTGGTCTGTCCGAGCAGGCCGCTATGTTCCCGGCACTACATCCACCACCCTCTCACTCGTGGTGGACCGAAAAGCGGGGGCCGGCCAACGCCTATCGCCGATCGGGCTCGTTACACCCGACTGCAGCTGCGCCCCCGCGCCTATCGGCGAGCCCACTGCCGGCACACCGCGTCGAACCAATCCATCACGCTCACACCTCACCCGCCAGCGGTCACCGACGGCTTCGTGACGAAATCGAGGTTAGCCAGCGTTACGCAGCGAGACTATGTCAAAGCGGCCTATACACACCGTGTTCAACGCTGGCACCATGACCGTGACCCCGTGCGGGACACCTTCGCCCAGCCACGAGATGCTTCTGTGCACGCTGGGTATGACCGTGATCGTGTGGTCTGCCGGCATAAACCCGGCCCCGGCGTCGGTGAGAACGGGAAGCGCCGTTGGCCACCGTACGCGATAGGTGAGCAGCGCATAGTAGGGGCGCCCTGTCGCAGTCGGTGGGTCCGGCAGCGTGCGCTCGATCGAGACCGGCGCGCCGTCGGCGATGACGCAGACTTCCCCACCCTCCCGGATCTCTCG
Source organism: Solirubrobacterales bacterium (assembly GCA_003151895.1). GTDB lineage: Bacteria > Actinomycetota > Thermoleophilia > Solirubrobacterales > Solirubrobacteraceae > Palsa-744. The sequence continues at coordinate 1,246 of PLYX01000002.1, forward strand.
CCCTCCCGTGCCGAGTGCCACCTGATGCATATCGAGGAGTGTGAGCATCGCGCCGTTGCCAACGATCGTCCCCACAGCTGCCCGATGCACCGTGCCATCGTTTTCGACTCTCACCAGGGGGCCATCGAGCGGTCCGTCGACCTGCACTGGACCGACGTACATCGGCAGAAGGCGCGATAGACGGTTGTAGGGCGCTACGAATTCCTCCATGATCTCAAACGGTGTCATGTTGTCGGCGACCACCGGCCGCTCGCCAGAACGCTCGAGCGAGGCGACATCGCGACGCACGTGCTCCTCCCATTCTCTGCCCTGGGTCCCCGCCCACAGCTTCTGAAGGTGAGCGGCCGAGGCGACTGAGGCGATTGCGTACACGACGAGCAGCAGCACCCCCGCCACAGGCGCCGTCCGCCGTGGCGAGGGAAGCAAGACCCGAGCGGACCTGTCTGGCACATTTGGAGTGACGACAACCCCGCACGCAAACGCTGCGCAAACCGTGAGCGGGACCAACCACGTGTACTCGACGAGATAGCGCGGATCGTTCGCAATGTCGACGCCAAACTGGCCGATGCGTGAGCGAGCGACGAGCGCGCCGCTTGCTAGGACGATGATGCCAAGGAACACCCACGCACGCCATGCAGCGCGCTTGCGCCGAAGCGACACCAAGGCAACGATCACGACGACCAGTTGCGAGACCACAACGAACAGGATCTGAAGCCCATCGAGACCTGACGCGGGGATTGTGATGCTCGCCAGGGACGGTACCAATGTCTGAAGCCACAAGATGCGGAAGTATGTGACGTACTGGCCGACGGTGACGTACCCAAGGGACGATCCGTAGGCGTGAGAATGGATATACCCCGCACCCCACACGGCGAGAACCCCTAGGTAGGTCAGCCAGATCGCGCGCTCGCGCCAGAACGCGTCGAGAACGGCGCGTGGGCGGAGCTCGCGGGCCATCAGCAGCACTCGGAACAACGCGAGGTATAGGAGCATGAAGGCAGGCTTCTCATAGAACAGGAGCCCGGCGGCAAGCGCGCCGCCTGAAACCACTATCCACCGTGCCGAGCCGTCCGCGTAGTAGCGCAGGAAACCATACAGGCAAAGCAGCTCAAAGAGCGTGTAGGGCATGTATTGCACGCCGGCCGCCCACCATTGCAACGGTCTGATCCAGAGGACGTTCAAGCCGAACCAACAGGCGACTCCAATCGTCAGCCATCGTGCGTTGATGAACATCGCGAGTACGCGCTCGAGCAGGTACGTTGACACACCGAGAAGCCCCAGCATTGCGACAAGGGCCCACCGATAGTCGAAGAAGAAGATCGCGTGCTGCAGCGATATGGCTGCGTGCTCAGCGATATCCCAGTGTTCAAACTGGACTGACGTGAGCCAGTGCCATGTGAAGCCTTCCTGTCCGGCCAGGACGAGGAAGAAGTTATCGTCGTATACCCAAGAGCTGTTTCGCAGAACCGCGTACAATGCGACCAACTCGGCCACAATCAGCACCCCGACGAGAGACCTCACCGAAATGCCGCGCGTGTGCAGCGATCTGACGAGGCGGCTAACCGTTGGGGCCCCTAGCTCAGAATCCGAGGGTCATCGACAGCGTACGGAGTCATCAACTTCCCGCCCCTGCCTACCCTGTCCAGTACCTGACGCATCCAAGACTCGCGTGCTTCCTCAACCGAAACATCTGTCCGCCTGAAAAAACTCATTACATTGCCGTCGAGTTCGGCCACCACCTTGTGAAATGCAGGATACGTTTCGGGTGCCTCGTCCATATGCAGCCACACTGCATGTGTTCCGTCGCTCCCCCAGTGACTCTGTAGGAGAAGTGAACCTCCATCTTCGGTAGCGTAGACCCACACTCCCATGAAGTGATCGCCCCCGTCGTACTCAAGCCCATAAGCGCCGATCCTCAGCGGCAGACTTCCACTGTTACTCAGGTACGCGGTAAATACTGCCGTAGGAGCGGCGCGAAAGCAGGCCGCGTCCACGAACATCGTCATCCGGGGCGTGTATGGCATGTGCTGCGCCAGTATCGGACTACGCCTACGCATGACGTACTATACCTGCCCGGGGGACGTCATCAGGGAAGACGCGTCAGGTTTTGCGGGTCTGGGCTAAGACGTTTGCAGCGGGGCATGCGTCCGTCGGACCACGGTCGCACCTTGCCTCTCGTTACCCGCTCCGAGCAGGTTGTCACGGTCGGCAACCCGACGGGCGGAGAAGACCTTCATTCCGCGATGCTTGGATTCGTACCTTTGGCCATTTCAAGGTTTGTACTCGTACACGTCCCATTAGAAGATACGTAAACCCAGACAGCACCGGTACTGACCTGGTACGCAACCTCATACCCACCCCCAGGCAACGCAACAATACTCGGGCTGGCACCTTTCGCCATCGCACAACCGGTATTCACCCCACCCCCGAGAGAGTATGTGATCGACAGGTTCCCGGCGCTGTTCTCGAATGCGGTGTCATACCCGCCACCGGGGAGTGCCGCGATACTCGGGGTGGTATTCGGCCACATCCCCTGATTCGTGTTGGTGCCCGTTTCCGTCGCTGACGAATACGTCCACAGCTGATCCGAGTTCGCCTCGGCCGCCACCTCATACCCCCCACCAGGCAACGCAGCAATACTCGGGCTGGCACCGTTTGCCATCCCAAGAATCGTATTCACCCCACCCCCGAGAGAGTATGTGATCGACAGGTTCCCGGCGCTGTTCTCGAATGCGGTGTCATACCCGCCACCGGGGAGTGCCGCGATACTCGGGCTGGTATGCGGCCACATCCCCTGATTCGTGTTGGTGGTTACCCCTGACCACACATACAGTGTATTGCTGTTGTTTTGGAACGCCACGTCATACCCGGCACCAGACAACGCTGCAATGCTGGGGCTGGTACCCGCCAACATCCCCT
>PLYX01000112.1 GCA_003151895.1 Solirubrobacterales bacterium
CGCGTCCCTGCGGGCCGGGACAGACGTCGACCGCGTAGCCGGCGAAGCGCAAGCCGGAGGCGATCGCAAGGCCGGCCGCCTCGTCCGGGTGCTCGACAAGCACCCGCGGGTGACTCCAGCGCCAAGGCTGCGGTCTGGGGTTGACTGCTCGCGCGTGCGCCGCGGAACCTCCGGTGGGCGTCTCTTGGCGCTCCTGCATTGCCACTATTGGTGAGCGGTGCATGGGAGCCAGCATTATGAACGAGCGAGGGCGGGCACGCAAGCGCTCGCGTGTCAGCCGGCTGCTCCGGAGTCCGGATACCCACGGTGACGTAGGATTCGGCACGTGTACAGCGAGATCGCCAGCAACAAGCGACGCAGCGTCATCTTCATCGTCCTGTTCTTCGTGATCTGGCTGGCCATCGGAGCTGCCTGCGGCTTCCTCTTCAAGGCCGTCTACCACCCCTCAGTCAACCCGGAATACGCGACGGCCGCGCCGGCCAACTACGGCTGGACCCCGGTCATCGTCGGCGTCGCGATAGGCGCTGCTCTGGCCGTCGGCGGGATCGTGTACTCCCTGAACGCGGGAGCCGGGCTGGTGCTTCGGGTCTCTGGGGCCGTGCCGGCCGACCCAACCGAGTACCAGCAGCTGCATAACTTGGTGGAGGCATTGGCGATCGGCGAGGGGATCCCCAAGCCCGCCGTCTATGTGATCGACGACCCCTCGCCCAACGCCTTTGCGACCGGGGTCAGCCCGGAAAAGGCAGCCATCACCTTCACCACGGGACTGCTCGCCATCATGAACCGCGAGGAGCTCGAGGGCGTGGCCGGCCACGAGATGAGTCACATCAAGAACCACGACATTCGCCTGCTGCTCGTGGTGGGAACCATGATCGGCATGGCCGCCGTGCTGGCCAGCATCCTGTGGCGGAGCGTATTCTTTGCCAGAGGTGGCGGCAGGGGCAACCAGCTCGTGCTCGTGCTCTTCGCCGCCGGCGCGCTGCTCGCGGTGGTCGGCTTCATCTTCGGCCCGCTCATGCGCCTGGCGCTCTCACGTCGGCGCGAGTCGTTGGCCGATGTGAGCGGTGTGGAGCTGACCCGCAACCCGGCGGGTTTGCTGAGCGCCCTCAAGAAGCTGCAGCAGAACGACAAGCCGTTCAAGAACATGAACCATGCCACCGCGGCGATGTGCATCGACGACCCGTTGCAGCACCACGAGGCCTGGTACCACCGCCTCTACGACACCCATCCTCCCATCGAGGAGCGGATCGCCGAGCTCGAGAAGATCGCCTCGGGCCAGTCTGTCTGACCGGCCGCCTGTCCACTCGGCGGGGTTCTCAGCCGGCTGGCGGCGGGCCCTGGGCGCCGGCGGCAGGCGGAGGGCCGGCGGCAGGCGATGGCGCCGGGCCGGCCGAGTCTGGGCCAGAACCGGCGAAGCTCACCTGAGGTACAGCACGCTCATCCTCGTCGGTAGCGAAGAACGCCACCGCCTTGAAGCCGAACGGCCCCGCGATCAGGTTGCGCGGAAATGACTGCAGCGAGATGTTGTAGTCGCGGGCGCTGGTGTTGTAGTAGCGGCGGGCGTACTCGATCTTGTCCTCGGTGGCAGTCAGCGTCTCTTGTAGCTGCAGGAAACTCTCGACCGCCCGCAGCTGCGGGTAGTTCTCGGCGACCGCGAACAGCGAACGCAGCGCCCCGGACAGAGCGTTCTCAGCGGGGGCGATTTGACCCGGATCGCCCGTCGCGCCGGCGGTGACAGCGTTGGCCCGGGCCTGGGTCACTGCCTCGAAGGTCCCCTTCTCGTGGGCGGCGTAGCCCTGCACCGTCGACACCAGGTTGGGGATGAGGTCGTGGCGGCGCTTGAGCTCCACGTCGATCTCCGACCACGCCTCCTGCGTCCGGTTGCGCCTCTTGACGAGGCCGTTGTACCCGCCCCACAAGCCGAGGGCCAGGAGCACGACAATGACGATGACGACGATCAGCACAACCATTGTGGAGCGGACCTCCTCCGGACTTTGGTGGTGCGAACTCTATCGGCTGTGCCCGGAAGTCGCGATTGTCGTGGCAGGTGGCCGTGAACCGCCACGACGAACTCTGACGGTCGCCCCTCACTTCCGGAGCCTCACAAAGCAGCAGCTCCTGCCTTCCGAAGAAGACTACAAGCGCAAGACATGGCTGAACACGACGGTCGAGCCTTACTCCGAGAGGAGATAGGCGACGAAGGACGACGGGATGAATTGGACATCGCCCCGGCTGGCCCGTCCGATCAGCGTTCGACTGGCCATCACACCCTGTCCGCTGCAGATCGAGCGCAGGGTGGCGCTCTCCTTCTCGAGACCCGTATCGGAGTACTTGCCCTCGAAACCGAGGCCGCCGAGCGCCGGCCCTACGAAGTCAACCTCCTTACGGGCAGCGTTTCGGGCGCACATGATGTTGGAGAAAGCGGCGTATGCGCCCGGATCCCCTTGGGCGCCTTGACGAGTGAGATGCAGTCCGACCTGCTGCTCGCTGATGGCGGAGGTGTCCGGCTCGGGGAGGCGATCGACACGCAGATGGGCAAGCCGTGCAAGTAGAGGGTCGATGAAGTAATGCTTGCTTTGGGCGTCCAGCTTGGGAAAGCCATGTGCTCCCCGCTGATGGCAGGGCCACGCCAGATAGTTCTCCACCAGGTCACGTACTCTCCGGGCGGCGGTCTTGTGATCGACTCCGATCTTGCGGCCCAGGTTGGACATGTTGGTGAAGCTCGAGAGACCCTTGCCGATCTCCAGCATGAGCACCAGGCTCTGAGTGGGGTTGAAGCTCGACCTTCGCAGGGCGTCTCCCGCGACGACATCCCATAGGTCGTTGACGAAGCCGGCACTCACTTCGCCGCGTGTGATCTGGGCTTCTACCGCTGTGGGAAAGCCCCCGCATCTGCAGTAGACCTCCCAAGCGGAGGCGAGCTGGTCCAGCCAGGGCTTCAGTTCGAAAACGGCCTCCTCGCACTCGCGGCCGAGAAAGTCCTTCGCGCGCATGACGGGTGCTCTGGGGAGAGAGTCATGGTGCAACTGCCCGAAGAAGGAGCGAAAGGACATGGGCAGCAGCAGCCGGTCTGATCTTCCGGCGCCGCCTCGCCGTCCGGCCAGCTCGTTGCGGGCCTCGTCCAGGTCCCGGGAGGAGGAGCCGGTGAGCACCACGCAGTCCTGGCGCATCGCGGTGTTGTCACGCAGCCACTTGATCTCGCTGGGCCAGCCCTCAACCGCGGTGATCTCATCGAGGAACCAGTAGCGGGGCCCCTCAACGCCGGCGGTGGCCTGATCTCGACCCACCCGCTCGACCTGGCGAAGCTCGCGGGCAGTCAAGCCGTCACAGGCATAGTGGATGATCTGTCGCGGCTGCACTCCGCCGTCGATCAGCCGAGTGACCGCCCGCTTGACCTCGACGCTCTTGCCCACCCTCCTGGGGCCTCGCAGCACGTAGAGACCGTCGGGAACGACATCCTTCAGTACCGCCGGCTCGTAGTCCAGACGGGACTCTCGAATGCTCCGCAGATCAGGGTCGTCGAGCTCCCAGCCGCGTGGCTTACGCCACCAAGAGCAGTTGCTGACCAGCTGGCGGTGAAATTCGGCGTCATTCACAGCCCAAGCATAGCGTTTGCGCCCAAAAAAGCAGACGTAACTGGGAGTACGTGCCCAAAAAAGTAGACGTAATTGGGTTGGCACGTGCCCAAAACGCGGGGGAAGGGCTACTTGGCGACGGCGCGCACCTGGCCGGTCTGAGCGGCCTCCCCGAGCCCCGCGTTCAGGGTTTTTGACCTGGCTGTCGTGGGTGTTGAGCGCCAACCGGGATACCGCGGGCGACATACCGGTCGGTTGCTCGGCGCGGTCATCGACGTCTGAGCCACTCGGCGAGGAGCGGGTCGAGCGGAAATGGTCTGCCTTGGTTGTCGCGTTGGACGTGGCGTTCATCGGCCAGCAGCCGCCCGAGCGCATCCTGAAGTGTCGAGCGCGCGATCCGGTGTTCGGCGGCGACTCGGCTACCCGTGGGGGCCAATCCGTCGGCAAGCACGATCCGCTCGACCCGTCCGAGGCTGTCCGACGGACGCCAAGTTGCGAGGTCTCGGGGATGGCTGCGATCCACACACGCGATACGGTGCTCGTAGTGCCTGCTCAACATGCACCGACTCAACGTGAGCCCAACGACCCCGTGAGAGCCTTGCAGAGTCTGCGCCGGCGCCTGTGCGTCGCGGTCGTGGCGCTCTGCTTTCTGGCGCCCGGCGCCACCGCGGCGAGTGAACCGGCGCACACTCCCGCGCCGGGCTCTGCACTCTCGCCGCCCGTACACGGCAGGGGATTTTCCTGGACACCCTCGGCGACCGAACCCTATGCGATCTGTGGTCGTCCGACCGCTTCTCACGCCGAGTGCCTGGCGGTCATCGTCCCCTCCTCGGCGCGGCCCCCGTCAAGCTCGACACTCCAGCCCGCTCTCACGCCAACCGGTCCGACCTTCTCCGGCAGCGGTGTGGGCGGAGGCTACGACCCGGCCGATCTTCGCTCGGCCTATGACCTGCCCTCGGAATCCGCCGGCTCCGGACAGACGGTGGCGATCGTCGACGCATACGACGATCCCAACGCGGAATCGGATCTGGCCGTATATCGGACGCGGTATCGGATCTCGGCATGTACGACCGCCAACGGCTGCTTTAGAAAGGTCAACCAGACCGGGAGCCCCAAATACCCGACCGCGAACGCCGAATGGGCAGTGGAGATCTCACTGGACCTCGACATGGTCTCGGCGGCCTGCCCCAACTGCCACATCCTGCTGGTGGAGGCATCCAGCAACACGAACACCAATCTCTATACGGCCGAGGACGAGGCGGCCACGCTGGGGGCAACGGAGATCAGCAACAGCTGGGGCGGTGGAGAGTCCTCGACTGAGAGCACCGGTGACTCGTTCTTCGATCACCCCGGCGTACCGATCACGGCCGCCGCCGGCGATTCCGGCTACGGAGTCGAGTATCCAGCGGCCTCACCCGACGTGATCGCCGTCGGGGGGACGGCGCTGACTCGGGCGTCGAACACGCGCGGCTGGTCTGAAAGCGCCTGGAGCGGGACGGGGAGCGGCTGCAGCGCCTACGAGCCCAAGCCGGCCTGGCAGACCGACAAAGGCTGTGCCGATCGGACCGACAACGACGTTGCCGCGGTCGCGAGCACGGAAACACCGGTATCGATCGCCGACTCATACAAGCTTCCCCGTGAATTCTCGGTGCCTGAAGCGGGCTGGACGCTCGTAGCCGGGACGAGCGTCGCCAGCCCGCTTGTCGCGGGGACGATGGCGCTCGCCAACGCCTACACGAGATCGTTCCCCGGCGCCGAGGCGCTCTATGAGGAGGCTGCGCAGAACGGCACGGGCGTTCTGGATAACGTCGTATCCGGGAGCAACGGAAGCTGCGGCACCTACCTCTGCAACGCCGGTTCCGGCTACAACGGGCCAACGGGCCTGGGCAGCCCATATGGAGCCCCGGTCGTGCTGCCCCCCGTACAGCAGGAACCGCAGGGCAGCTGGGTGGGCAAAGTGGGCTCGGCGGGTTATCTGCTGGGTGGCTGGGACGGCGCTCAGGATGTCTCCGACATGCCGAACGTGACCTCGACCCTCGAAAAGGGCAGCCGCTGGCAGTGGGCCGCGAACACCACCGACGTGCGCGCGCTGCAGGCGCCCGAAGGCAGCACCCGCAACGCGGCGACCTACTACGATCCCAACCAGGTCCAGGTGAAGCTGAGCTTCGCCACCACGGCGTACAGCGGCAGCCTGCACCTGTACGCGGTCGACTGGGACTCGACGGCGCGCCGGGAGTCGATCACCGTCAACGACGGATCGGGGCCGCGCACCGTTCTTCTCAATGCCGAATTCCACAACGGGGCCTGGGTCTCATTCCCAGTCAACGTCGCGATCGGCGGTAGCGTGACGATCACGGTCAACCACGAAGCCGGCGCCAATGCTGTGCTGTCGGGAATCTTCCTCGGCGAAGCGGGCTCGCCGCCGAGCACCGGGCCGGCAGGCTCCGGGGGCGGCTGGGTAGGCGCCGTCGGCTCCGCGGGCTACGACCTCGCGGGCTGGGACGGTCCCACCGGCGATGTCTCCTACATACCGAATGCCACGGTGAGCCTCGTGCAGGGCACCCGCTACCAGTGGGCCGCGAACACCACCGAAGCGCGCGCGCTGTCGGAACCGGGCCAGCTGACCCGCAACGCGGCGGCCTACTACGACCCGAATCAGGTGCAGGTGAAGCTGAGCTTCAGCGCGGCGTACACCGGGAACCTGCATCTGTATGCGGTTGACTGGGACACTACGGCGCGCCGCGAGACGATCACGGTCGATGGGCAGACTGCCGTGCTCTCGAGCTCTTTCCACGAAGGCGCCTGGGTGTCGTTCCCGATCAGCGTCGCCGCCGGGGGGACGGTCACGATCACGGTTGATCGGACGGCCGGTCCTAACGCGGTGTTGTCGGGGATCTTTTTGGGCGAAGGCGGCACCATCCCCGGTCCCGCGGTGGCCAGCGCTCCCCAGGGTAGCTGGGTGAGCACATACGGGTTGGCGGGCTATGACCTGCTGGGCTTCAGCGGTTCGAGTGACCTCACGTCTCTGACGAAAGCGTCCGTGGCCGTAGAACAGGGGAGCCGCTACCAGTGGGCAACCGGGACCACCGACGTGCGGGCGCTGCAGAATCCGGAAAAAACGACAAGGGTCGCCGCGACTCTCTATGACCCCAACCAGATCCGGGTGCAGCTGGGCTTCACCGAAAAATACAGCGGCAACCTGGAGCTGTATGCGGTCGACTGGGATTCGACTGCGCGCAGGGAGATGATCTCGGTGAACGGCCAGACGGCGGTGCTTTCGAGTGAATTCAACGCAGGCGCGTGGGTGTCGTTCCCGCTGAACGTGCAGGCAGGCGAAACGGTCACGATCACGGTCGACCGACTGGCTGGGGCCAACGCTGTGCTCTCGGGGATCTTCCTCGGCTGAGCTTCCATCTGCCCGCTGGGAAGGAGCCGCGCGGCTGGGAGTCCTCATCCTGCTGTTGGCGCTTCTGCTCGCGCTCGCGCTATCGCAGGCCTCACGAGCGGATGCCAGCTGGTGGGTTCCGCCTCAGAACTCGACCTGGGATTGGCAGTTGGCTGTGCCGGTGGATCAGACCGTGGATGCGCAGGTGTATGACATCGACCTGTTCGAAAACGAAGCGTCCGTAATGTCCTCGCTGCATGCCCAGAGCCCGGCGGAGCTTGTGCAACAGCATCCACGCCGTCTCTCTTCCTCGGCGGCCTTCGCGATGCTCGCGTCGGCGCGGAAAGTCGCCAGCCGTGGTCGTCGCTCATGACGAAGCTCCTCGGCTCGCTCGGCCACAACCTCCCCAAGCATCCTCCCGAGTGAAAGGCCGCGGGCTCGAGCCTCGTGGGCGAGCATGGCCAGATCCTCGTCGCGAGCTACCACTGTGGTTCTTCGATTCGACATGATGCAAATGCTACATCTGATGCGCTTGTCTTTCAAGGGCGACGCCGGGCGTCCCGTCAAGGGCTCACGCATCGCGATCCTCGGCGCCGGCTACAAGCCCGGTGTCGGCGACATCCGCGAGTCACCCGCCCTGAAGATCCTCGCGCTGCTGTCCACGCTCGGCGCGGTCATCGACATCTGAGCCACTCCCTGCCCTCGGTGCAGCGCGTTTGTGAGAGGCGCATAACAAGCGCGAGGGGCGATGCGCTATCCGCGAAGGCGTTCAGACACTGAACGCAAGATGAGACGCGTGACCCATTGGTGACCACGGGCCAAACGAGGACACTGATCTTGCGTGTTCAGCAGAGATCACGCACTGGGCTCCGCTCTTGCGGCGCTCTCCCTTCGCAACCAGGAGGCTTTCCTACCAATGCCCCAGTCCGAACAATGGGATGTCCCGATGCTCGCGAAGATCCTGCGACGCAGGTCCAAGTCGATCGCTCTGCTCGCGGTGGTCGCGATGGCCGCCGCGCTCGCCTTCTCCCTCGCGCAGACGCGCGAGTACACAGCCACCGCCGGAATTCTCTTTCGCCAGCAAAATATAGGTCAGGCGCTGCTCGGGAGCACCGCGCTTCCACCCTCGAGCGACCCTACCCGTCAGGCAAGCACCAACCTGACGCTCGTCTCGCTTCCGACAATCGCTGAACAGACCGGAGCCGCGCTGGTACCGAAGCTCTCGCGCACGGAAGTGCAGCGCAAGATCTCTGTCTCCGCCGCCTCCCAGTCTGAAGTCGTCAACGTCTCGGCCACAGATCGCGTGCCGGGCCGCGCCGCGGACATCGCCAATGCCTATGCGGCGCAGGTAGTCCAGTTTCAGCTCAGCACCGACCACGATGCGCTGGCCGCCGCCAAGTCGCAGCTCCAAGCTCAGCTGACCGCCCTCGGCCCCGCCGCCAAGCACAGCGCCCAAGCCAAGACGCTGCGCGCACGCGAGCAGCAGCTCGCCGTCGTCTCCTCGCTGCAGACCGGTGAAGCCGAGGTCGTGCAGCCGGCCACCAAGCCCACCTCGCCCTCCTCGCCAAGCATCGCGCGCAACGCCGTGCTCGGACTGCTCGTGGGTCTGGTTCTCGGTGTCGCCCTGGCGCTGGTTCGTGAGGGGTTCGATCGCAGGATCAAGGACGTGGAGAACCTGGAGGAGATCTTCGGCGCACCGGTCCTCGCGGCCGTCGCCGACATGACAGACGCGGAACCGGCTACCGAGAGCTTCCGCACTCTGCGCGCCCAGCTGCGCTACTTCAGCATCGACAAGAATATCCGCACGGTGCTCGTCACCTCTGCGGTCGCAGGCGAGGGGAAGACGACGGTGGCAAGCAACCTGGCGCGTGCCGCGGGAGCGCTTCCCGGCTCGCGCACCCTCCTGATCGAGGCCGACCTGCGCAAGGGGGATCTCGCTGGAGTACTCGGCGTCGAGCAGTCTCCAGGACTGGTGCAGGTGCTCAGCGGCGAGATCGACCTACACAGCGCGATCCAGCGTCCCAAGCGCTTCAACGAAGCTACCGGTGAGGCCGGAGATCCGCCTGCATTCGACGTGCTCGTCGCCGGTGCGTCCCCACCCAATGCCGCCGAGATGCTCGATAGCCAGTCGATGGTCGCATTGCTTGCCACGGCCAGCGCCAGCTACGACCTGATCATCATCGACACCGCGCCGCTGCTGCTCGTAGCGGACGCGATGCCCCTCCTGCGCAGCGTCAGCGGCGTGCTCGCGGTCGCCTCTCTGGGGAGTACCAAACGGGATGCGTTGCAGTTCCTGCGCAAGAAGCTGAGTCAGGTGGACGCACCCGTGCTCGGCCTGGTAGCCAACCGCGTGCCGGCACAGGACGTCGCCGGTGGCTACGGGTACGGATACGGCTACCGCAACCCGGAGCAGCGCTCGTCTCCAGATGGCGTTGTACGACAGAGCCAGGGCAAAGCAACGCCGTCCGAGCAACAGCCCGACACCAAGGCTGCGTCATCCGAGCACATTCCCGCTTGACAGGAAGTCAGGCCGGGCGATGAGACAACGATCCTCGACAAAGGCAGGAAGCCAATGCGCATAGCGATCGTGGGTAGCCGCGGCTACCCAAGCTACTACGGAGGGTTCGAGACATTCGTGCGCCGTCTGGCGCCGGCGCTGCGCGACCAGGGCCACGACGTGACCGTGTACGGGCGGAGCGGTGGCCTGCGCTATCGCACGCGCGTCACCGACGGCATCCGCTGCATCGACACGCCCGGCATCGAGTCAAAGTCGCTGTCCACCCTCTCGCATGGATGGTTCGCGAGCACGCACGCCAGCCACAGCGATTACGACGTCGCGCTCGTGGTCAACGTGGCCCACGGGTTCTTCCTCGGGCAGTTCCAGGCAGCCGGCATTCCGACCGTCGTCAACGTGGACGGCATCGAGTGGCTGCGTGCGAAGTGGGGCGCGCTCGCGAAGAGCACGTTCCGGATGGGCGCGCGACTGACCGCCTCCCGCGGCTCTGTGCTCGTGGCCGATTCGCGTGCCGTCGCCGACATCTGGGAGACGAAGTTCGACATCCGTCCCCAGCACGTGGCCTATGGAGCCGACGTGGTGAACGACAACGGCCAGGATCGCGTCCGAGAGATCGGCCTGGAGCCGGGCTCCTACCTGCTCGTCGTCGCCCGGCTGGTGCCGGAGAACAACGTGGAACTCTTCCTCGACGCCGTCGAGGATCTGCCGGCACGCCCCCCGGTGGTGGTTGTCGGCTCGGCGAACTACCGCTGTGCGACCGCCCGGCGCCTGGAGGAGATGAGCGCGCGCGGAGACGTGCAATGGCTCGGCCACGTGGACGACCAGACGCTGCTCGGGCAGCTGTGGAGCAACTGCCGCCTCTACGTCCACGGCCACTCCGCGGGCGGCACCAACCCGGCGCTCCTGCAGGCGCTGGGCTTCGGCGCGCCGACCGTAGCCCTGGACACGGTGTTCAACCGCGAGGTTCTCAACCCCTTTCCGAGCGCCCTATACCCGGCCAACCCCGAGAGTCTGCGCGACATCATGGCGCGCGAGCTGCGGGAGCCGGGGAGCCACGCGACCGCCGTGCATGAGGGGCAAGCACTGGTGCAGGGATCCTATGCCTGGGAGGACATCTGCGTAGGGTACGAGCGCCTGCTGATGGAGGCCGCCGAAACGGCCGCCGAGCCGGTCCGGCTGCAGGCCGTGCCGGCCGTCGCAGGCGGCTAGCAATGCAGCCCACGTACGTCCTCGGTCCAGCCGTGACGGCCCGAGGCAAATCCCGTTCGCGCGGTGTGCGGGCGACGGTGAACGACCTGCGAGACGCCACCACCCCGCAGAGGCTGATCGGTGTGTGCCTGGGCATCGCGCTCGGCTGGGCGGTTGTCGAGGAGCCCAAGCTCGCCGTTATGCTGCTTGCCGTCGGTGCGTGCGTGGCGGCGCAAGCGATCGGCGTACGCCGCCTCGTGCTGGTCCTGATCGTGGCAACGTTCGTCACCAGGTTTCGCATCGTTGTCGGCGGCTTTCATTTCATGCCCGAGCACGTGGTGCTGCTGGTGGCCCTTCTAAGCCTCGCGCTGAGCACGCGTCTGAGCCGAGTGGCGGCGGTGCTGCGTTCACCAACAGTGCTGCTGCTGGGGCTGTTCATCGTGTGGGCAACAGCCATGTCCTTCCTGCGGGCGCCCGAGCGCACCGCCAGCCTGGCGATCGCCGGCTGGCTCGCACTCGACTGGCTGATCCTCGTGCTCGCGCTCGCCGCGGTCGACGACACCGAGACAATCGAGCGCGTCGGCTCCGCGGCCGCGGTGGCCGCCGCGATCGCGGCGATCGCCCTGTGGGTGCTCTCATCCGCCGGCCTGATCGCCTTCGGCACCCAGCACGAGACGCTCACCGGCGCGCCCGCGGCCTATGGACTCTCCTTCGAGGCCAACATCCTCGCCTCAACGCTCGCGATCTGGCTGTTCCTGATCCTCACGAGCGCGCGCTCGACCCGCTTTCGCGTGACCGCGTTCGGCCTGCTCGGGACCGCCCTCGTGCTGAGCCTGACCCGCGCGGCGATCATCGGCCTCCTGCTCGGACTGGCGGTGTGGGCGGTGCTCGAAGGCAAGGTGGCGCTGCGCCGCACCTTCCGAAGTCTCGCGGCTGCGGCGGTGGCAATCGTGGTTCTCTCGTTGCTTGTGCCGAGCGTGACCTCTCCATTCACGACCAAGCTCGCCGCCGCGACGGCATTCAACTCCGGCACCGGTCAACTGCGTGTGGAATCCTGGACCAGTGCACTCGGCGACATCCATGGCTCCACAGACGCGCTTTTTGGGCTCGGCCTGAACACGTTCGGGCAACGGCACCTCGACCCCACCGTACCCGAACTCGACCGCGCCTATTATCTGGGCAACCTGCCCCTGGAGATCTTCTACGACACCGGGCTCGTCGGCGTCCTCCTGCTCGCGGGTGCGGTTGTCTCGATGCGACCGCTGCGGCGCAAGCGGCCGGGCCGAGCTGTCGGTCTCATCCTCATCTTCCTCGTCTGCTCGATCACCACCAGCACCTTCTGGTTCGGCTCCACATGGCTGCTGATCGCGATGGCGCTGCGGGGAGCGCCGCGCAGCGCGCGGGCACCGGCGACATCCCGCGGAGACCCACGGCCGGCGGTTGCACTCACCGTCTCGCCTCGATGAGCGTCGCCCCCGAGCAGCTCCAGCGGCCCCGCAATCCAGCGCGCACGCGGACAGCAGCCAACAGACAGTCAGAAACACTTACCGACGGCGCGCTCGACGGCGCGGAGGCGCTACTCGCCACGGAGACCACCACCGAGACCCCGACCGCAGGGCTGCCGGTGACTGCGGAGGTCCTCGCCGCCGACCCGGAGGGCAGCGTATTCGCTGCCAACCGCGCCGATCCAATCGTCAAGAGCAGCGTCACGTACTGGATCGCCGCGGCGATCGCCTTGGCGTTCGGACTTCTGCGAACCAAGGTCACCGCTGTGGCCGTGGGACCGCACGGCCTTGGAATCATCTCTCAGCTGAACAACGTGGCGCTCGTCCTTGGCGCCGCGAGCGTGCTCGGTGTTCCCGTGTTCGGCGCCCGAGCGCTGGCCCGCGCCCGAGCCCAGCAGGATCGCGAGGCCGAACGCTCGGTGATCCGCTTCATCCTCGCCGCTCCGCTCCTCTGCGCCGTCGTCCTCGTCTTCTTCGCGCTGCTGTTTCGCCAGCAGCTCGGCGCGGCGGTTGTGGGCTCGACTTCCTACGGCCTCGGCCTGCTGCTCGCCCTGCTCTCGGTGCCGTTCAACATCGCCTTCACGGCCCTTCAGACCCTACAGCAGGGTCGCGACAACGCCTCTCGATTCAATCGAACGGTAGTCGTGGCCGCCATCGGCAACCTGATCGTCGTGGTCCCGCTGGTGGTGATCTGGGGCTTCCGCGGAGCCGAGCTCGCGATACTGGCGACGAGCGTAGTGCTGTTCGCTGTCGCGGCCCGCTCGGCACCCAGCGACCTGCGCCAGATCTCCCTCCGCGGCCTTCGTCTCGGCGTCACCGAGCGCACCCTGCTGCGAGCCGGTATCGCAAGCGTCATCCTCGGAACTCTCGTCCTCGGCGTAGAAACCGTGCTCAGGTCCCGTCTCGGCCACCTCGACGGGTTCGGTGCCGTCGGTCTGTACCAGCCGGCGAGCTTGCTGTCGACCCAGCTATTCCTGCAGTTCGACCTCGGCATCACGCTCTTTCTGACTACCAAGCTCTCGGCGTCGTTCGCGCTGGGAGACGATCGTGCGGTTCGATCCTCGATCTCCTCGGCTCTCCGGCTCGGCCTGCTGGTGGGTACCCCTCTCATGCTCCTCGGCGTGGGAGGCCGATCGGTGATCGTCGCAACGCTGTTCACCGGCCGCTTCCACGGGGGTCAGCAGGCAATCGCGCTACAGATGGGGGGGGAGTTCCTGCGGATGATCTCCTTCGTGCTCAGTATCGTCCTGATCTCGACAGGTCGCGTACGTGCATGGTTTGCGGTCAACCTGCTGCCGCTGCTGCTGCAATTGGGAGCCGGCTGGATCTTGCTGCCGCGCATGGGGGTCGACGCGCTGCCGGTTTCGTTCATCCTCGCGTACGGCTTGACCACAGTGACGATCATGCTGGTCACCGCGAGGCTTCCGGTACTGAGACCCAGTCGGCGGGAGACGCGGATGACCATCGCCTGCACGGGAGTGCTCGCCATCGCGATAGCAGGCGTCGCTATATCTCCCACCGCGCTGTTGGATGCGTGTATCTGTGCGACCGGTCTCGTGATCCCCGCCCTCTGCTCCGCTCGAGCGGAGCGGCGAATCGTCCGCGACCGAATCATGCAAGCCACCCGAGCGTCCGGTCTGCGGCTGCGCCGTGTATAGCCTTCAAGGTCGCGGGCGCATCGTCCATGCGTAGAGTCCTGCTCCTCTGATGCCTATCGGCACCGCCAACTTCTACGACGACCGCTTCTTTGACGACCAGCGCGAGGAGTCTTCGCGCTCCGCGGCGGTTGTCGTGCCACTCGTCCACGAGATTCTCAGTTCCCGCTCAGTGCTGGACGTCGGCTGCGGAATCGGTCCGTGGATTCAGGCATGGATGCAGCTCGGTGTGACCGATGTGGTGGGAGTCGACGGGCCATATGTATCTCAGGAGCAGCTGCTCATGCCCACACAGAGCTATCTGGCCGCAGACCTGACGAGGCCACTCGACCTCGGCCGGCAGTTCGACCTCGTCAGCTGCCTAGAGGTCGCCGAGCACCTCGACGCGACGTATGCCGCCACGCTCCTCGACAGCCTCACGCGACACGGCGATGTCGTGCTGTTCTCTGCCGCCGTCCCCGGCCAGCCGGGCACTCACCACGTCAACTGTGCGTGGCCAAGTCACTGGGTGAAGCTGTTCGGAGAAAAGGGTTGGCAGGTACTGGACATCCTGCGAGGCGCGCTATGGAACGACGAGCGCGTCGGCTGGTGCTATCGCCAGAACCTGCTTCTCTTCGTCGGCCCAGGGAGGCGGGGTTTACTCTCGCTCAAGGCGACAGACGGCTCCTCGATGCCGCTGAATGTCGCCCACCCGGGCCTCATCGAAGAGTTGACGCGACCTCAGGGAGTTCGCTTCCAAACGCGGGCTTGGCTGCGCGAAGCTCGGTGGTCGATCAGTCAGAAGCTGTCTCGGTGAGCGTATGGCCATCTCTGTTGTGATACCTACAAAGAATCGCATCGACGCGTTGCGAGCAACTATTGATGCTCTCGCAAGACAAGATCTTGAGGGGCATCAGGCCGAGATCATCGTCGTAGACAACGGCTCCACCGATGGCACGACGCAATGGCTCGGCGAGGTTAGTAATCATTTGCCGATTGCGATCAAGACGATGGTTGAGCCTCATCCGGGAGTCAGTGCCGCGCGAAACGCCGGGGTGCGCCAAGCGCAGTTCGATCTGATCCTCTTCCTCAACGACGACACCACGCCCGTGAGCACCCACCTCCTAGCCGAACATATCGCGTCGCACGCTTACACCGACGGCAAAGAGATTGCTGTCCTGGGCCGCATCACCTATCCGCCTGAGGACATGGCCGATCCGTTTATGCGGTGGCTCAATGATGACGCCCAGTTCGACTACGCACGTCTCGACGGCGGCGAAAGTCCACGGGCCCCTCACTTCTTCACGGCGCATATCTCCTTTCCCCGCGCAGCCTATGCTCGTGCCGACGGCATGGATGAGCGTCTGCAATTCGGCTTCGAGGACGCTGCGCTCGGCCATCGGATGGAGTTGCAGGGCGTGCCCATCCGCTACCACCCCAAGCTCATCGTGCACCATCATCACCAAATCAACATCTCCGAATGGCACCGGCGGGGCAGAGCGATGGGCAGAGCCGGCTGGCATATTAATTACATATATCCGATCAATCCACCGCTGGCACAACCGGCCACCACTCTATATTGGGGGACACTCTCAGCGGCCTCGTATGTCCTCTCACTCTTCTCCAGCAACTGGTCATGGCTACCGCACCCGCCCAGAGAGTGGGTCTACAGCATCATGCACTTGGGCTCCTACGCACGCGGCTACCGAGAGGCTCGGCGCGCAAGTCGCATTTGACGCGGCTCGCCTCGCCCAGCCGCAGAAGCTCCCGACCTGACTGCCGCTACTCTTTACGATGGAAGACGCACGGCTATACTCCCGAGGTCCGTGCCTCGCTCACTCGCCAGTCGTGTCCGCGCGCACCTTAAGTGGCGGGCGGCGACATGGCTTCCGCCCCTCATTGAGCCGCACCTGCCACAGTCTATCCGTGATGGAGTGAGGACGCGGCTACTAAACCCCGCTCAGAGTCAGCAGTGGCTTCGCGCGGTGATGACTCCGGACACCCGCCTCGTCTTTGAGTCTCTAAACCCCTCGTCGCTGCATGTCGCGGAGATCAGCGGTGCGTACTGGACCGAGATGCCGTGGGCGAGCCGGACGCAACTCGACTTTCCGGAGTTCGACCTGTGCAACCCTCCTGCGGAGTTGCCCGGCCCGTTCGACCTGGTGATCTGCGAGCAGGTACTCGAGCATGTCCTCGACCCGCCCACAGCGGTCAACACGTTGCGTAGGATGTGTCGGCGCGGTGGACACGTCTACGTCTCCACGCCGTTCCTGGTGCGCTTGCATGACCACCCGGGCGACTACTGGCGGTTTACCCCGGACGGGATGGTTGTCCTCCTCCGCTCACAGGGGCTAAAGCCTCTGTGGGTTCGCAGTTGGGGCAACCGTAGGGTCATCGCGGCTAACTTCGACCACTGGGTACCGCGTCTGCCCTGGCAGACCCTCCGCAACGAGCCCGACCTGCCGGCGGTGATCTGGGCCCTCGCCCAGCCGGACTAGACAACACTTCGCCCGAGCGCCCTGCGCACCAGCAGTCCTGAACGAAAGATCCATGCCGCAAGACGACCGCGCCATCCCGGCAGACATCTCCTTATCAGTCTCTCAGTGGCCCCGATCCAAGCGAAACTCGCTCCGGAGGCGCCACCCTTGTGCGTGACCGATAGATCGGCCGCAAGCACGAACCTTGCCCCTCGTTTGGAGGCTGCGGATCCCCAGGCAACATCCTCCGCGTAGACGAGCTCATCCTCCGGGATGGGACCGAACCGCTCGAACGCATCGGCACTGAGCAGAAGACACGCCATGCAAAGCCAATCGGGCTGGCGTCCATGCTCAGCCTGTCGTCGGGTCAGGAACAACCCGCGGGTCCAGGGCAGCAAATGGGTGAGGAACGCCGCATAGGCGGTCACCGTCCACAGAGTGGGCCTGAAACCGCCGACACCAACCGGGATCTTCTTGTTCTCATCCCGGAGAAGTGGACCGATGCCATCCAGCCGCTCATGATCGAGCCGACCACCCAGCTCAGTTAGAAGCCCGTCTGGCACAGTCACATCGGGATTCAGCAGCAGAATGGGAAGCTCCGAGCGCGGCGCTCGTCGAAGGGCCTCATTGACCGCCGCCCCAAAGCCAATGTTGCGTCCGAGAAGCAGGGGGGTAGCGCCATGGGTCCGGGCAAGATCAAGCACTCTCTCTGGCTCGCTCGCGTTGTCTACCACGATGAGATCGTGGCGTGCGAAGTTCGGATCCCCGAGCAGCGCTTGGAGTCGGTCGGCAGATCCGTAGTTGACGATCACGATCCGCAGCAGGTGAGCGCCATCGGGTTGGCCGGGTCGATCAGCAGACGTCCTCACGGCTGCGAAGCTTCTCAGAAAGAGAAGGATGCGCCATTTGGAGCACTCGGCTCCGCGACGTACCGGCGCATCTGCGTTGAATGGCTGTGGCGCTGAACCAAGGCAATCGCGTACCCGCGTGCACTGGCGCGCGCCGCGGCATCCCAGGTGTAGTCGGTGAGAATGCGCCGCTGCAGCACCGAGTCCGGTCCCGCTCGATGGGCAGCGTCAACAGCGACACGGATGGACCCTTCGTCATCGGGCTGACAGAAGCTCGCGTGCCCATCAAAGTACTCCAGCGTGTCGCCATTGGGCGTGACGACAAGCGCGCAGCCGAGGGCTGCGGCCTCGAGGCTCACCAGACCCGTGGTCTCCATCCAGCTCGGCAGCACGTGAACGCGCGCGAGGTGATACAGCCAGCGCTTTTCCTCCTCGCTGACCGACCCGAGCCACTCTACGTTCGGGCAGCGTGCCACCTCCGCCCTCACGTCCTCCACGTAGGCGCGCTGGTTGGCGGCCGGCGACCCTGCGAGCACGAGCCGATAAGGACTGCCCCGCAAGGCCCTGATCAAGCTCAGCTGATTCTTGCGGCCCTCCACACGCCCGACACACAGCACACAGCCCTCATACGCCGCCAGGTGCCTCGGCGGAGACTGGCCACGAAGACGCTCAGAGCTGTAGTAGACGGGGTCGATCCCGTTTGGCACCGTCACGTAACGATCGGCAGAGATATCAAGGTGAAGGTCTTGCTCGATGCGCCGCAGCTCGGATCGCGAATTGGGTAGCAGCACATCGCAGCGCGCCAGCAGCTCGCGCTGCAGCGCTTGGTAGCCGGGCCATAGCAGGGGCGGCAAACCTCCGTGAAGCTCTCTCGAACGGACGGCCCGGCCGACAGCCTTGGCAAGCTCGATCGAGTCCCGTCCCGCCCGGCGAGCGATGAGCCCACCGATCCCCGTCCGCGCGGAGCTGTCGAACTCCCACATGTCGCAGTAGACGGTCGAGAGCGCCACTGGACAACGATGTCGCCATGCATGGCGGGCCTGGACCATCGCGTCTTGCGGACGGACGAGGTTGAAAATGTGCACAAGGTCTACATCCGTGAGATCGGGGCACAGCTCAGCAGAAACACGGGTATCGATCCCGATGGCGCCCAAAGCCCGAGCCGTCTCGTGAGCTTGGGTTACGTCACCTCCCGGTGACTTTGCCACGCTCACAGCCGAGCGCGTCTGCAGCAGAACTCTCATACCCAACCAACCTCTCGCACCGCCGTCGTTTGCAGACCAAGCGGTAGAGGGCTGGCAGCCGATGTGCTCATCCTTGCAGTCACAACGATCGACTCCTATCGTTTCGGCTCAGCCGAGGAAGATTCCCGACAGCACCGCGTTGGCCCCGACCAGCCGATCGACGGTGATCGTGACCGTCCCACCCGCGGGTGGGACGCTGATCGGGAACGATACCCACGCGCCCGCGTTGAATTCGCCCGACAGCACAGCCGTCTGACCGTTCACCGAGATCATCTCTCTCCGTGCCGTCGTATCCCAGTCAACCGCGTAGAGCTCGAGGTTGCCGCTATAGGCGCTCGCGAAGCTCAGCTGCAAGTTGATCTGGTTGGGGTCGTAGTAGGTTGCTGCGGTCCGGGTGCTCGTGCTGGGGCTCTCGAGCGCACGCACTTCCGTGGTCGACGGCGCCCACTGGTAGCGGCTCCCCCGTACCACCGTCAGGGACGCATTCGTCAGAGACGCGAGGTCGCTTGTGCCGCTGCTCCAAGCCGCCAGGTCATACCCGGTCGCTCCATACGTGCCCACCCAACTGCCCTGCGGAGCGCTGGTGACGGGACGCGCCGGGGGAGCGCCCGCATCGCCGAGGAAGATCCCCGAGAGCACCGCGTTGGGACCAGACGTGCGGTCGACGGTGATCGTCACCGTGCCCCCCGCGGCGACTTCGAGCGGGAACGACACCCACGCGCCTTCGCCGAAATCGCTGAGCACCGCGCTCTGACCGTTGACCGTGATGATCTCGCGCCGCGCCTGTTTGTCCCAGTCCATCGCGTAGAGGTGGAGGTTGCCCTTGTACGCTTCTTTGAAGCTCAGCTGCAGGCGGACCTGATTCGGGTCGTAATAGGTTCCGGCGTTATGAACCAGTCCACTCGGGTCGGACAGCGCACGCGGATCAGAGCTGCCCGCCGCCCACTGCCAGCGGCTGCCCTGCACGAGGCTCACCGACGCGTTCGGCAGATAGGAGACATCTCCCGTGGTGCCGTCCCACCCGGCCAGGTCATAGCCGGCGGACCCGACCGCGCCCACCCACGCCCCCTGCGGAGCGCTGGACGCCGTGGGGTTCGGCGGAGCGCCCGCGTCGCCCAGCAAGATCCCCGAGAGCACGGCATTGGCTCCCGCCGTTCGATCGACCGTGATCGTGACCGTCCCACCCACGGGCACGCTGATCGCGAACGAGGCCCACGCGCCTTTGCTGAAATCGCTGGAGAGTTCCGCCGTCTGCCCGTTGACGGTGATCGTCTCCCGTCGCGTAGTCGAGTCCCAGTCCACCGCGTAAAGGTGGAGGTTGCCCGTGTAGCCGGCCGGGATGCTCAGCGTCAGCTTGATCTGGTTTGGGTCGTAGTAGGTGGCGGCCGAGCGCGTCAGGCCATCTGGGCTCTGCAGAGCACGTGTGTCGGTCGTGCTTGGGGCCCACTGGTAGCGGCTGCCCTGTAGAACGCTGAGCGAGTCACCCGGCAGATCGCTCACGTCGTTGGCGCCATCCCAGTCGGCAAGGTCGTACCCGGCCGAGCCGAAAGCGCCTACCCAGCTGCCTTCGGGTGCGGTCGAGACCGTTGGAGGAGGGGTGGCGGCGGTGGCATCGCCGAGCATGATCCCCGACAGCACGGCGCTTGTGCCCGCGGTGCGTTTGACGGCTATCGGAAGGGTCGCGCCCGCGGCGACGTTGATCGGGACGGAGGCCCAGGCGCCCTGGTTGAAGTTGCCGCCCGTGAGGCTCGCTGTCTGTGTGCCTACGGTGATCGTCTCGCGGCGTGCGGTGGTATCCCAATCGACCGCATAGAGATGCAGATTGCCCTGGTAGGCGTTGGTGAAGTGCAGCTGCACCTGAACTTCGGTCGGGTCCGAGTAGGCGGTCGCGCTGCGCGAGGAGCCATTGGGGCTTTCCAGAGCCCGGGCATCGGTGGTCGGAGACGCCCACGTAAGGCGGCTGCCTTTGGCAAGCGTGGCCGTGACGCCCGGCATGTTGATCAGATCGCTGGTTCCATTGAATCCGGCCAGGTCGTAACCGGCCGCGCCCTTCGCTCCCACCCAGTTTCCCTGCGCCCAGCAGGGCGCGCTCCAAGCGTCGAGTTCGAGTTTCTTCTGCATGGCCATGAATTTGAGCGCGTTGAGCTGCGCGCAGAACTGGCTCGGCGTCTTGGTGTACTCGACCTCGAAGACCGCCTTGCCGGCCTTGATGAACGGTTCGAGCAGGTTGCACTCGGAGTACTCGATACATTCCTCGTCGAC
>PLYX01000287.1 GCA_003151895.1 Solirubrobacterales bacterium
GCGGGGTGCGCAGCCCGAACGCGGCGCGCAGCCACGCGGTCGTCTCGCCCGCCGGCGCCGCCGCGACCCTCGCCGCGAGTGCCAGCAGCACGCCGCTGCGGTCGACGCGCAGCGAACGCCGCTCGATCAGCCGCTCGGCGATCGCCAGCACCGCCCGGATCGCGTCGATGACCTGGTCGTTGAGCGTGCGCCACGGAGAGCCGCTGTCGTCCCCGCCGACGAACCATGCGCGCAGCCCGCGCCAGCGACTCAGCAGCTCCGCGCGCCGGCGCGCGTGCTGCTCCTCCACGGTCGCGCCACCGGGCAGCGCCACGAACTGCTCGGCGTCCACGATCCGCGCGACCAGCAGCTGCGCGCCGCTCGCCTCGATTCGATCGAGCAGCGCGAGGATCTCGGCCGAATAGTGGCTCCGGCTGTGACGAAAGCCCTGGAGGTGCTCGAGCAACGCGCCCTTGCCGCGCTCGAACTCATCCTCACCGATCTGCTCGACGGTCCGCATGAGGTCGGACAGCGAGCGCATGAACGCCAGCGCGCCCGCGTGCAGCGCCTCGACCTCGGCCAGCACGCGCTCGAACATCTGCCGCAGCTGTGCCCCGTCCGGCTCGGGCTGGTCGAGCTCCCGTGCGAGCCGCGCCAGCGCGTCGCGGATCGCCGGCAGCCGCGCCGTGTCCAGGCGGCCGATCTCCTCGCCGAGCGCATCGAGCTGCGCGAGCAGCTCCTCGGTCAGCCGGCCAGCGGGCGTGACGTCGTACGTGTACCGGTTGCGGCGCCACTCGGCCGCCGTCGAGGCGAGGCTCGCGTCGTGATCGCGCTCGACGGCGCCCCACCGGCCGAGTGCCTCGAGACGATCCTCGAGCCAGTCGAGATCAACCGCCAGCGCGTAGTGCTCGCGCAGACGGTCGGCCACCTGCGCCGGGCGCAGCCGCAGCCCGAACGCCTGGTGCTCGACGTACAGGATGCGCATGATCCGGCGATAGGACTCGGCCTCCTCGGCGGTCGCGTAGCGAAGCACGTGGTGCGCGCCGAGGCGCTCGGGAGCAGGCGCGAGTGCGTTCGGGGCGGGTCGCGCCGCAGCGACCCCAGCCGCAGCGGCTCGCTCCACGCCGGCGCCTCCCATCGGCGCTTCCGCGACACCCGCGACGAGGAACTCGCCTCGTGACTTATCCGACAACTTACCCATTGTCACCGTACCATCGCGAGCAGGTCGGACGGAACCCTCGCCGGCTCCGCATCCGTTCGCGCTCGCCAAGCGCGAGCGGCTGACGATCGGTACGTCGTCTCACGGCAGCAGCGTGAACGAGGCGACGTGTCGTGGTCGTACGACGGTGAAGTGCCGCCGGTCGAGCGTGGCGATCTCGGTCGCGTCGTGGCGTTCGGCGAGCGTCACCACCGATGCGTCGACGATTCCCAGTGGGAGGTCGAGGTATTGCTCCATCAGCTCCGTGATGCGGTCCCATTCGTGGTCGAGCACGGGTTCGACGGCGATCTCCCCGGCGGCGACGGAGCGCGCGAAGGCGACCTCGGCGTGGGGGCCGATGCGGTCGGCGAGCAGGTAGGAGACCTCGGTGACGACGAGCTCCGGCACGAGCAGCGGCCGTGTGGCGGCGACGATCAGCTCCACGCAGCGGCGATGGTTGTTGTCGCGTGTGGCCGCCGCCGCGTAGATCGGTCCGGCGTCGAGGATCAGCATGGCGCGCTCAACGGCCGGCGTCGAGGATCAGCATGGCGCGCTCAACGGCCGGCGTCGCCGATCGCGGCGAGCCTGGAGCGTGTCCGCTTGGCGTTGGGCATCGGCACCGTAAAGCGTCGTGATCATTCGGGAGTCATCCCGCCGCCGCCTATCGTGGCGGTGAGGTGTGCCGGCGGTCGATCGCCTGGCGCACGAGCTGGTCCACCCGCTCTGAAGCATCGTCAGGGCCGCCCTCCCCGATCGCGAAGAACGCCAGATGGCCACTATCGGCGGGCTGCGGCAGCTCCTGCTCGATCGCGTGGCGGGCCACGTCGGCGATCGAGACACCCCTGCGTCTCGCCTCCAGTCGCAGGCGCGCGTCGAGTTCGTCGGGCAGCATCACCGTGGTGCGCTTCATGCATATAGCATAACGCATCCTTATCCTTGCTTGTGGACGGCGGGCAACCTCGGCGGTCTGATCGTCGCGCTGATCGTGCAGGTTCTCGTCCACCATCCGCTGGGCGCTTTCCTGGCGATGGCCGCCGTGTCGCTGCTGGGACTGCCGCTCGTCGGGCGGCTCACCCGCGGACCGTTCCCGGGTAGCAGTCCGTTAGGGTCTCGCCAAGATGCTCAATCTGGAGATTACGGAGAGCTGTTCCGTAGCGAATATCGTCCCGCGCGTGGATTTCCCGCTTGCGGAGGCTCGCGCGCGCCTTTACGGTCGTTGGCGTGCAGAGCCGGGGGCTTGCGACAGCAGCCGTGGGCGATGACCCCGGCCTCATCGATGCGCCGCTGCTCCGTGCCCTGCGCGGGGAGCCGGTGGAGTACATCCCCGTCTGGTTCATGCGCCAAGCGGGGCGTTCGCTACCGGAGTATCGCGCCGTCCGCGAGCGCGCGACGCTGCTGGAGATCACGCACTCGCCGGAGCTTGCCGCCGAGGTCACACTGCAGCCCGTCCGCCGCCACGGCGTCGACGCCGCGATCCTGTTCTCGGACATCGTCACGCCGCTGGAGGCCATCGGCGTGGATGTCGACATTCGGCCTGGCGTCGGACCCGTGATCGCCACGCCGGTGCGAACCTCGCGCGACCTGCGGCGGCTGCGCCCGTTCGAGCCGGCCGCAGACGCGCCGTGGCTGGCGGAGGCCGTGCGTCTGGCCTGCTCGGAGCTGAGCGTGCCGCTGATCGGCTTCGCCGGCGGGCCCTTCACACTCGCCAGCTACCTGGTCGAGGGCGGCCCGTCCAAGACGCAGGCCCGCGCCAAGGCCCTGATGCTCGCCGACCCCGCCACCTGGCGCATGCTGCTCGACCGCCTGGCCGACATCGCGCTGGCCTCGCTCACCGCGCAGGTGCAGGCCGGAGCGCAGGCGGTGCAGGTGTTCGACAGCTGGATCGGGTCGCTCTCGGCGCGCCACTACACGGCGCACGTGCTGCCGGTCGTGCGGCGTCTGTTCGACGGGCTCGCCGCCCTTGGGGTGCCGCGCATCTACTTCGGCCTGGGTACAGGCCACCTGCTCGAGGCGATCGGCTCGGCCGGCCCGGACGCCGTGGGGCTCGACTGGCGCGTGCCCCTGGACGAGGGCCGCTTGCGTCTGCCCCCCGAGGTCGCCCTGCAGGGCAACCTCGATCCGGTCGCCTGCCTGGCGCCGCGTCCGGTGCTGGAGGCCGAGGTCGCCGACGTGCTCGCCCAGGCCCCCGGACGTGGATACGTCTTCAACCTGGGCCACGGCGTGCCGCCCGAGACCGACCCCGGCTCGCTGACGCATGTCGTGGAGCTCGTGCACGCTCATCGCACGCGGCGTGAAGGGCTGGCCCCTTGAGCGCGACGGCCGTGCTGGCGATGGCTTACGGGACCCCGGCGGGGCCCGAGGAGCTCGAGGCCTACTACACGCACATCCGCCGCGGGCGACCGCCCACCCCTGAGCTGCTTGCCGAGCTGCGCCGGCGCTACGAGGCGATTGGCGGGCACTCCCCGCTGCTGGAGCTCACGCGCGCGCAGGTGGCGGGGCTCGAGCGCGCGCTGGCCGACGCGGGCCACCCGGACATCCCGGTCGCGCTGGGGATGAAGCACGCGGCGCCATTCATCGAGGACACCGTCACCGAGCTGGCCGCCGGCGGCGCGCGGCAGATCGTAGGGCTTGTGCTGGCGCCACACTACTCGCGCCTGAGCGTCGGCGAGTACACCGAGCGCGCGCGGGCCGCGGCGGCTGCCGCGCCCGGGCAGCCCGCCGTGTCGGTGGTGCGCTCCTGGCACCTGGCGCCCGGGTATGTCGACTGCCTGTCGGTGGCGCTCGAGGACGCGCTCCGTGCACTGCCCGCGGAGGCGTCCGGCGGGGCGCATGTCCTGTTCACCGCCCACAGCCTCCCCAAGCGGATCCTCGACGAAGACGATCCCTACCCTGCGCAACTGCGCGAGACCGCGGCCGCGGTGGCGGCGCGTACCGGGCTGGAGCGCTGGTCGGTCGCCTGGCAGAGCGCCGGGCGCACACCCGAGCCCTGGATCGGCCCAGATGTCCTGCAGGCGCTGGGCGAGCTGGCCGCCTCCGGCGCCGGCGCCGTCGTGGTGTGCCCGGCGGGCTTCGTCTGCGACCACCTGGAGGTCCTCTACGACCTGGACGTCGAGGCCGGCGCCCGCGCGCGAGAGCTGGGGATCGCGTTCGCCCGAACCGCCTCGCCCAACGCCGACCCGCGCCTGTTGGGAGCCCTCGCGCACATCGTCCTCGACCAGCTCGCCCAGGACGCGGCAGCGGCATGATCTCAATGTCAGGACCGCGATGAGCGGACGCCGGCACGTCGTGATCGTCGGGGGCGGGATCGCCGGCCTCGCCGCCGCCCACCGCCTGGCCGGCGCGCACCCCGGGGCCGATGGCACAAGCTCCGCCGGGCCGCGAATCACGCTGCTGGAGGCCGACGAGCGTTTCGGCGGCAAGATCCGCACCGAGGACTTCGCCGGACGCCCGCTCGACGTCGGCGCCGAGGCGCTGCTGGCGCGCGTACCCGCCGCGCTCGAGCTCTGCCACGAGCTGGGGCTCGAGCACGACCTGGTGGCGCCCGCCAGCGACCAGCCCTACGTGTGGACCGACCGCCTGCACCCGCTGCCCCCGCGGCTGATGGCCGGCGTACCCGACGGCTCGCAGGCCCTGATCGGCTCCGGCATCCTCTCGCCTGCCGGCCTCGCCCGCGCCGGCCTCGACCTGATCGTGCCCGCTCGCCGGCCGACACACGACGTCTCGATCGGATCGCTCGTGCGTCGTCGCCTGGGCGACCAGGTGCTCGAGCGGCTCATCGACCCGCTGCTCGGAGGCATCCACGCGGGGTGCTGCGACGAGCTCAGCGTGCGCGCGGCCGCGCCCCAGCTCGAGGCCGCCCTGCGCGCGCGGCGGAGCCTCGTGCGCGGACTGCGCGCGCTCTCCGGAGGGTCGCTGCCGGCTCCGACGGGGCCGACCTTCCTGACGCTCAGCGGCGGTCTCGAGGAGTTGGTGCGGACGCTGCGCGAGCGCTTGACGGCCGTCGAGTGCCGGACACGCGCCGCGCTACAGAGCCTCGAGCCGCTGCCCGGCGGCGGCGCGCGCCTAACCCTGGCCGGCGGGGAGACTCTCGATGCCGACCACGTGATCATGGCCGTGCCCGCCTTCGCCGCGGCGGCCATCCTCGCCGAGGCCTGCCCAACGGCGGCCGGAGAGCTCGAGGATATCTCCTACGCTTCAGTGGCGACGATCGCGCTCTCCTACCCGGTTGAGGCGTTCGACCAGCGGTTGGCCGGGAGCGGATTCCTCGTGCAGCGTGGCCGCGGGCACACGATCACCGCCTGCACCTGGTCCTCCGCGAAGTGGCCGCACCTGGCCGGCGACACGGTACTGCTGAAGTGCTCCGCGGGCCACGCCGGCGACGGCGGCGCGCTCGACCTCGACGACGAGCGGCTGATCCGATCTGTGCGCGCGGACCTCGCGCAGGCCATGAGCCTCCGTGCGGCGCCGCTGCAGGAGCGGGTGTTTCGCTTCGAGCGCGCGCTGCCGCAGTACACCGTCGGCCACCTCGAGCGCATCGCCCGCATCGATGCCGCGCTGGCCCGGCTTGCGGGGGTGAGCCTGTGCGGCGCCGCATACCGAGGCGTAGGCGTGGCGGCCTGCATCGGCGACGGCCAGGCCGCGGCCGACGGCGTCCTCGCCGCCCTGTCCGGCGGGTCTGACGGCGTCGAGCGGATGGCGCCGTCGAGCCTGGCCCCGACCTCCGGCTCGGTCGTGTGACCCGACGCCAGCTTGCGGCCTGGGCGGCGGCGATGGCGCTGCTCGGGTGGGCGCTGATGACCGTCGGCGCCTTCGTGCGTGCGTCCGAATCCGGGCTTGGCTGTCCCGATTGGCCCGCGTGCCACGGCCAACTCCTCGCGGGTGGCCACCACGCCATGATCGAGGAGCTCCATCGCTGGGTCGCAACGGTGCTCGTCGTCGGCGTG
>PLYX01000050.1 GCA_003151895.1 Solirubrobacterales bacterium
CGTGAGAGGTCCAGACGAATCGCTCGATGGCCACGAGGCCGACATTCTACGTCCCTCGACCGAGGGAGCCACCGAGCCGATCGGAAGAGACACCACCGACTCGCTCAACATCAGCCTCACCTACATCCAGCGAGTACGCGAGCGCGGATGCCTTGCCGCCCAGCAGCGCCGCGTGCGCGCGCTCCATACGCAGCGCAAACAGCTCGCGGTGACGCTCGACGTACTCATCTCACTCCCGACCGACTCCCGGCTATTGGAACCGCTACACGCGCGCTGGCTTCGCCTCGCCTGCCGGCTCGCTCGCGTCGCCCGCGGCGCGCTTCGAGTTTAACCGCTCCACCGCCTTCGCCGCGCGAGCGTCCGCGTTGCGGCTCGTGAACTCCGCCAGCTTCTCGAGTGTCCCGTCGCGCAGTAGCTTCGCCGTCTTCTCGAGATCCTTTGCGAACTCCTCGCGGTGGTTCTCCATGTACTCGCGCCAAGCGTCGGCGAGCATCTCGCCTGCCTGGACCTGCCGCAGCGCGGCGATCTGCGTAGCCTCGTTGTGCGTGTCCGCCGGTACGCGCACGACGCGTGTGCTCGTGGTGGCGCTCATCATTTCCTCCTGAGGTGGCCCGGCCGTCACACCGGGCTGGCTTGGTCCCTTGCTGGATACCCATCCGGCAAATCTATCGTCCGGTTGCTGTAACACCGTAACACAGTTATCGACGGACTGTCGGAACTTCCTTAGCGCTTGTTCGCGTCCAGTGAGGTTCAACCGTCATCACACGACACGGTCGGCGTCCATGGCGTCGCCTCGTAGTGCCCGCTACCCAAGCCCCCTCAGGGTCGGTCGTCTCCGCAGCTATGCCGAGGCGATCCTCCACGACCATCGAGCATGGCCTTCCGTCCGGATGCGATGGCAGACTTTATGTGGTTAGCCAACGTACCTGAACTGGTTGGTTGTGATCACGTCTGGGCAGGGTAGCGGGTGACCAGACCTCTCTTTCAGCCCGAGGCGAAGTCGCGATCGACGGCAACAGTCAGATCGACCCAGCTCGCGGGATCCGGGTAGAGCTCCAGCCATCGCTGTGTGCCGCGGATGACGACATCGAATTCGCGGTGGTCGACGCCGTACACGAGGATCACACCGGCATGTGGACGCTGTGCCTCCGCCCATTTGCGCAGGAGGCTGGGAAAGTCGCCGACGTCGTTGGTGACCAGAATGCGGTCTTCGTGGGACGCGAGGGCGAGGACATCCTTGTCTGCGAGACCCTCGAGCGCCAGCTCCTGATCGAGCGCGCGCACGTCATGTCCCTCCGCTTCCAGCCGGCGCCCAATCCTGAGCCCGGAGACGTGCGCGTCGAGTAGAAACCGCAAAGGCGCGACTATCGCGAGGGTGGGCGAACGATAAAGGGGTACAGCTCGAGGATCTCCTCGAGAGGTCGATGATTTGCCTCGATCAATGCCTCAATCTCCTCGGGAAAGTGCTCCGCGTAGGCTTGCGCCACCCGTAGGTGCCGCTCTGACACAAGCGGATGATCCGCCCGCAGCGACTCCTCATCGTCTTGATAAGAGCGCATTAGTTCGACGATCTGCCATACATCCAAGCCGCTGCCGATCGCCCAGGCGCGGCGGGGTCTGTCGCGAAACGCGATCCCGGGATGCAGCCGCGCCTTCGCGGCCTCCTCGGCAAGCTCCTCGACGACGACGCTGCGTGAGCGCCCGGAGCGACGCACCTCATCGCTGACGAGCAGGTTCGCCTGCGCGCCGAGCCGGATCGAGAAAGGCTGTGTTCTAGCGGGATGAGCAGCCATATCACTACATTGTAGCGGGTGTAGTGACCGGGCAACTCCTGCGATCAATCAATACGTTCTAGGCACATTCCTGAACTGGTTGGTTGTGATCAAGTTTTTCCCTGCAAATCAGCGGGTTTCGATGTGTGTACCGTTTCCGGCGCTCGGCGTAGCTTAACCACCGGTTAGAGATGCGGCAGCACCGCTACGGCTGCTGGGGATGTTGGAGATAGACAACGCGGTCCTCGAGCTGCTGATCGGAGATGGCACCGATCGCGGCGACGAGCGGACCGATCCCCGCCCGGCGGCGTGAGAACCTCGAGGAGAGCGCGACCACCACGCCCGGGTGGTGATGTCCGGAGGTGAGGTGATCGGCAGAGATACGTGTGAAGTCGGCGACGTTCTCGGTGAGTATCGCGAGATCCTGCGCGACCGCCGCGGCGAATACGTCAGGGTCCGACCTTCCTGCCAGTCCGAGTCCGATGACGGTCGAGACATCTACATCGACGGTGCGCAGGGCCTCCGCCAGCACGTTTGAGTACATCTCATCCAGCAGCAGCTTCAAAACGTCTCAGCGGATGCCGTCTCGCGGCCATGCAGCTCTATGCGCACCGCGATCTCGTCCGGATATGCGCCGCGGTAGCGCAACGCGGCGTCGATTTGGGGGCGAGTGAGATTCGAGTCCTCAACGAGCGTGGCGAGGGGATCTGGTTCCGCTGCCAGATCATCCAGCCACATCATTACCTCCCATACATCAGGTCCACCCAGCAACCCTGCGCGTCGACCCGCCGGTCCGTCACGGAACATGATCAGCGGATGCTCCTCCCGACGCGCACCTTCCTCGGCATAGCGGCGGAGGCGATCCGAGAGACTCTCGCCGGCAGCTCGCGCCCGCATACGCAGACGCTCGGCAAGAGCCTCGTCCAACCGCACGGACACATTGACCGACATGTATACATTGTAGCACGGCGTCCACGATCAGGGCTGTGCGAGCGCCCGATACTCTCGCGAGCTCCTGATGTGATCGTGACCACCAATGTGGTCTGGGCACATTTCAGAATTGGTTGGTTGATACTATGGTAAATACGCTCCAAAAAATGGGTCTACAGAGGGGATTTGTGGACCTGTTCCGATGTGGTTGCCGTATAGGCTAGAGGTTGAGGCGCGGTCACGCGGCCCGCGCGCCTCGCGCTTCTGATCGCCTCGCCGCCGCCAGTCCGCCAAGAGATTGCCGCTGCGTGCGGGATCGCCCCGCCTGACGCAGCATGCACGTCCAGTGCGGATGCAAGGATGGGAGCCTCGCGATGAGTTCCAACGTTGACGCCTACCGCCCATTGACCGCGCGCCTGACCGGCGATGCGACAGTCACCGAGGAGCACTCGCAGCTCGTCGACGAAGCACTCACGGTATGGGCGCGGCCCGGCTTCGAGACGCTGATGTGCCTGCCGCGGCTGCGCTTCGAGCCGTTCGAGCACCAGCTTGACGCCGCCTCCAGAGTGCTGCGCCACATGCAGGGCAGGGCGATCCTCGCAGACGAGGTCGGGCTTGGCAAGACGATCGAGGCGGGCATCGTCTTGAGTGAGCTGAGGCTGCGCGGCCTCGCCGGTCGCGTGCTGGTGCTCGCGCCTGCCGGGCTTGTCGGCCAGTGGCGCGAGGAGCTGGAGCGTAAGTTCGCGCTGCCTTGCGCGATCGCGAGCGGTCCGCGGTTCGCGACTCCGCCGCCCGCCGGAAGCCACCCCGTGATCATCGCATCGCTCCCGTCCGCCCGCCGCGACCCGCTGCGATCGACGCTGGTGAAGGACAGCTGGGATCTCGTGATCGTCGACGAGGCGCACAGACTGAAGAGTCCGCGCAGCGCCTCGGCGCGCCTTGGGCGCTCGCTTCGCGCCCGCTACATGCTGCTGCTCACCGCCACCCCGATCGAGAACCGCCTGTCCGATCTCTTCCAGCTCGTCAGCATCGTGCGTCCGGGCTCCCTCGGCGCGGCCGCGGAGTTCCGCCGCCGTCACGGCGCCGGCGACGGCAGACAGGCGCGCGAGGTTGCCGCCCTGCGACTCGCGCTGCGCGAGATCATGGTGCGCCACCGCCGCAGCGAGATCGCGCTCATGCTGCCACGCAGGATCGCCGAGACCGTCCGCGTCGAGCCTTCCTCGGGCGAGTCCGAGCTCTACCGCGCAATCTCCGAGCGGGTGCGCGCCGAGGCTCGCGGCGCAGGGCCCGCAAAGGCGCTTGCGCTGCGCACCGTCCAGCAGATCGCGGGATCGAGCCTCGCGGCGTGCCTGCCGAGCCTGCGCAAGCTGGGCTTCGAAGACCTCGTCGCGCACGCGGAGGCGGTCGAGGCGGCAGGCGAAGCGAGCGGCAAGGCCACAACGCTGATCGAGCTGCTCGTCCGCCACCGCGCCCGCAACGAGAAGGTCGTCGTGTTCACCGCCTTCAAGCGGACCCTCGAGCATCTCGGCGCACTGCTGGAGAGGCATGGTCTGCCTGCAGTCTCATACCACGGCAGCCTCACACGCATCGAGAAGGACGCGGCGATCGCCGCCTTTGCGGGCGAAGCACCAATTCTGCTCAGCACAGAGGCGGCGGGCGAGGGACGCAATCTGCAGTTCTGCCATGCGATGGTGAACTTCGACCTGCCCTGGAACCCGATGCGGATCGAGCAGCGACTCGGGCGCATTCACCGCATCGGCCAGCGACATGACGTCTGCCTCACCAATCTCGTGACGGCGGGCACCCTCGAGCAGCGACTGCTCGGGGTTCTCCAGGCGAAGATCAACCTCTTCGAGCTCGTTGTAGGCGAGCTCGACATGATCCTGGGACGGGTCGAGGACGACCTCGACCTAGAGGGGCTCGTGTTCCGCGAACACGTTCAGAGCGCAGACGACGGCGAGCTCGAGGACAGGCTCGCCGCGGTCGGCGAGCGGCTAGCACAGGCGCGCACCGCCTATGCAGAGAGCCGCGACCGCGTTGACGAGTTCGCAGCCGCGTGATGGGTCTCCTTGGCGCCGCCGCCCTCGTCGAGGAGCCCGCACTCGGATTCTGGCTGGGCTATGCAGAGCGGCAAGGAGCTCTCGTCGAGAACGCCGGGAACCAAGCGCTGCTCGTGCTGCCCGAGCACCTCCAGCAGGCGTTTGAGCTGCCTGAGGAGCTTACCGTCACGGCCGATCCGGACCTCGCCCGGGAGGAGGGCGCGGTGCTGCTGACGGCTGGCCATCCCGCGCTGGAGAGGGCCGCGACCGACGTGCTCGCCGAGGGCGACGTGGGCCGCTGCTGGCTGCCGTGGCCGAGCTCGCGACCGCCCGTACGGTCTGCGCTGCAGGATCGCGCCCGCGAGCTGATGTCCGTCGAGCACGGACGCATAGATGCCACTGGCGACCCGATGCCAGCGTACCTGCCGCTGCTGCGAGTTGGCGCGATGATCGACTACGCGGCGTCGCTGACGCTTCGCTTCGGAGAGCAGGAGGAGTCCTGGGTCGACGCCCATACGGGCCTCGAGGTCTCAGAGGGCGTGCTCGCAGGCGCGCTGCGCCAGGCGCGCATGCCCCGGCCCGAGGTGCGCCACCGCGTTCTGCCGATCGACCTGCCTCGTGCGATCGCGGCCGCCCACGAGCAGCTGCGACGGCGGGCCGACACCCGGCAGGAGTCGCTCGCAATGCAGGCGCGCCGGTCACTCGCCTCCGAACTTCAGCGCGCCGACGCCTATTACGACGCAGCGCTTGAGTCGATCGAGCGGCGGCGTGGATCGGCCGACGCCGATCGCCTGCGGATGCTCGACGCCCAGGCGGAGGCGACCAGGCTCGAGCGCGCTCGCCGGCGGCGTGAGATCGAAGAGGAGCTCACAGCTCGGCATGAGATCAAGCCCTTCCGCCTGCACCTCGTCCATCTGCCCGCGTTCGTGCTGTCCGTCGAGGTGCTCCGCGGGCAGCGGCGCTTCCCGCTCACGCTGACGTGGCTGCCACTCGCCGAAGAGCTCGCCCCGGTTCGCTGTCCTTCCTGCGACGCGGCGCAGCCGCTCGTGGCCGGCAAGGACAGGCTCGGTTGCACATCGTGCATGCCCCGCGCAGTGTCCCGCGATACGTCCACGCCGGCGACGCCCGCCGCTCCGAGGCCGGCGCCAGCGAGACGCGGTCCAGCGAGCGTCGCTGAGCGCAACTCAGCCCCCGGTGCGTCCGGCACCGCAGCGGGCGCCCAGCCAGAGCCCCACCACCACCTCGAACCCGCCGGGCACATCGCCCCAGAACGGCGATCCGGCGGCCGGCAAGCGACGCAGCGGCCGCCGGCTGCCGCGAAAGCGCAGGGCAGGACCCGCGCCGGCCGGCCACTGCCAGCCCGCACAAGGACCGGCACCATCGAGCGCACCGGCAACAAGCTCGCCCTCGCCCTGTGGCAGCAGCTCGCCCGCGGCGAGCGCTGGCCGCGCAAGAAGCTGCAGCGAGATTCGCCCGCGCTCGCCCTCTACCGGCTCTATGGGCAGGCCGCGCCGATGTGCGCGCTCGGGATCCCACCAGGGCTGCGCCCGGCCGAGGCGACCGCGTCGACATACCCGGATGAGGCCGAGACGACCCGATCAAGGCGCACCGGCAGTTCGGGCTCCGAGCTGACGACGGGCGAGATCGTCGCGGGCGGATTGGCCTACCCCTATGCGCTCTTCTGGTCCCAACAGGGAGACACGCCAGCGGTCGGTGAGCTGATGCCGATGCCACACCCCTTCATCCTGCCGCCGCATGCAGGAGCGACCGCTGAGATGCACTCCCGCCTGCATGAGGGCGCTCCGGCGCCCCAGGCTGCGCTCGACGCAGTTGCCGGCCTGTTGTGGGAGACCGAGCTCAGGCGCAGCGGTCTGCCGTTCGTCGCACGCTGTCTTGCGACCTGGTGGCGCATCCAGGATGCCGTCGATGCGGTGGAGCCTCCTGCGGCGCTCGCCGCCGCGGTCGTGGGCGGTGTCGCCCGCGCGGCCGGTTCGTCGCACAGGCACAGGGACGCCGCCGCGGCCTATCACGCCGACTCCGATCTGGTCGGGCAGATCTCCCGCAGGCTCGGCATCCGGCTGCGGCTCGATCGTGCGCGCGGATGGTGAGTCCCTCGGCCTGCTGCGCGGCTCGTGCTCGCGGGCATCGAGGCCGCCTGCATCGGCAATGACGCCGGGAGTGCGCTGTGCGACATGTGCGACGGGCTCGAGCATGGACTGCCTGCCGCTGCCCAGCTCGGCCAACGCAACGACGAGCCGCGGAGCGCGACCGGCGGCTACCGGTAGCGCTGAAACGCAATCGCCGTCCCAAGCCCTACATATGCTGCGACGCCAGTCAGAGCACGCCAAGCGTGATGGGATCGTTGAGAGTTGAGGAGATCCCTCAAACGGCGGCGAGCGCCGGCGCGAGTTCTTGAGCGCTCGTCTCGACCGTCTCAGGAATCGTGACCGCGAGGTGCCCGTCACGCGCCAGGATGTGGCGCGGGCCCATCACCGTCAGCCCGACGACCCGGCTGGTCCCTGGCGAGTACCGGATGACATGGCCCTCCGGCGTCTCCTCTCCCTCCCCCGCCTGCGGTTCGCCGACATGCAGGTAGAGCACGTCGTTGTCGGCGTCGTAGTCGGCATGATCGAAGCTCAGCGGTCCGATCGTGATGTTCACGCGCTCCATGACTTTGGGTCCTTCCGGGTGGCGAACGCGGAGACGATCCGCGCAGGCATCTGCTCATAGCTTACGACCACCAGCAGCCAACGGCTGGGACCAACGTCGCGGGCGTAGTACCGGGTGCGGTTCTCGAAGCTTGGATCGGGCGCGGCGTGGTCCGGCTTGGCAACCGTCGGCAGGAGGTTCGCCAGGTACGGCTGGATCTCGGGGTGATCCTCGATGATCTTCTCCTGCCAGACACGGATGGGAAGCACCACCTGAACACCGTCCGGATCGGTCGTCTCGCCGATTGTAGGGTCGTCTACCACGCCAATCAGGATGCCCGGGACCCCGGACGGCTGCGTGCGCCGGACCCTCGACTGAGCCGTCCGACCGCCCAACTGATATGGCAGTTCTAACGCTTCAGAACTGGTTTGTGTTGATCACGAGCGAGAGGGTAGCGGGCGCGCCCTCCGCGACACGCGATCGCGGGCGCGTCGACTGACTTTCCCCTCTCAAGCGGCAGGTCTTTCCGGCCGATGCAGCTCAGGTGAGGCGACTGGTGCGCGAGAACGCTCTGTGCGCGTTCCTAGCGGGCGCCGGCAGCGCCGCGATGGCGTGGCTGGGCCTGTATGGGTTCGCCTGGAACGACTACGACAACGAGGCGCGGCCGGCGTTCGACGCGCTCGTGCACGGACACGCAATCGAGTTCCTGCGACTCGCGCCCGCCTACGGGGGGTCGCTGGTGGAGCGGGCGCCATTCGCGTTCGTTCCCTCCCTGTGGGGAGGCGGCGAGCTCGCGGTGTACCGGATGGTCGCGCTTCCCTGCCTGCTTGCCGCGGCAGCACTCGGAGTGTGGCTGGTCAACCGGATGCGCTCGGAGGGCCGCTCGTCCCTTTCCCGGGCGGTCACGTTGGGGGTGTGTGTGGCCAACCCGCTGACCTTGCGAGCGCTCGAACTCGGCCACCCGGAGGAGTTGCTTGGGGGCTGCCTGTGCGTGGCCGCCGTGCTGCTTGCCGGCCGTGATCGCCCGCTCCCGGCCGCGGTGCTGCTCGGGCTGGCGATCGCCAACAAGGAGTGGGCGTTGCTCGCGGTCGGGCCGGTGCTCCTGGCGCTCCCCGCGAAACGGCGGCTCCCCTGCCTTGCGGTCGCGGCCGGTGTCGCCGCGGCCATCTTGGCCCCGCTGGCGCTCGTCTCCTCGGGAGGCTTCGTCGCGAGCGCCCGCGGGATCGCCGCGCCGGCGGCGACGATCTTCCAGCCGTGGCAGGCGTGGTGGTTTCTCGGCCACCATGGAGCACTCGTGCATGGCCTGTTCGGGGCGCCCAAGGTCGGCTATCGCGTCGGCCCTTCCTGGGTGGGCGTGGTCAGCCACCCGCTGATCCTCTTCATGGGACTGGTCCTGACGGTGGCGCTGTGGCTGAGAAGGCGCCGGCACACCGTATCGGGGGCGCTGCTGTCTGAGCGCGATGCCCTGCTTGCGCTGGCGCTGTTGCTGTTGATGCGTTGCCTGCTCGACACGTGGGACACCGTCTACTACCCGCTGCCGTTCATCCTCGCGCTGCTCGCCTGGGAGGTCCGTGGCACGGCCGGGCGCCCGCCCGTGCTGGCGCTGTCGAGCATCGTGCTCGCGTGGATCAGCTTCCAGTGGTTGCCCACCCACATCTCGCCCGACGCGCAGGCGGTGTTCTTCCTCGCCTGGTCGCTGCCCCTCGCCGCGTTGCTTGCCGTCGTGTCCTACGCGCCGGGACGCGCGCTAATCGATAAGCGTGAGCTCCTTCGACAGGCCCGTGAGCCGCTCGCACCCGCGCTCGCCAACCAGCGCTAGATCCTCGATGCGCACGCCGAGGCGACCGGGCACGTAGACCCCCGGCTCCACGGTGACGACGTTGCCGGCGCGCAACGGCTCGTCTCCCGCGGTGCGCGACAGGCGCGGAGCCTCGTGGATCTCCATGCCGACGCCGTGCCCGACGCCGTGCCCGAAGTGCTCGGCGTGGCCCGCCCGCTCGATGATGGAGCGCGCGACGCCGTCCACCTCGCGTCCGCCGATCCCGGCGCGCACGGCGCCAAGCGCCGCTTCCTGTGCGCGCAGAACGAGCTCGTAGACCGCGGTGGCCTCGTCGGAGAGCGGCCCGGTGGCGTAAGTGCGGGTGCAATCGGAGCAGTAGCCGTCGAGGTAGGCGCCCCAGTCGATCGTGACGAGCACGCCGCGGGCGATCTCAACGTCGCGCGGCTCGGCGTGTGGGAGAGCGCCGTGCTCGCCGCTTGCGACGATTGACGGGAAGCTCGGCGCCCGCGCGCCGAGGCGGCGCATGCGCAGCTCGAGCTCGATCGCCACATC
Source organism: Solirubrobacterales bacterium (assembly GCA_003151895.1). GTDB lineage: Bacteria > Actinomycetota > Thermoleophilia > Solirubrobacterales > Solirubrobacteraceae > Palsa-744. The sequence continues at coordinate 9,723 of PLYX01000050.1, forward strand.
GCGCTCGGTGCGCCCGACGACGCCCGCTTCGAGCGCCCCTGTGAGCGCCTGGTCGGCGAGCTCGGCCGCGGCGCGGATGCGGGCGATCTCCGCCTCGTCCTTGACCTCGCGCAGGCGCTCGACGACACCGGAGCACGGCACGAGCTCCCAGCCGGACGCGAGCAGCTCTCCTAGACGGGCGTGCTGCTTGACGGTCAGCGATGCGTCGTCGAAGCCGAGTGTCCGTTCGCCCGGGGACCCTCCCGTGCCGAGCGCTCGCGCCGCCGCCTCGAGCAGCTCCGCTGGCGCGATCTCCCGCTTGAACCCGTCGGGCACCTGCTCCGCCGATTGGGTGGCATAGCGGAAGTCGGTGAAGAAACGATGATCGGACTGCTCGCCGGCGGCGATCACGAGGAGACCGTTCGAGCCGGTGTAGCCGCTCAGGTAGCGCACGTTCACCGGCGTGCTCACGAGCAACCTGTCGACCTCCAGCACGCGCAGCTCCTTCGCGAGCCGCGTGGCGCGAACGAGCTCGTTCACGCGTCGCGCCCGGCGAGCTCGTCGTGCAATCGAGCAAGCGCCAGCCGGTATCCCTCGATTCCCCTGCCGATGACCGACGTCACGCACAGGTCCTCGATCACCGACACCTGCCGCCAGGGCTCGCGCGCCTTCACGTCGGAGAGGTGCACCTCCACGGCTGGCAACGCCGCGACCTCCAGCGCGTCGTGGATCGCCCACGAATAGTGGGTCCACGCCCCAGGGTTGAGCACGACGGCGTCGACGAGCTCGCGCAGGCTGTGCAGGTGCTCGACGTACTCGCCCTCGAAGTTCGTGCGGAAGAAGCGCGCCTCCACGCCGATCTCGGCCGCGAACCCTTCGATCTGGCGCTCGAGCTCGTCCAGCGTGAGCGTGCCGTAGTGCTCGGGCTCGCGCTTGCCGAGCATGTCGAGGTTGACGCCGTGCATCACCTCTATGCGAAACGTGCCGGGCATCTGTCGCGCAGAGCCTACCGGCAGTCGCGCACGTCACCTGCCCGCGGACCAGTGCGACAGCCGGCCCTAACGGGATGCCCGCAACTCCGCCACGGCCGCGCGCAGCTCATTCGCCGGCACATGACAGCCGGTGCGCGCGTCCCCGGGGGCGCCGAGCAGCACGAACGGAACGTGCGCGCCGGTGCGCTTCTTGTCGCGCATGGTTGCCGTGAGGATCCGCTCGACGTCCTCCCCGTCGAGCGCCACCGGCAGTTCACGCGCCGCCAACAGCTCGCGCACCTGTGCGCGAAGCTCAGGCAGGTTTGACAGCCTCAGCGCCGCGAGCAACCCGAGCCCGACGGCCTCGCCGTGGCGGTAGCGCTCGTAGGCGGTGACGGTCTCCAGGGCGTGGCCGACCGTGTGTCCGAGATTGAGAACCTGACGGCGGCCCGCGTCGCGCTCGTCTTCGGCGACGATCCCAAGCTTGGTGCGCGCGCAGGCGAGGATCGTGCGCTCGTCGAGCGGCTCGTCCGCCGCGACTCGCTCCCACAGCTCTCCCCCGGCGATCAGGGCGGTCTTGAGCACCTCGACGTAGCCGGCGGCGAGCTCCCGGGGCGGGAGCGTCGCGAGCGTGTCCGGATCGACCAGCACCCCGGCCGGATGGTGGTAGGCGCCTATATAGTTCTTGGCCTGGGGGAGATCCACACCTGTCTTGCCCCCGTAGGCGGAGTCGACCTGCGCGACGAGCGTGGTGGGCAC
>PLYX01000285.1 GCA_003151895.1 Solirubrobacterales bacterium
GTGATGCTCTCCCAGGAGACGGCGATCGGCGCCTACCCTGTACAGGCCGTCGAGATGATGGCCGCCGTCGCCGTCGAGGCGGAGGAGATCGCCCCGTATGAGCGCTGGAACAGCTCGCGCGTGCGTCGCTCAGGCGCCGACCCCGCCTACACGATCGCCCACAGCGTGTGCCTCGCCGTGCGCGATCTGCGCCTCGACGCGCTCATCGTCCCCACGCTCTCCGGGCGCTCGGCCCGCCTGGTCTCAGCCCACCGGCCCACCGTGCCGATCTACGCGCTCTCCCCCGGGCGCGAGACGGTACGCCGCTGCGGGCTGATGTGGGGCGTGCAGGCCTCCTCGATCCGCCGCCACGAGACCACCGAGGAGCTGATCGCCGACTCCGCCCGGCGCGTCGTCGAGCTCGGCTGGTGCGAGAAGGGCCAGCGCGTCGGCATCACCGCCGGCCTGCCGAGCGGGCGCCCGGGCACCACCAGCCTCATGCAGATCCAGGTGCTTTAGGTCGCCGCCGAAAGGGCTCGATTACGGCGGCGGGTGCGGCAACCGGCCTCATGGGCCCTGTTCGAGGCGCGAGCGGATCTTGTTTCCCACAAAAACGACGAGCGACCGGCGCTCATCCGTTGACGGGCGTGAGCGTCATCCATTCCTCATACGATGATCGGGCACGGCCGCACGCCTCCGCCAGCTCAGTTTGGCGAAGCCAGCCGCGACAGGATGCGTAGCATTGAATCCCCGATTTCGAGGGGGGTGAACCAACTATTTCGAGGGGGGTGAGTCCCCGATTTCGAGGGGGTCAAGTCCGCTATTTCGAGGCCCACTCCGAGGGGTCACCGAACCTCGCTCAGCCGGCCGCGCCCACGCCCGTGCGCTCGTAGAACTCCTCCTCTTCGCGCCCCAGCTCGGTGACGGGCGCATCGCCGTACATCCACTCGCGCGCGACCCTGTGCCAGTTGACGGACGCCCGCAGCTGTGAGAGCACCGCGAGCGTCAGCATCTCCATGCGCCTGCCGAACAGGTGCTCCGGCTGGATCGTCTGGTGGCGCATCTCCCTGAAATGGCTCGAGCGCGGATCCGAGCTCTCGATCATCACCTCTGTTGCGATCTCGGGCGAGAGGTGCACAGCTTCATCGGCCGTCGTGTACCACCAGATCGCGTCCTCGATGAACGCCAGCAGATGGTCCGGGTCCACACGCTCCGGTTCGGGCAGGAAGCCCGACTCGGCCAGCAGCGTGTGCAGCGTCTGCGCGTCGCCCTCCACCACCGCGCGCTGGCACGCCAGCTCCAACTCGACCGGCGCCCGCTCCATGCGCTTGAACAGGCCGAAGTCAAGGAACGCCACGCGCCCGTCCGCCAGCAGCAGGAAGTTGCCCGGGTGCGGGTCGCCCGAGAACTGGCGGTGCCTGTACAGGCACCCGAGGAAGAAGCGGAACACGATCTCGCCGATGCGGTCTCGCTCGGCCTGCGGGTAGCCCTTCAGCTGCTCGAAGCCCGCCCCTTCCACGAACTCGCTCACGAGCACCCGCTCGCGGGAGAGGGAGCTCACGACCTCCGGCACCGCGATGAACGGGTGCCCCTTGAAGATGCGCGCCAGCGACCGCTGGTTCTGGGCCTCGAGCTCGTAGTCGAGCTCCTCCTCGATCCGGTCCCCGATCTCCGCCGTCACGCCCTTTACATCGAGGCTGGGAGTCATGCGCTTGAGCAGCCGCATGATCATGCCGAGGTTCTGCATGTCCGCGCGCACCGCCGCCGCCACCCCCGGATACTGCACCTTCACGGCCACCTCCCTGCCGTCCTTCAAGGTCGCCCGGTACACCTGCCCGATCGACGCCGCGGCAATCGGCTGCTCGTCGAACTCCGCGAACACATCGGCGATCTTCTCCTCGAGGTCCTCCTCGATCACGCGCTTCATCTGCTTGAACTCCACGGTCGGCGCCGCGTCGCGCAGCTTCGCGAGCTCGCGCTGAAACTCCTCGCGGTGCTCCTCCGGCACGAGCCCCACGTCCAGGAACGACATCACCTGCCCCAGCTTCATCGCCGCGCCCTTCATCGTCCCGAGCGCCGCCACGATCTGCTTCGCCGTCTCCAGTTGACGGCGCGCGCTCGCATCCTGTGCCGCCTCGTCGCTGCGCGTCACGTTCGCCGCGCGCGTCCCGAACTGCTTCACCGCCTCGCTGGCCGCAAGCCGGCCCACGGTGGCCGTGCGGCGAACCCTCGATGTTGGGATCCTCTCCTGCGGCACCCTTTGAGTCTAGGCTTGTTCGGCGACCTCGACGCGACTGCCCGGCACGATGTCGTCCTTGCCGTCCGGCCAGCGCACCCACGCCTTCTTGCCGCCGTCGTAGTCCTCGCCGAGCAATATCAGCGTCGCCGGCTCGCCGAGCGCCACGCACGCATCCGAGCCCTCCGCGTCCAGCCCGCGCCACACGCGGATGAACGCGTTCTGCTCCCACTCCCGCGCCACGCTCGTCGCGTCGGTGTGGCCCGGGTAGATGATCGTGTCTCCGGGCAGCTCCATCAGCGTGCCCATGATCGAGTCCCTCAAATCGGTGTAGGTCGTGTGGCCCGGCGCCCTCACACCCCCCACGCTGCCCTTGAAGAGCGTGTCGCCCGTGAACACCACAGCATCCCCGCCCTGAAAGCCGCCGGGACCCGATCCCGAGCTTGGGCGCGCGCTCCCGGGCGGGTGGGCGCCGGGTGGGTGAGTACGCGGTACAGACACCAGAAACGACAGCATCCCCGCGGTATGCCCCGGTGTTTTCAGCGGCCTCACCTCGAGCAGCCCGAACTGCAGCATCTCCCCCGCCTCCACCGTGCCGAGCTCCACCCCCTTGCCCAGCGCATCGCCCCCGCCACCCAGCAGGTCGCGTTCGACGGGATGGATCAGCACCTTCAGCTTCGGCCAACGCTCCCGCAGCGCACCCACCTCGCTCACGTGATCGAAGTGATGGTGCGTCAGGAGGACGTGGGTCGGTTCGATCCCCAGGCGCTCGGCGGCTCCGATCAGCGGCGTCACGGGGCCGCCGGCGTCGACGAAGAAGCCCGGGCCGCCTTCGCCGTCGGCCACCAGGTAGGTGTTCGAGAGGAACTGGTTGTGAAGCGAGCGCTCAACGATCATCGCGGCCATACTTGCACGAAGAGACTGCTACCGACTCCCGGCGGGCGCCTCCACAAGATCCGACCGGCCCTTCGTCGATCAGCCCCTTCGTCTCGCCCGCAACCACGCTGGAGGACACATGCCCCTCATCCACACCTGCTACCGCATCACCGACATCGACCGCTCGATCGCCTTCTACAACGCGCTCGGCTTCGAGGAGGTCGGGCGCATCCCGATCGGCGAGGAGGCGATCAACGTGTTCATGAACCAGCCCGGCGACGGGGACATGCCGCGCCTTGAGCTCACCCACAACTTCGGCGTCGACTCGTATGAGATCGGCAGCGGCTACGGCCACATCGCGATCACAGCCTCCGACCTCGACGGCGCGCTCGCCCGCCTGGCCGAGCAGGGCATCGAGCCCGAGAAGCCGCCCTACTCGGTGCGCGAGGGCGGCTCGCGGCTCTGCTTCGTCAGAGATCCCGACGGGTACCGCGTGGAGATCATCGAGCAGGGTTGATCGGTAGCGCGGGAACCGCGCTACACGAACACTCGCGCGTGGGGCCAACCTGAGCCCATTCGTATAGTGCGGGACTCGTGGAACTCGGTCTTGCCACCTTCGCCGACGTCGCGCCGGGAGCTTCGCCCGCGCGGGTGGCCCAGCGCCTACACGAGCTCCTGGAGGAGATCGAGCTTGCCGACCGGCTCGGGTTGGAGGTGTTCGGCGTGGGTGAGCACCATCGACGCGACTATTCGGTGTCCGCGCCCGTGGTGGCGCTCGCCGCCGCGGCGGCCCGCACGAGCAAGATCCGCCTGACGAGCGCCGTCACGGTGCTCAGCTCCGCCGACCCGGTGAGCGTGTTCGAGGAGTTCGCGACGCTCGACCTGCTGTCGGACGGGCGCGCCGAGATCATGGCGGGGCGTGGGTCGTTCACCGAGTCGTTCCCCCTGTTCGGCTACGAGCTCGACGATTACGACGAGCTGTTCTCCGAGAAACTGGAGCTGCTGCTCGCGTTGCGCGACTCCGAGAGCGTCAGCTGGTCCGGGCGTCACCGCGCCGCGCTGCACGACGCGGCCGTGTACCCACGCCCGCTGCAGCAGCCGCTGCCGGTGTGGATCGCGGTAGGCGGCACACCCGGCTCGGTGGCCCGCGCGGGGATGCTCGGTTTGCCGCTGATGATCGCCATCATCGGCGGCGCCCCCGCCCGCTTCGCGCCGCTGGTCGAGCTGTACCGCGAGGCGGCCCGGCGCGCCGGCGCCGACCCGTCGCGGCCGGCGGTGGGAATCAACTCGCACATGTACATCGCCGAGAGCGCCCAGCGCGCGGCGGACGAGTTCTTCGGCCCCTACTCGCAGATGATGAACCGCATCGGGCGCGAGCGGGGCTGGCCACCGATGAGCCGCGCGCAGTTCGACGCGGGCTGCGGCCCCGACGGCCATCTGCTCGTCGGCACCCCCGAGCAGGTGGCCGAGAAGATCCTCGCCCACCACGAGCTGTTCGACCACGACCGCTTCCTCGGCCACATCAGCGTCGGCGTGCTGCCCCACGAGCAGGCGCTGCGCGCCACCGAGCTGTTCGCAACGGAGGTCGCGCCGACCGTGCGCAAGGCGCTGTCGTCCGGCGAGAACGGCAAGGCTCATGCACGAGAGGCTCGGGCGTAGCGGTCGTGAAGATCGCGCTACCGACCATGACGCAAACGATTCGCGCCGGTAGCCTGGACCTTCACCCATCCACTCGCGGGACCCAATTGGACCCCAGACACCAGGAGAAAGCCACATCATGCCCAACCCGGTCGTGCACTTCGAGGTCCTCGGCAAAGACACCGAGGCGACACAGAGCTTCTACGCGAACATCTTCGACTGGCCGATGGAAAAAGTGATGGACAGCTACGCGATGGTCAAGCCCGGCGGCGAGACCGGCATCAACGGCGGCGTGGGCTCGACGATGAGCGGCGCGCCGGGCCACTCGACCTTCTACGTCGAAGTGGACGATCTGCAGGCGACGCTCGAGAAGATCGAGGCAGCCGGCGGGAGCACCGTGCAGCCGCCGATGGACGTCCCCAACGGCCCGAGCATCGCGCTGTTCCGCGACCCCGACGGCAACCTCGTGGGGCTTGTGAAATAGGCGTCGCGCTACGCTTCTGCCAAGGATGGCGGACACCGGCAAGATCGCCAAGAACCTCGAGCGCTTCGCGCAGGCCGTGGCGGCTCACGACCGCGAGAACCCCACGCACACCGCCTGGGGAATCGGCCTCGCTCACTTCGACATGAAACGGTTGGGCTTGGAGGAGGGCGAGGAGATCCTGCCGGGGATCACGATCCACGCCGACGACGGGCAGAGCGCGAACTTCCGTGTGCTGTGCGACGGAGAGCACGACGAGGGCGAGGTCGAGAGCGAGGAGGAGATCGTCAGCGCCGTCTCCACCCAGGCAGTGCCGGTCAGCTTGCCACGCGAGCTCTGATCATCCCGACGAGCCGCTCGATCGTGGGGCATTCGATGCCGTGACGTGCGGCGGCGCGCAGCACCGCACCAGGGATCGCGTCCAGCTCGGGCGGACGCCCGGCGGCGATGTCACGCTGCATGGAGCTGCCGAGCGTGGCGTGCGCGGCGGTGAGCTCGCCGAGCACCCTAGCGGGCACAAGCGGATCGCCACTCGCGATCGCGGCGCCCTCGGCCTGCGCTACAGCGCAGCCCTCTTCGATCGCCCCCACCAGCTCGGCGCGCAGCTCGGGCGTCGAGCGGATCTCCCCGAGCAGGCGGTCGAACGCGCTCGTGGTGCAGGCGAGCGCGTTGAGACGCACGAGCTTCGACCACATCACCTGTGCCTCCCCCCCATCGGCCAGAGCCACCGCCCGCTCCGCGGGCGGTGGGGCAATGTGATTGGGTGGATAGACGCGCGCGGGGATGCCGGCCTCGGCGAGGGTGCTCGCCAGTCGCCGCATCGGCTCGCCCGCGGCCGGATAGCGGGAGGCCATCTCCACTAGCAGGAACCGGCTCGTGTGGACGACCACGCCCGGCTCGGGCCGGTCGGCCTCCACGCGAATCGTGCCCGCCACGACCGTGCCCTCGCCGAAGCGCTCGCGCAGCACGTCGATGTGGTCGAGGCCGTTGAGCAGTGGCAGCACGAGCTTCGGCGCCGCGCCGACGCGCTCGAGCGCATCGCGCAAGCCGGCGGCCTTGGTGGCGACGATCAGCGCGTCCACCGGCTCGTCGAGGTAGGGCACCGCGCGTGGGTGAGCGACGAAATCTCCGAGCAGCACGCTGCTGACGCGCAGACCCTGCCCGGAGATCGTCTCGACAGTGGAGTCCCTGGCGATCACCGCCACCGTTGTCCCTGCGCGGTCGAGCGCGCCGGCCACCAGTCCGCCGACCCCTCCGGGTCCAAGCACGGCGACGTTCACCGGGATCTCCCCACGGTCACAACAGGCAATCGGGTCCCGCCGGCACCCGGTCACACGCTGCGCACGGCGACATTCACGGCAGCGGGTCGACGAGCACGCCGGGATTCATGACGCCGTGGGGATCGACCGCCGCCTTCGCGCCGCGCAACGCCGCGGCGAACGGGTCGGGACGCTGGCGGTCATACCAGGGCCGGTGGTCGCGCCCGACGGCGTGGTGGTGGGTGATGGTGGCGCCCTCGGCGACGATCACCTCGGAGACCGCCGCCTTGATCGCAGCCCACTGCTGGACCTCTTCGCCACGCAGCGCGGGGGCGAGCACCGTGTAGTAGGGAGCCGGGCCATCGGGGTAGACATGCGTGAAGCGGCAGGAGACGTGCGCGGCGCCGCTCACGTCGCGGGCCGCGGCATGCGCGGCCGCCATCACGCGCTCGTGGAAGCGAGGGAAGCGATCCCAGGTGATGGCCGTCTCGAACGTCTCGCTCAGGACGCCCATGGCGACGAAGACGTCGCGCACATAGGGGGCGCGCAGGAACGCTTCGCGCCATGCCCCCACCCCACTCGCGCCCTCTCCCGCGCCCGAGCCCCGGCCACCGCTCGAGGAGCCGCGCCGTTCGCCGGCGACGCCGCCGTGCTCGGCGCAGATGGCAAGCGCGCGATCCATCGGGAAGTCGCAGGGGTGGTCGGAGGACTCGAAGCCGAGCACGAGCAGCGCGAACGTGCCGTCGCCGGACATCGTGAAGCGCGCCTCGGCGGGGTCGATCAGGCGGCAGTTGCTCGGGTGAAGGCCCGACTGGGAGAGCGATCGCACGCACTCCGCGCCGGAGGCGAACGTGGGGAAGCGCACGCCCGCCGACGCGCGGTGGGTGGGACGCGGCTGGACGCGCACCCAGGCCTCGGTGATCACCCCGAGCGTGCCCTCCGAGCCGGCGAGCATCCGGTCGGGGCTCGGGCCCGCGCCGGAGCCGGGGAGTCGCCGCGAGGCCCATGTGCCCGCCGGGGTGAGCGCGCGGACGGACTCGACGAAGTCCTCGATGTGGGTCCACACGGTTGCGAAGTGCCCGGCGGCGCGCGTGGCGATCCAGCCGCCGAGCGTTGAGAGCTCGAACGACTGCGGGAAGTGGCGCAGGGTGAGGCCGTGCTCTGCGAGCTGAGCCTCCAGGTCGGGGCCGGTGGCGCCGGCCTGGATGAGCGCGGCGCGCGAAACCTGGTCGACCTCGAGCACGCGGCGCAGTCCGCCGAGGTCGATCGTGATGGCGCCGTTGTAGGAGGGGTCCACGTTGGGCTGCACCCCGCCGACGACGCTTGTGCCGCCGCCGTAGGGGATCGCGGCGACGCGCTCGGCCGAGCACCATTCGAGCAGGCGCTCGACGTCGACCTCATCACGTGGACGAGCGACGAAGTCCGGTGGATGATCGAAGCGCCCTCGGAAGCCAAGCACGACATCCGAATAGGACTTGCCGAGCGCATGTGAAGCGCGCGCGTGCGCGTCGGTCGAGCAGATCGCCGCAATCGCCGAGGGTGGGAGGACACGCGCAGCGGGGAGCGCGACCGACGCGAGGCTCACGGGCTGCTCGACCTCTACGGGCGGGAAGCCCAGGTGGACGGCGAGACCGCCGGCGGCGGCGCGAACCTCATCGGGAGAGGGCTGCTCGTCCTCGAATCCCCAACCCCAGTGCTTACGTCGGCGGGCGCTCACCAACATATCTTTACCCATACAGCCTCTCCGGGGTCTAGCCTTGTAGGGGTATGGCGACGAGAGCCGAGTCGACGACGAATGAGATGCCGGAGATCCTGGCGCGCGGGCCATGGGATCTGAGCCAGGTGACCACGCGCTGGCGGGCGGAGCACTTCGAGCCGTCCTCGGAGCACACGCGTGAGGCGGACGCCGAGATCGCGGGGTTGCAGGAGCGCGGGTCGCCGAGCCACGACGGCCTCGCGGGGAGGCTGGTGGACTTCAAGGACGGCCCGCTGGGCATCGAGCTCGAAATGCAGCCGCTGCGCTGGGCGCTGCGACTGGTGGCGAGCGACGCGTCCCACAGCGTGGCGGCGCTGTGCGTCACCCGCGCGGCGGACGGGCGCTGGCTGGCGGGCAGGCGCGCAGCGTGGCTGTCGTCGTGGGCGGGACGCTGGGCGCTCGGGGCGGGTGGCGCGGTGGACCTCGGGGAGAACCCGGCGGACACGCTCGTCAGGGAGCTGCACGAGGAGTGGTCGGTGTCGCCCGAGCGGATACGTGGTGAGGCGCTCGTGAAGTTGCCGCATAGGCTAGTGATGTTCGTGGGGCAGGCCTGGTTGCCGGAGGGCGCCGAGGTGACCCCGGACCACGAGCACGACGAGTACGCGTGGTGGCCGAGCGAGATCGACGAGTGGCCGCGGGAGGCCGAGGAGAGCCTGCGCAGAATGGCGCGCTGGCTGTCGGAGTGAGGCGCCCCGCGGGTGTCTCCGATCTGGCGGGGGCAGCCACTGCGACCGGACCGTCGTGGGCGTTCACCGCGCTGAAGTGGACATCGTTCTTTCACTCGTGCGTGTACACCTCGCTGTTGATCTGCGCATTCGCACTCGGCAAACCGCAGCCGGCGACGCTGGTGCTGGGATGGACACATGGGATCCTTTGGATCGGGATGTCACTTGCGTGCATCACCGCGGCGCGTATGAGGATCGTTCCGTTGCGACTGGCGGTGGCGGTGGCGGTGCTGGGTGGGATCGGGCCGTTCTTCGGCAGCTGGGAGTTCGTGCGCACCCAAATGGCACACGGCAAGCGAACACGCGCCGCCGGGTCCACTGTTAGGCAGTGTGAAGAGTCGCGGGCCGAGACACCCTGACTCAGTTCCGCCGGCCGAGCGCGCTAGAGTGGGGCTGGATGCCCACCGGCACGACGATCAACGAGACGATCGACGTCGTGACCCCTGCAGCCGGCGAGTCGGTCACCGAGGGAACGATCCTCGAATNNGAGATCTCCACCGACAAGGTGGATGTTGAGCTGCCTTCGCCCGCGAGCGGGACGGTTACAGAGATCCTGGCCGAGGAGGGCGAGACGATCGGCGTCGGGCAGGTGATCGCGCGGCTGACCGTAGGTGACGGAGCCTCGGACGGCGCCGGCGCCCAGCAAGCCGGCACGTCGAGGGACGATGGCGACGGCTCAGCCGCGCCCGACGGGACGCGCGTGTCCCCCGTTGCCGGGCGCGTGGCCGTCGCCGAGGGAGTCGATCTGGCAACGGTGTCCGGGAGCGGCCCGGGCGGACGGATCCTCAAGGCGGACGTGCTCGACGCGACCGGCAACGGCGCGACGGGAACCACCGGGGCGGCCATAAGCGAGCAGGCAGGCGAGCGCACGCTGCTCAAGGGCGGCGCGGCGATGCTCGCCCGGTATATGGACGAGTCGCGCTCGATCCCGACCGCCACGAGCTTCCGCACGCTGACGGTGACCGTGCTCGACGGACGGCGTCGCGAGCTGAAGGCGGCGGGACGGCGGGTGTCGTTCACGCACCTGATCGCCTATGCGATCGCGCAGGCCGCCGGTGAGATGCCGACGATGACCCACCACTTCGCCGAGGTCGACGGCAAGCCATACCGCGTCGACGACGGTCATGTGAATCTCGGGCTGGCGGTGGACGTCGAGAAGAAGGATGGATCACGTACGCTGATGGTGCCCGTCATCCGCGGCGCCGGAGAGCTGTCGTTCGACGGCTTCGTCGCGGCGTATGACGCGCTCGTGGAGAAGGCGCGCACGAACACGCTTACCGCGGACGACCTGGTGGGGGCGAACATCACGCTCACAAACCCGGGTGGGATTGGCACGGTGGCGTCGGTGCCACGCCTGATGAGCGGCCAGGGCACGATCGTGGCGACAGGCTCGATCGCCTATCCCGTGGGCCTTGCGGGCGTGGGAGAGCAGATTGGCGCGGAGAAGGTCATGACGATGACCTCGACCTACGACCACCGCGTGATCCAGGGCGCGGAGTCGGGCCGCTTCCTCGCGCTCGTGGAGGGACGCCTGCAGGGCGAGCACGAGTTCTACGAGGGCGTGTTCGCGTCGCTCGGCATCGCGCTCGGCCCCGCGCCGAGCGCGCCCACTCCGGCCGCTGTCCCGCTCGCCGCGCCTGCGCCGTCCGCGGCGCCCGACGAGCAGATGCTGCAGGCGGTGCAGGCGGCGAGCACGCTCGTGCACCGCTTCCGCAGCCACGGGCATCTCGCGGCGCGCCTGGATCCGCTTGGGTCCGAGCCCGAGGGCGAGCCGCAGCTCGACCCGGAGACGGCCGGGTTGACACCGCAGGTGATGGCGCAGATCCCAGCTCGCATCCTGCGTATGTACGTGCCCGGCGAGACGCTCGCCGAGGCGCTGCCCCACCTGCGCCAGACCTACTGCGGGACGATCGCGTATGAGATCGAGCACATCTCCTCACACCGCCAGCGCGTGTGGTTGCGCGAGCAGATCGAGTCGGGGACGTTCCGCCGGCCGCTCGGCGCCGAGCAGCGCACGGGGCTGCTCAAGCGCCTGGTGGAGGTGGATGCGCTCGAGCGCTTCATGCATAAGGCGTACCTCGGCCAGCACCAGTTCTCGATCGAGGGACTGGACATGACGGTGCCGATGCTCGACGAGCTGATCCAGCTGGCGGCGGGCAACGGTGGACACGAGGTCGTGGTCGGGATGGCCCATCGCGGCCGGTTGAACGTGCTGGCGCACAACCTCGGGCGCTCCTACGACACGATCTTCGCCGAGTTCGAGGGCGCTTCGACGCTCGAGGCGGTGACGACAATCCCGCAAGGGGGGACCGGCGACGTCAAGTACCACCACGGCACGCAGGGCTCCTACAAGCTGCCGGACGGCGGCACGATCAGGGTGAACCTGGAGTCCAATCCGAGTCACCTCGAGCATGTGTCGCCGGTCGTGGAGGGCGCCACCCGCGCCGCTCAGACCACGCGCAACGGCCCGCGCGCCCACCAGGACACGAATGCGGCGGTGCCGATCGTGATCCACGGCGACGCCTCGTTCCCGGCTGAGGGGGTGGTGGCGGAGACGCTCAACCTGCAGGCGCTCGACGGCTACCAGGTGGGAGGCACGGTCCACCTGATGATGAACAACCAGATCGGATTCACGACCGACCCCGACGACGCCCGCTCCACGCGCTGGGCCTCAGATCTGGCGAAGGGCTTCGACGTGCCGATCATCCACGTCAACGCCGACGACGTGCCGGCGTGCATGAGCGCCGTGCGGCTCGCGTTCGCGTTCAGGCAGGAGTTCGGGCACGACGTGCTGATCGACCTGATCG
>PLYX01000132.1 GCA_003151895.1 Solirubrobacterales bacterium
GGAATAACGTGCTTGAGAGTCCGTGCATCGCTGGAGCGTCCGTAATAGGACGTGTCAGCGTCGCTGACACGTCTCTCTCTCTCTCTCTCTCTCTGGCGCCGTCGGCTCCTAAGAGCTAGCGCCAACCGCCGCGGCAAGGCCGCTGGCGCCGCCGGAGGAAAGGTCCGGTTTGGTCACTCGCGCGCTATAGGCGCGCTCTCAGCTTCTTGTTCTTGCGCCGTCGTGGGTCGTGTGCCCGTGGCGGTCTTGTGCTGCCCGGCTGCGGGTGGGTCTCGTGTGGATTCCGTCAGGAGGGATTGGGTTCTATGAGTGGTTCGTTGCTCTCGCGCACGCACGGGTACGTGATCGCGCTGTGTCTCGCCGCGGGCCTGGCGTCGCTTGGCGCGCCCGCGCTCGCCTCGGCCGAAGAATGCCCGAACGCGGCGTTCCGTACGGGCCCCTCCTCGCACCTGCCCGACTGCCGCGCGTATGAGCTGGTCTCGCCGCCGTTCAAGGATGCGGCTCATCCGGCATTGGGAGGCCTCAGTCCGGAAGGCTCGTCGGCCCTACTGACGATGGGAGGGGCGGTCGCGGGACTCGAAGGCTTCCCAGACATCGTTAACTTCAACCCGGGAGCCTACTACTCGACACGGCGTACCGCCTCGGGCTGGACGACCGTGCCAGACGATCCGCCGAGCGCTGAATACCTGCCGTTCGAGTACAGCGGGTTTTCAGATTTCACGGGCAAGAGCCTTGATACCCAAACGACGGTGTGGATGGAGCGCGGGGTGTGGCAGCTTGCCAACAGGGTCGACTTCTTCATGCGCCGCCCCGATCGCTCGATCGTCGATGTCGGCCCCGGACTGCCGCCAACAGTGCCGTCGCGGACCACACCCAACGAAGTGGCTCAGCCCGCGGATATGTCTGCGGTTGGGACGTCCGCCGACGCATCGCGCTTGTTCTTTGCGCTGAGTGCGTTCTTCTGGCCGTTTGACGGCACGGAAGAAAGCGGCAAAGTCCACAGTCTCTATGAGTATCTGGGGACTGGAAACACGACCCCGATGCTGGTCGGGGTCGATGACGGTGGCAAGCAGATCAGCCAGTGCGGGGTCGTGCTCGGCGGCGGCAGTCCGACGGGTTCTATAGCCAACGGACTGATCGAATTCAACCATAATGCGGTGTCCACGGACGGCAACACGGTGTTCTTCACCGCGTACCCGGGTAACTACCAAAACGACGGGTGCAAAGGCAGCGCGCCGCCGGTTGCGGAGCTGTTCGCGCGAATCGATAACGGGCTGGCGGATGCGCGCACAGTCTCGATCTCCGAGCCCTCCAAGGAAGACTGCTCTGCGTGCGACACCGAAGCAAGTGTGCTCGCGAACGCCCAATTCAAGAGCGCCTCGGAGGATGGCTCGAAGGTGTTCTTCTCAACCACGCAGCCGCTGCTCGGCAACGACAGGAGCAGCAACATCTACGAGTATGACTCGGGCGCGCCGGCGGGGGAGAGGATCGTGCGGGTCTCCGGCGGGGATTCGACCGTTTCCGCTCCCGCGGCGGAGGACCTTGAAAAGGCCAAATCTCCGATCCCCGAGGATGGGTCGCATGTCTACTTCCTCGCGAACGGAGTCTTGACGAGGACCCCAAACGAACAGGGTGAATCGGCCGAAGTGGGCGCCGTCAATCTGTATGTGTTTGAGCGTGACGCCAGCCATCCGACTGGGCGCACTGCGTTCATCGCCCGACTGTCCCAGCAGGACCGGGAACAATGGGAAGCTCACGCATTCGAACCTGCGGATGTAACTCCCGGCGGTCGTTTCCTGGTGTTTACCAGCAACCGCGACCTGACCCCAGACGATACGAGCACCGCTCAGCAGGTCTTCGAGTATGACGCGCAGACAGGTGCGCTTGTGCGTGTGTCGATCGGCCAGGAGGGTTTCAACCACAACGGCAATGTGTCAGTCAAGCTCGACGTCTACGGGTTTGTCGTCAACAATGCGACGATCGTCACGCCCTATTGTGAAGCAGAATACGATGCTTCGGCTTACTCGAGCCGCCTGTCGGTGTCCGCCGATGGCTCGTATGTGTTCTTCCAGAGTATTGCCGGTCTCACGCCGCAGGCTCTCGATCAGCAGGTTATCGGCCACGCCCAAGGCGGAGCCGCGCTGCCAATATATGCCAATAATGTCTATCAGTATCACGCCGGACGGGTGAGCCTGATCTCCGATGGCCAGGATGTCAGCAGCTTCGTGCAGTTTCTCGGTACGGACGCGTCGGGTGGTGACGTGTTCCTCTCGACTGTGGATCGGCTGGTGGGGCAGGACACCGACAGCAATGTCGACATCTACGACGCGCGGATCGGCGGTGGCTTTCCCGCGCCTGCCGTGCCGCCGTCGTGTTCTGGCGATGCGTGTCAGGGCCAGTTGAGCGGCGCGCCGACGCTGCTCTCGCCCGGCAGTGAGTTTCAGGCGGGCGGCAACCCGCCGCTTGCGGCGCCCGCGCCCGCTGCCAAGCCTGCGGTGAAACCCAAGGCGAAGTCCACGAAGTGTAAGAAAGGCTTCGTGAAAAAGAAGGGCAAGTGCGTCAGGGCGAAAGCCAAGAAAGCCAGCCGCGCTCGGAGGGCAACCCGATGAACGTCAACCAAAAACAGGCCACCTTGTTGTTCCTACCCGCCCTGCTCCTGGCCGTTCTCGCGCTCGGTATCTCCTCGGCGTCGGCTGCCACTCCCGGCCCGGGCTTGTCGATCAAAGCAGTCGCGGGACCGACGGTCTTCTCTTCGGAGCACAACGGCGGTGAAGCCCCCGACACGTACGAGTTGACGGTGACGAATACCGGCAGCGGGCCCACCGATGGGAGCCCGATCGTGGTCAACGACCAGCTGCCTCCGAGTCTGAAGCTGACCGAACTTCAGGGCGATCTGGACGAATTGCCCTCGCAAACGCCACTCTCGTGTGAAGCGGCGGTCGCGACCTGTACGTACAACGCCCCGCTGCAGCCTGGTCAGCGCTTGATCGTGGACGTCACACTGACGGTCGCGCCCGGCACGGTGGGTCCCGTGACTGACAGCGCGTTCGTGTCGGGTGGCGGCGCGCCGAGCGCGTCCGCGAACGTGGCGACATCGATCGGTACGGCGGCGGAATCGGTGGCGGAGCCGTTCGGTCTCGCAGCGGTCGCGGCCGAAGTGACTGGCCTGGATGGCCTGACCGACGCTCAGGCGGGCGATCATCCGTATGAGACGACGGTCTCCTTCTCCCTGAACAGCCAGGACGGCAGCCGAGCGACAGGAGCTTACGAATCCGCCGGTGGCGTCGGGGGTCTCGCCGCGCATACGAAGGATGTCGTCGTCGATGTCCCTCCGGGCTTTGTGGGCGACCCCGGTGTGGTGGAAAAGTGCCCGCAGGTCGACATCGAGGCCGAACAATGCCCGCCCAACACCCAGATAGGCTTCGCTAGGCTCGCAGTACTCTATAGAGCACCCAATCCACACGAACGCAGCGGAGAGGTGTACCCGATGTACAACGTCGCTCCCGACAAGGGATATCCGGCGGAGTTCGTGTTCCTGATTCGGGGACTTGGAGTAGCTGTGCCGCTGTATGTGAGTGTCACTCCTGATTCCAACTACGGTGTGCGGGTAATCACGCCCGGTATCCCGGAAATCGGCTCTCCGGTCGATGTGGCGGTGACGTTTTTCGGCACGCCGGCGACCGACCCAAACGCGTACGACTTCTATCGGACGGCCGTGTCCGGTGTGCCGCCGACCGCGTTTCTGGACAATCCGGTGGATTGCTCCACGGCTCCGCAGGTGACGCGGGTGAGCGTGGATTCGTGGCAGAATCCCGGTCGGTGGCTGGCGGACGGCCAGCCGGACTTCAGCGACGCGAGATGGGCATCGAAGTCGACCACGCAGTTCCCGACGTTGACGGGTTGCGAACTGTTGCAGTTCAACCCGTCGCTATCCGTGACGCCGGACGTGACTCGGGCGGACGAGCCGGCGGGCATCACGGTCGATCTGGGTGTTCCGCAGGCCACGCAGCAGTTCCCGGCGTTGATCACCCCGGAGATCAAGAACACGACGGTGACGCTGCCCTCGGGCCTGTCGATCTCCCCCTCGGCGGGTGATGGCCTGCAGGGTTGCAGCGATGCGCAGATCGCTCTGTCTTCGGCGAGCGTGGGGTCATGTCCGTCGGCATCGCAGATCGGGACGGTGAAGGTCACGACGCCGCTGCTGGCAGAACCGCTGGAAGGCCAGGTGTTCCTGGGTACCCCCAACTGCGATCCGTGCTCCGACGCGGACGCCTCGGACGGCAACATGTACAGGATCTTCCTTCAGTTCGAAGGATCTGGGGTCGTCGTCAAGCAGGAGGGCCACATCTACGCGAACACGAGTACGGGCCAGTTGACGACCACGTTCAAGAACATCCCGCAGCTGCCGGTCAGCGACGTACGGCTGCACTTCAACAGCGGGCTGCGTGCGGCGCTCGCGACTCCGCAGTCTTGCGGGACGTTCACGAGCACTGCGGATCTGACGCCGTGGAGCTCGCCGATCACCCCTGACGCCACACCGATCTCCCAGTTCAACGTTGGTTGGGATGGCAACGGTGGCGTATGTCCGGCGAGCCTGCCGTTCGCTCCGTCGTTCAGCGCGGGCACGTCGAACCCGAACGCGGGGCAGCTCAGCCCGCTGACGGTCACCTTCAACCGTGAAGACCGCGAACAGGACTTCTCGCAGATCAAGGTTGTGACTCCGCCGGGCCTGTTGGGATCGTTGTCCTCGGTCCCGTTGTGCGGCGAGCCGCAGGCCGATCTCGGGACCTGCTCGGCGGCGTCGCAGATCGGGAAAATGACCGTCGCGGCGGGTCCGGGGTCGCACCCGTACTACCAGCAGGGCTCGGTGTACCTGACGGGGCCGTATAAGGGCGCGCCATTCGGCCTGTCGATCGTGGTGCCGACGAAAGCGGGGCCGTTCAACCTCGGTAACGTGGTCGTGCGTGCGCAAATCAGCATCGATCCGCACACGACCGCCCTGACGGTCACGACCGACCCGTTGCCGCAGATCCTCGACGGTATCCCGCTGCGGCTAAGGACGACGAACGTGACGATCGACCGGCCTGGGTTCATCTTCAACCCGACCGACTGCGCGCAGCAGCACATCACCGCGACGGTCTCGGGGTCGCAGGGCGCGCAGTCCTCCGTGACGGTGCCGTTCGCCGTCTCGGGTTGCGCGGGCCTGCCGTTCGGACCGAAGTTCAGCGTCTCCACGTCAGGGAAAACGTCCAGGGCGCGGGGCGCTAGCCTCGACGCGAAGGTCGTCTTCCCGCCCGGGGCGCAGTCGAACATCGCCTCGGTCAAGGTGGATCTGCCGAAGCAGCTCCCCTCGCGCCTGACGACATTGCAGAAGGCATGTGTCGCCGCCGTGTTCGATGCGAACCCCGCGAGCTGCCCCGTGGGGTCGGCGATCGGTATCGCCAAGGCGATCACGCCCATCCTGCCGGTGCCGCTCACGGGCCCGGTGTACTTCGTCTCCCACGGCGGCGAAGCGTTCCCCAGCCTGATCGTCGTGCTGCAGGGCTACGGCGTGCGGGTGGACCTGACCGCGGCGACGTTCATCTCCAAGCAGGGCATCACCAGCTCGACGTTCAGGAGCATCCCCGACGTCCCGGTCAACTCCTTCGAGCTGTACCTCCCTGAGGGCAAGAGCTCGGCGCTCGCGGCGAACGGGAACCTCTGCACCCAAAAACTGCTGATGCCGACCCTGTTCAGAGCCCAGGACGGCGCGCAGTTCAAGCAGTCCACCAAGATCGCCGTCACCGACTGCCCCAAGGCAAAGAAAGCCGCCAAGAAGAAAGCGAAAAAGGCCAGCAAGGCCGGTCATGGTCACGGCAACCGGAGGAAGTCATGATGCCAGGGTGGGGATGGGCAAGCAGATCAAGGACGCAGGGAGCGTGGCGTGCTATGCACGCGAGCGACCAAGGACGCCGAGCTGCGCCGCTCATTGCCGCCCTGGGCACGCTCGCCCTCAGTCTGATCGCAAGCCCGGCGGCGCAGGCGAGCGTCACCTACGCTCCAATCGCGAGCTTCAATGCCGAAATCAACGGCCCGCTCGGTGTGGCAGTCGACCAAGCGAGCGGCAGGGTGTATGTCGCTAACCTATTGAGTGACGATATCGGCTGGTACGGTCCGACTGGTAGCCATATCGAAACAGTTGGGCGTTCGTTCGGGCACTTCGCCGGCGCCGCGGTCGACTCTGTGAACGGGAACGTGTATGTGATCGATGGAGAAGAGATCGAAACATACAATCCCTTGCACGAACCGCGCGAACCCGTCTCGGCATTCTCGATCGCCGGATCGACGAACCTCACCTTCTCCTTCGAAGGGTCGAACTTCTCTGTCTCGGCCGTGCAGATCGCCAGCGACTCGGCGGGGAACGTGTATCTGCCGAATGCGCCGAACAACGAGATCCAGGAGTTCAACCCCGAAGGCCACGTGCTTCACACGATCACCGGGTCGGGCGCGGAGGCGCTGAAAGAGCCGACCGGAGTGGCGGTCGACGCGGCCGGGAACGTCTACGTAGCCGACAACGGCAACGGCCGGGTCGAGGAGTTCAGCCCGGGCGGCGCGTTCATCGTGGCGATCGGCACCGGCGTGGATCAGACGACCAAAGGGAACGTGTGCACCGCGGCCTCAGGCGATATCTGCGGAACGGGAAGCGACGGCTCCCAGGCGCTCGCCCTGGACGGGGCCGGCGACATCTTCGTCGGCGAGAACAACGGGTCCGGCTTCCACGTCGTTCTCTACAGCCCAGCCGGCGCTGAGCTGACCGACTTCGGCATGGGCACGATCGGCAGCTCAGGATTGGGTGCGATCGACACGCTCGCGGTCGGCCCGACCGGCTTGGTGTACGTGACCGACGGCGCCAACAACGTCGTGTGGATCTACGCCAAGCAGAGCGAACCGTCGCTTGTGAGCGTCTCGAGCTCGGCGGTGACTCAGACCTCGGCGACGCTGAACGCGACCATCGGCCCGGGCCACGCGGACACGAGCTACCACTTCGAATACGGCACGAGCACGGCGTATGGCACGAGCGTCCCGGTACCCGACGCAGACATCGGCATTGGTCTCAATGGTCCTGCCGTCGTCGGACAGGAGCTCACGGGCCTTGCGCTCGACACTACCTACCACTACCGCGTTATCGCGAGCAACGCGCTCGGCCAGGACATCGGGAACGACCGGACGTTCACGACACCGCCCTTGCAGCCGCCCGTGGTGAGCACCGGGCAGGCGAGCGGTGTGGCGCAGAACGCCGCCACGCTGACCGCAACGATCGACACCCAGGGATTCCAGAGCACCTACGAGTTCGATCTCGGCACCGACACGAGCTACGGCACGCGGATCTTCGGCGACGCCGGCGTGCAGGCCGGTGCGCATACGTTCGCGGCCGGCCTGCAGGGCCTTGCGCCGGGCACGACCTACCACTACCGGATCGTGGCGAGCAACATCTTCGGCACGAGCTATGGGACCGACCAGACGCTCACGACCGTACCGGTCCCCGGGTCGGTGATCACCGCCCCCCCGCCCCCGCCGCTGATAGCTACCCAGGTCGTGACGTTCCCAACCGAAGTGAAGACACCCACGACGACCAAGACGACGAAGGCGCTGACGAACGCGCAAAAGCTCAAGAACGCGCTGAAAGTGTGTGGGAAGAAGCCGAAGAAGCAGCGCGCCGCGTGTGAAAAGCAAGCGAGGAAGAGATACGGCGCGGCACAGAAGACGGCAAGTAGAGCAAGTAAGGCAAACCACCGCAACGGCGTCAACAGGAGGGGCAAGCGATGAGCGCTCACAACACAATTCGCCGGATTGGGCTGGCGGGCCTTGTGGTGCTCGGCGCGCAGTTGGCGCTCGCAGCCGGGCCCGCTGCGGCGTTTCTGGGTTACACGACTGTGCCCAGTGCTGTCTTCGGTGCTTCGGGCTCAGGCAATGGGCAGTTCTCAAGTCCCGCCGGCGTGGCGGTCGATGACTTCAGCGGCGACGTGTACGTCGTCGATCAGGGCAATAACCGCGTGCAGAAGTTCGACGCGGAAGGGAACTACATCGCCCAGTTCAATGGGAGCGGCAACCCGAGCTTCCCTGAAGGCTTCAGCTCTCCGAGTGCTGTCGCGGTTGACAACTCCACCGGTCCTTCCAAAGATGACGTGTATGTCATCGACAAGGGGCACAATGTGATCGACAAGCTCAGCTCGACGGGCGCGTTTGTCTTCGAGTTGAAAGGGTTTGCGAGCGCGGCGATCGGTGTCGCGGTCGACCCTTCGGGTGACGTGTGGGTCGGTGAAGAAAGCGGGAGCGTGCAGGAGTTTAGCAGCGCCAAAGAAAGCAAACTGCTTGCCTCATTGACACCGGCGTTTGGCAGGAGCCCCGGGATCGCGGTCGACTCTGAAGAGAACCTGTATCTCGTTAGGGGAGTACCGGTTGTTGCGAAGTTCAATAAGGCTGGGGAAACGCTGGCCGAAGAAGTAACGAGCTGTGCTTGTACGACGGGTCTCGCGATCGACCCGGCGACCAATGGTCTATTTGTGGATCAGGGGACCTCGATCGCCCGGTACGGCCCATTTGGGGAACCTTACGGCGGCGGCTCGCTTGTCCAGACCTTCGGCTCGGGCAGCATTTCCTCCTCCGAAGGCATCGCCGTGAACGGCACGACCCATAGCGTGTATGCGTCTGAGCGTGAAGCGGGCACCGTCGCGATTTTTAAGGTCGTGCAGTTCCCCGATGTGACCACCGGCGCCGCGAGCGCCGTTCAGGGGGTGTGCGCGAAGCTCGAAGGCGTCGTGAACCCCGACGGGGAAGAAGTCACCTCCTGTCAATTCGAATACGGGACGAGCCTCGCCTACGGCCACACGGCCGCGTGCGTGCCCGCTCCCGGCTCGGGATCGAGCCCGGTGGCGGTCAGTGCGCAGGTCGCGGGCCCCCCGCTGCGGGCCGGGAGCCTCGTGGTGCACTACCGCCTGAAGGCGGACAACTCCAACGGCGTCAACCTCGGCGCAGACAGGACGTTCGAAACCGAGCCGTTTTCGCCGCCCGTGGCCGGTCCTCTGCCCGCGTCGAACGTCTCGCAGTTCTCAGCGACCTTGAACGGTACGCTCGAAACCGGCTTAGCGCTCGTCAACTACCACTTCGAATACGGCACGAGCACCGCCTACGGCCAGATCGCGCCGATCCCCGACAACTACACGCCGATCACCGCCGAAACGGTGCCGGTGTCACAGCCCGTCGGCAGCCTGCAGGCCGGTACGACCTACCACTACCGGCTGATGGCGAGCAGCCCTGGCGGAACCGAAGTGATGGGTCCCGACGAGACGTTCACGACGCTGGCGATCCCCGCCCCCTCGGTCGGGACGGGCGCGGCGAGCGCCGTGACCCACGGCGAAGCGCTGCTGAGCGGCACGATCGACCCGGAGGGCTGGAGCACCAGCTACGAGTTCCAGTACGGCGCCACCACGGCCTACGGGCAGAGCTGGCCGACAGTCGAAGTCAACCTGGGAGCCTTCACGGGCGCCCAGCCGGTATCGGTCACGCTCCTGAACCTCCAACCGGGGACGACCTATCACTACCGGCTCCTGGCGAGCAACGGCGGCGGCACCAGCTACGGGGCCGACGGTACGTTCACGACCGCGGAATACCCCGCGTCGATCATTCAGGAAACCCCGATCCTCGGCGGCCCCGCCAAGACAACCACGACCAAAACCACGACGAAGAGGCTGACAAACGCGCAGAAGCTCACCAAGGCGCTGAAGGCGTGTCACAAGGACAAGAACAAGGGTAAGCGCAAGAGCTGCGAAAAGCAGGCCCGCAAGAGCTACGGCCCGGTCAGGAAGACGAAGAAGAAATAGCGGCGAGGGGAAGCCACAGCCGATCGAGGTACTCAGGCAGATGTCTCCCAAACGACAAGGCTCCGGCGACGATCCCCCATTCGAGCAGCTTTCCCCGGGTCGCGACGGGCTGGGGCGCGAGCCCCCGTTCGGGGATACCCAAGGGGCACACGGCAGGCAGGTTTCTGACATCCAGCGCGCGCGGATGCTCGCCGCGATGGTCGAGGTCGTCGCTGAGCGCGGCGCCGCCAACGTCACCGTCGCGCGCGTGGTGGCCCGCTCGGGCGTCTCGCGCCGCACGTTCTACGAGCTCTTCAGCGATCGCGAGGACTGCTTCCTCGCCGCGTTCGACGACGCGATCGCACGCATCGCCAACGAGGTCGTCCTCGCGTATGAGCAGCCGGCGATATGGCGCGAGAAGATCCGGGCCGGACTCTGCGTGCTGCTCCAGCTCCTCGACTATGAGCCCGGTATGGGCCGGCTCGTGATCGTGGAGACGCTCGGAGCGGGACCCAAGGCGCTTGAGCGCCGCCGGCGCGTCCTCGCCCAAGTCATCACAGCGGTCGACGAAGGCCGGCTTGAAGCGAAGGGGAGCGACGGTCCACCACCCCTCACGGCCGAGGGCATCGTCGGTGGCGTGTTGGCCGTCCTGCACGGGCGGCTGCTGGCTCGTCCCCGCATGGGGGAGAAGAACCCTGGACGGTTGACCGAGCTG
Organism: Solirubrobacterales bacterium; assembly: GCA_003151895.1. GTDB lineage: Bacteria > Actinomycetota > Thermoleophilia > Solirubrobacterales > Solirubrobacteraceae > Palsa-744. The sequence goes on from PLYX01000132.1 coordinate 10,555, forward strand.
ACAGGCCCGCTCATGGGAATGATCGTTCTGCCCTACCTCGGGCCGGCCGCGGCCCGCAAGGAGCTCGACCGGCCCGTCCCGAAGGCGCCCGCCCGCCCGCGCCCGGTCAACAGCGATCCGTTGCGCGATCTTGAGATGCGGCTCACCTACCGCACGGTGCGCGTCCTGATGGCCGTCGGCGCGCACCCGGGCGTCTCCAACAGGCGCGTCGGCGACGCCGCCGGCATCTCCGACCAGGGCCAGATCTCAAAGCTCCTCAAACGCCTGCGCCGGCTCGGCTTGATCGAGAACAAGGGGGCGGGTGCGGCGCGCGGGGAGCCCAACGCCTGGACGCTCACGGAGAGGGGCAGGGAGGTGCACGGCGCGATCAGCGCGCAGAGCACGCGCTCCTGACGGGGCGTGGGTCCGGGTCGCAGTCCGTCGCGTTGAACCTTCCCACCCCCCGGACCTCGTCGTGAGACGCCGTCGCGTCTGTCCCTCTCCCTGGCGGCGTCTCACGAGGGGGGCTGGGGTCCCATCGGCGGGTCGTGCCGCGGTGGCGGCACAGGCTCTGCTGCTCGAACCCGAGCCCGTCGAGCGCGGCGCGAACCTCGTGCTTCGCCAGGCCCGCGATGACTCCCCGCTGGCGTTCACCGAGCAGCGTCGCGGTGTGTGGCTCGCCAACCGCTTCCGCGTGTATGTGGACCTGCGCCCAGACCCGCTTCGCGGCGTCGAGCAGGCGGATCATCTGCGCAGGGAGGCGATCGGGTTTTGAGCAAGGCAAGCGTGCAGGCTCGAGATTCTCGCTTGCTACGCTTAAGCGGTGGCCACGACGATTGATCCCAAGAACAGGGCCCAGGCCCCCAAGGCTGGGTTTTTGACCGTAGTCGTCGATGCCGACGAGTACGAGGAGGCTCTGCGGGATCCCCGTGTGCTCCGGACTAACCGGGAAGCTACGGAGTTCCTGGAGCGTCTGGAGCGCGAAGGTCGCAGTCTTTAGCTGCTGCTCGCGAGCGGGATCCAGAGACGGTGCTCGTGTCCGCCGGGTCCCGGTCCCGGCGATCTCCACCGGCGTCTACGGCTACCCGCTCGCCCTGGTCGCGAAGGTCGCGATCGGGGCGACCCGTAGGGCGCCGGACGCATATGCGTTGGTCGTAGAAGCACGATTCTGGCTGTTTGACGAGAGGGCGTATGACGTCTTCTCCGGCGTTGGCGATACTTGACGACTGACCTAGCTTATTCACAGTCCCTGTATTCACAGCGACGGTGAATATGGCTGAATCAGTAAATATTGCTGGCGGTGCGACCGGCTACGTGCTGGAGCTTGTACGGCGCATCCCCGGACTGGAGGATGCCGCGGCTGAGGCCGACCCGTTGCTGCTCACAGACAACGGGCCGGCGGTGCGCGTCGAGTTCAGGCAGCGCGTCCGCACGCCCGAGGCATGGTCTGCGATCCGCGGCGAGGATGAGCTTGCCGAGAGATCGCCTTCGCCGCCGCTGCTGCTCGTCGCCGAGGACAGCACGGCGGATGCCAGGCGGCTGCTCGATGACCACGGTATCGGGATCGTGGACGCGCGCGGCCGTGCTCAGATTCGCTTCCCCGGCCTCGTCGTGCATGTCGAGCGGCGGGGAGGTGGCGGCAAGCTCGGCGCAGGCGTATCCGAACGACGTCTCGCGGGACGTGCCGCGGTGGCGGCACAGGCCCTGCTGCTCGAACCCGAGCGTGAGTGGACCGTGGCTGGGCTCGCCCGAAGCGCCGAGGTCTCCACGACGCTCGCCCACTATGTCCTGGCACGCCTGGAGAAGGAGGGGATCGTCCAGAGCAGGGGCAGTGGCCCGCGCAAGGTGCGTGTCCTGTCAAACCCGAGCGCGCTCTTGGACCTGTGGGCCGAGGAGGCGCGCGATCGGGGTGTGCACGACCTCTCCTGCCACCGCTTCGCCACCACCTCCCGGGCGCTGACCGAGGACGTCTCGCGCTTGCTCGCCGACGCGGATATCGGCCACGCCGTTACGGGCGCCGCCGCGGCCGATCTGCTCGCTCCATTTCTGAGCGCCGTCCCGGTCGTCTCGCTGTGGGTCGGCGCACGACATCAGCTGGGCGAGGTCGCTGCACTGCTCGACGCCGAGCCCGTGCAGCTCGGCGCGAACCTCGTGCTTCGCCAGGCCCGCGATGACTCCCCGCTGGCGTTCGCCGAGCAGCGCAGCGGTGTGTGGCTCGCCAACCGCTTCCGCGTGTATGTGGACCTGCGCTCAGACCCGCTTCGCGGCGCCGAGCAGGCGGATCATCTGCGCAGGGAGGCGATCGGATTTTGAGCAAGGCAAGCGCAGCGGGCTACAGCCAGCGCGTCACGGAGCGCTGCGAGCGTGTCCTTGTCACCGTCCTCGGGAACATCGGGCCGTGGGATTCAGCGCGATGCGCTGACGTGGCCGTGCGCCTTCCATTTAGCTTCCGTTTCTTGCTACAATGTCGCATGTGAGCTTGGCGTACGCGGATGAGGCGATAAGGATCAGGCGGCTCGCGCCGCTGACGGAGCGCGACATCGCGCGCGCGACCGGCGCGGGCGTCTCGACGGTCAGCGCGTGGCTGCATCGCACACGTGCGCCCAGGGGGCGACGGGCGGAGCGTCTGGTTGAGCTTTCGGCGATCATCGAGCGGCTTGCCGGCGTGCTCGACCAGGAGTACGTCCCGGTCTGGCTCAACCGTCCGCTGGCGGCGCTGGACCATCGCAAGCCGATCGACGTCCTCGCCTCGGGTGGCTACGAGGAGCTCTCCGGGATCGTGGCGGGGCTCGAAGCCCCCACGTTCTCATAGACTCGCCGTGGAGAGGCTGCCCGTGGCGAGCGTGCCCGTCTCGGGCGCCTGGCTGCGTCACACGCCGATGGACAGCGATCCGCTGTACCGGCCGCCTGTGCCCAGATGCCCTGCCGGGACGGGATCAGTGGCCCTTCTTCCAGCGCGTGGGCGAGCAACTGCACGCCAGCGGCTTTGATGGCCTGATGTACCGCTCGGCCGCGCATCCAGAGGGGTGTGCCTGTGCGTCTTTCGCGTCTCGCGGGTGCAAGACGCCGCGCGCCTGGAGCCGCTTCCGCCCCCGCGGCGGGTCGAGAAGCCACCGGCCCCGCCGCGTGGTCTTCGCACGTGAAGCATCCCCTACGAGGCTCGTCAGCTCTGGGTCAGCGAGCGTCCCGAGGCGCGGGCTAAGATCACGGCGAAGGCGCAGAAGAGCGCACGCGCCAAGAGCGCGCATCGCGGCCCGGGCTGCAGGTTGCGGGGTTTGATTGGGACGGAAG
>PLYX01000024.1 GCA_003151895.1 Solirubrobacterales bacterium
TCCGCAGGCGTGAGTCCCTTGACCGCGTCCTGATAAGCGGCTTCATCGGTAGTCAGGGCGATTTCGGCCGAGCGCAGGCTCGACTCCGCGCTGCTCGGATTGACTTCGGCCAGCAGCTCGCCGCTTTTGACGTGGTCGCCGACGCTCACGAAGACACCCGTGAGCGTTCCGCTCGCGGCAAAGTTGACGCCGACGTTCGCTGCGGGCTTGAGAGTGCCGCTTCCCGAGACCGTCTGCTGTACGACACCCTGCGCCGCCGTCGCCGTGCGGCGGCTCTGGGCAGTCGCGGATGATGCCTGGCCGACGGTCGTGTAGGCGATGACGACCGCCACGACGCACAGCACGCCCAGAGCAATGATCAGCCAAGGTCGTTCGTTGCGTTTAGACACAGGTTCCTTCAGTCAGGGGTCGCAGAGCAAAGAAGGCACCGCATCTCGCCAAAAACACGCGACACGGTGGCCCCGAGCATCGCCGTGCCAGCCAAGAGCCCCGTAAAGAAACCGTTAGATAAGTGTATGAATGCCCCGCACCGTGTACCAGTGCCCCAAACCTCGCTTGGCTCAAGGTGGGCCGCCATTGAAGCTGGGCAGCGTAGGTACGGAGGGCTGTTCAGTCTGGATCGTCTGTTCGTTCCAGGTCACCGCGAAGGACCCGTCAGAGCCGGACGCCGATGAGGGCGTGGCAACCCTCAACGCGCGCGCGAATTGGTTGCGAGCTGCCGCGGGCCCGGGGGCAGTCGCGCCGGCGTCCTGGCGCAGTTCGAGGGTCGTGGCCGACCAGTCCGGGTCCTCGACCGCGCCGGTGTGCCCGTGCGCGGTCGCCGTCGCGCTCGAGAACGCCACCGTCCCGAAGTTGGTGAGCGACAGTGTCGCGCAGAAGCTCGTGCTAGGAGCGTGAGTCTCTATTGCAAGTTGGCGGAGGTGGGGGGCGAAGATCGGCGCTGATGGCGCTGGTCGCGGCCCGGTGGGTGGCTGGTACTGACTGCGGTAGGGGGTGGCTGGGCGCCTCGGTTGGGGCTCCTGGGGTGCGTGGGAGCCCTGTCGGTGGGCTTACCCGGTGCCGATGAGCGTAAGGCCACCGTTGCGGTGAACCTTGAGCAGGTTGTGGATCGCACAGTGGAAGCGCCATTGCGCGCGGGCGGCTGGCTTGCCGCGTAGCAGCAGCTGTCTGGCGTCTTGGACGGTGTGCATTTGGCCGAATACCGGCTCGACGATCGCCTTTCGCCGAGCGTAAACGGTGTGCCCTTGCTTGGTTTTCAACTTGCGCGCCATGCGCTGCTTGGGCGTCGCGTCCTTCGGTATCGGGCCGCGTGGGGCGGGAGCGGGTGGCTCTGAACGCTTGAAGCGTCCGGTCGCGATAAATGGATCGAGACCGTGCTCGGTGGTGATCTTGACGTTCTCCTCGGAGAAGTAGCCGGCATCCGCGGTCAACGCCGCATCTTCGGGCAGCTGCGCGTCGATCGCATCGAGGTTCTCCTGGAGCTGCTCGAGCGCCGGCCGTAGCTGCTCGGCGTCGGCGAGTAGCGCATCGACGTTCTTGCGCAACTGTGCGATCTCGCCCTGGAGCTGTGACTCCTTGCGGACCATCCGCTCATAGCTCATCGCCTTGTGGCGCGAGGCGTTCGCGCGCAACTTCGTCCCATCAAGCGCCAGCGTCCCCAGCCCCACCATCTCAGCCTGCTTGCAGAGTCGCAGCGCCTGCACGAACAGCTCCCCCAGCGCCTCCAGATGACGCTTACGAAAACGCGCGATCGAACGGTAGTCGGGATGCTGATCGGCGCACAGCATCCGCACCCCCACATCCCGGTAGGTAGCGCGCTCCAGCTTGCGGGAAGACATCACCCCGTTCGCATACCCATACACCAGCAGCTTGACCATCAGCCGCGGGTCATACGGCGGGTAGCCGCGCTCCCCCTCATATGAGGCGTAGATCGCCGACAGGTCAAGCACCCCGGTCTCGATGAGATCCGAGACGAAATGCGCCAGATCCCCCTCCGGCACCCACTCCGAGAGCACCGGCGAGATCAACAACACCTGATCAGGATCATAGGAACGAAAGGTCTTCTGCTCACCCGCCGGCGTTCGTTCGGGGCGCCGAGCGCTCTCGCCCTCCGCCACCTCCACCAACCGCTCCTGCACCACCGTGGCCGACATCACAACCTCCGCGTCGTGGACACGCAGATTGTCTTAAACCCGCCGGACGCCACCAGGCGGGTTAGTGACCCACGCTCCTAGAGGCAACCGCGGCGGACGGCCGTCATCGGACGGCGGCCTCGTCGATCAGCCGCTCCCACTCGTCGCGGAGCGGCTCAGCCCCGAGCTCTCGAATTGTCAGCGCCACGATCCTCTCCAGCTGAATTGCGCCCGTGGGGAGGTGGACCTTGCCGAACCAGCGGTCGCCCACCTGGATGTCGGCGCGGACATGCAGATGCGAGTCGGTGATCGGGCTCACACCGTGCGGGTGCCAGTGGTAGGCGATCAGTTCCGTGCCCTCCTGCTCGATGGCGTAGAAGTACGAGACCACCCGCACCTGCCAGTCGCCCTCGACGGTTTGCGCGATCTCGTACTCCTCGATCACCGAGAGGCCAAGCTCGCTCTCTCCCCGCAGTCGCACGGTCTCGCCCTTGGCGAGCGCGAAGGGATGCGGCCTGGGTGAGGGTGCATAGCCGCGTAGCTCGACGTAAGCGGGGGTAAGGCACGAGAGCAGCGCGACCCGTCGAGCGCGGTAGACCTCGACGGCCTCGGCCGGAGTGCTAGCGGGCAAAGCCGAGCAGCATCGCGACCCTCATCACGTCGGGGTCATCGTCGGCGTCGATCTCGCCGGTCTCCCAACGACGGGCGAACTCCTCCCCGCTGATGCCCAGGTACTTGCGTGCCTGCTCATCGACGAGTTCGCGGCCAGCCTCAAGGTCAAGCTCGCGGATCTCGTTGTCGGTTCGGGTAGCCATAGCAAAGGGTCCTGTAAGTGTGGGATCGGTCGTCGATGCCGCGCCCTTGAGCGTCCATTGTACGCGAGCACGCGGAGGTAATACAGCTCTCGCGCTACTGCTCCACAGCAGGCAGATCGGAGCCGGCTCAGACAACAAGCCCCGGTCTCCCAGGGCTTGTCTCAGATCGGACCGTATTCTCACCTGAGCAAGTGTACGGCCCAGGAGCAACGTAGCACCGCTCAGGGTCGGATGTCGTGCCAAATACGTTCAGTTCGACGTGGTAGCATCATAACTCAAGAGGTCAACCTAAGCATCCAGATACTGAAGGAGCCTCGCCCATGATCCAAGTCAACTTCACAACCTTCGAGCGCGACCCAGGCACCATCGAATGGATCGAGCTGCCTGTCGCGCAGCTACTCGCCGATGGCGAGGGGGTGAGGATCAGTGGTCCTCGCGCAGAGTGGATCAACCTCGACATCGCCGTCATCGACCCCGAGACCAGGGAGCGGGTGACGCGAGCCGACGGTGCCGAGCGCTGGGCGCGACTGCTGCCCTTCGCCTTCCACAGCGGTGACCTCAACGTCGAGGTCACCGAGGTCACCGTGGCCGAGCCGGTTGACGCTGCCTTCCACTACTCCACTGCCGCTTGACACGATGCCGCGAACCGCGGCATCCGAGATCCACGCGAAGATCCTCGGGCGCAAGCTCGGAGACACCCGCCGAGCGCTTGGGCTCACCCAGGCCGAGGTCGCCGAGCGCGTCGGCGTCTCAGCCTCCTACGTCTCCGCTGTCGAAGCTGGCCGTCGCAATCTCACACTCGGCCAGCTCGCCAACATCGCGAGCGCGATGCGGCTCGGCATCGACATCTCGTTCGTACATCCCGACGGAAAGCCTGTCCGTCTCGACCGGACGTGACGGCCTGCCGTAAGGCGCGGGCGGTGCAGGTGTGGCCAGCCTGGACGGCCTCGGCGGCGTTCTACTCAAACTCGGCACGAGGTGGCAGCAGCATTGCGACGCGCATCACGTCGGGATGGTCGCGGCGCGCGCCACGATCCGCGTCAGCGCGAAGCTCGATCACCAGCTCGCCGTGACAAGCACTCTGCACCGGCCCGCCGCGCGTCAGCACCGCTGACGGGAGAGGCGACCTGCGGCCGACCGGCCGTCAGCGGGCTGCGGCCTCGTCGATCAGTCGCTGCCAATCGTCGCGCAGGGGCTCTGTGCCAAGCTCGGCGATCGCCAGCGCGACGACCTGCTCGAGGCCGACCGGCCCCGTGGGTAGGTGGACCTTCGCGAGCCACCGATCGCCGACCTGGACATCGGCGCCGACGTGCATGTGCGGCCGCGTTATCGGACTGGCGCCGCGGGGATGCCAGTGGTAGGCAATGAGCTCGCGACCTTCGTATCCGATGGCGTAGAGGTAGCCGAGAATCTCGACGCGCCAACCGTCGACGTCCTGGCGAACCTCGTACTGCTCGGCGACGTCGAACGAGAAAGGGCCACCGCGCATCTTCGCCGTGTCAGCGAGTTCGAGCTGGTGCGGCGCGTCCGAGGCGTGATAGGCGCGGACAACGACGTGGACGCTGGTCACGCACGACAGCAGCCGCACGGTCCTGCCGCGGTAGTGCTCGACGGCCTCGGCGGGTGTCCTACTTGGGGGTGGCATGGAGCGGGAGCATCATCGCGACGCGCGTCACGTCAGGGCTATCGTCAATGTCGATTTCGCCCGCGTTCAGGCGCCGCTCGAACTCCTCGCCGCTCATGCCCAGGCGCTTGCGTGCCTGTTCATCGACTCGCTGGTCCCACTCCTCGGGGCTCAGCTCGCGGATTTCGTTGTCAGTTCGGGTAGCCATTGCAAAATGCTCCTTGAGGGGAATCGGCCGCGCGGGCCAGCTCCTTGACACTTCATTGTAGGGGGGGATGCGGAGGGGTTCCAAGCGCCGTCGCTCAACCTTGTCGCTATGCCGCGAACAGCTCCAGCTGCACGGTTTCCCCGAGTGGCTCGATCGGCGCGGGCGGCTTGCGATGAGGAACGATCGGGATGACGTTTGTGATGGCCTCCCAGGCTGTGCGCAGCTCGGCCTCGGCGATCTCTTCGCCGGTGAGGGGCACGCCCTGGGCCTGGAGGTCCTTGAGGACCTGCTCCAGGGAGA
>PLYX01000037.1 GCA_003151895.1 Solirubrobacterales bacterium
CTGCTGGCCGCGCCTGGGCGAGCGCCTCTACGAAGGGAAGCTCAAACACGCGAGCGTCACCCGCGAGGCCGACGGCTGGTACGTGAGCTTCGCCTGCGAGGTGCAGATGGCCGACCCGAGGACGCCCGCGGGACTGGCGCTGGGCATCGACGCGGGGGTGGCGAACAGCTACGCGACCTCCGAGGGCGAGCTCGTCCACCTGCCGGTCCTCACCGACGCCGAGTGGGCGAAGATCGGACGGCTGCAGTCGGTGGTGAACCGCTGCGAGAGGGGGTCGCGTAACCGCGAGAAGGCTCTGCGAAGGCTCGCACGCTACCGCCGGCGCCTGTGCGCTCGCAAGCACAACGAGCTGCACGAGCTGACCACGCGCTTGGCGAAGAGCCACCCCCTCATCCTCATCGAGGATCTGCGCATCAAGAACATGACCGCCTCGGCGAAGGGCACCATCGAGGAGCCCGGTTCGAACGTCGCGCAGAAGGCGGGGCTGAACCGTGCGATCCTCGATGAGTGCTGGGGCGAGGGTCGCCGCCAGCTGGAATACAAGTGCGTGTGGTACGGGTCGGCCCTCGGCGTCGTGAGCCCCTACCGAACCTCGCAGGAATGCTCTGCCTGCGGGCACGTCGCAGCGGAAAGCCGCGAAAGCCAAGCGGCCTTCCGTTGCGTGGCCTGCGGGTTCGAGCGCCACGCGGACGTCAACGCCGCGTGCAACATCCGCGAGCGAGGGCTCGCGCAGACAGCAGCAGCACAGCAAGCACCCGCAGTATCGGCCGGTGGAACGCCGGTTCCCGAGGGTCCACGGACCCGAAGAGCCTGTGAAGGACGGGCGTCGTCGAAGACCCCTGAGACGCCCGAACCCCCCAGGAAGCAAAGGGAGCAAGGAGCCGGGCGACCGGCATCCCAAGCCCAAGCTATTCTCACGCCCCTCGGGGCGTGAGCGAAACCCCGGCCTTCAGGCGGGGGAGGTTCATATAGCAGCCAGAAGCAACTCCACGTCGCACAAGCGGCATGCGGCGCCAATCGGCGCGTTCAGATATCCGGCTGACGTCGCGATCGGTCAACGCGTGAGTCGGATGCGCGCGCGATGACTTTGGGCCACGGGTTGACGCGTGTTAGGCGCCACTCTGTTTGAGGACGAAGGGAGGGGTTGGTGCCGCTGACGGTGAGGACCGGCTGAGGTATCTGGACTCGGCTGGGGTGTCAGGCTGCGCGTGTTCATGAACACGCGAGGGCCCTCCCGGCCCCTCCGTCTGGCGATGTGAGCGTGCCGGCCACTCCTCGATCACGACCAGCTACGACCGCTATGGACACCTGATGCCAGGCGCCGAGCGCGAGAGCGCCGATCGTCTGAGCGCCTATCTGGACATGCAAGACGTACGCCCCATGCCGTCGGCGGTGTCGATATGACGATCGGCGACGCTAGACTTCGATCGATGGAGGCGATTCACACCGATTTCACGGGCTATGAGGGCCAGTACGTGGCTATCGACTGGCGCACGGGCGAGATCGTGTTGGCCGACGAGGATCCCCGCGTGGTGCTCGAACAGGCGAAGGGCCGCAACCATGTCGTCGTGCATGGGCGCGTTCCCTACGCGGATGAGCCTCTCTACGTAGGCCTTGGCTGAGGAGCACCCACACCTCTGGCTCTACGCCTACCGGGAGGACGCCCAGTCCACACGGCTTGGCGAGCCGGTGCTTCGGCCGTTCGTGCCAGTATCGCTCGCATACGGGGAGGAGAGCACGGGGCAGCTGGTCGGCTTGGTCGATACCGGGGCCGACGCGATTCTCGCGAGTGATCTGCTTACCGAGCAGCTTGGGATCGACCTTGACGAGAACGAGGGGGAGACCTCACACGCGGTTGGAGGCAGGGTCGTCACGGCCCGCTACAAGACGGTCAACCTGCGTTTGCACTCAAGCGACGCCGAGACAGGCGATTATCGCGAATGGCAGGCACAGGTCGGTTTCATCGAGGGCTGGCACAGCGATGGCCTGGTGTTGCTCGGCAGTGTCGGCTTCCTCGACCGCTTCACGGTCACCGCCAGTCGGTTTGCCCAGGCGATCGCGGTCGAGTCGCGCGACGCCTTCGACGAGCGCTTCGGTGCGGTGCTCAGCGTCTGAAGCATCCACCCGTCCGGCGGGCGTTATTGGGCTGGCCTCACGGCCGGCTGAGGCGCAATCAGCCGACCAAAAGTGCAACCAAAAGTGCAACCAAAAAGACGAAAACCCCATACCTACAGGCCAAATGACCCCATATCGCCGGGTCTCCAAAACCCTTGCTCGAGGTTCGATTCCTCGGTCCCCCGCTCGCTCTGCAGAGCCAAATCCATGCAAACGGGCTCATTCTGGAGCCGGCGGCGAGGCACGTTTGATCGTCAACGAACGTCAACGAACACCCCCTGCTCTGGCAGGACTTACACGCAGGCTTACACACGCTAGGCCGTCCGGTTGACAGGCATAGCCGATGCCTTCAGTGCCTCGCCGAGTGGCCACGCCGTGCCAATGGGCCTGCCAGGGGACGACCTCTCGCTTACCATGCGAGTGCTCTACCGGCTGAGCTACGTCGGCTTGGAGCCTCGCATCCTAGCGGCAGTGGCCCTCATGGTGAGCGGCCGATACGTCATTGGAGCCCGAGCGCCGCCAGTTATCAAGACTTATCCGCCGTTATCCAGCGCCAACCGAACCTGCTCTATCTCCGGCCTTAGTAGTACGTTTAGACTAGAAGGAGCAGCTTCTCTGCAGGAGGTGTGCTCAGTTAGTCCTCAGTCGTCGCCAGCGAGCGCCGCGGCCCGTGCCCAGAGGTTCGATCCTCCCGGCCCGCTTGAGTTCGCCCAAGACCTTGTTGACGTAGCCATCGCTGACCCCGGGTGCCGCTTGGCGGACGTCGGCGATCGCGAACTCCCCGACCATCAGCGAGTCGATGAACGTCGTGATCAGCGCCTTCTTAGACCCGCGGCCACCGATCGCGCCTGTGCGACTCTCGAACTCCTTGTAGGCGGCGGTGAGAACGCCAAGGAAGTAGTGCGTCCACGGGCGCAGGTCATGGCGACCGTCGTGCCAGCCGACCGTGGACAGCCGCCAGGTAGGCCGGGCGCATTGC
>PLYX01000231.1 GCA_003151895.1 Solirubrobacterales bacterium
AGCGCGTGCGCGACTACGCCGAGGTGCGACTCGACGGCATCGTGAGCGCCGACGCCGCGCACGGCGCGCTGGACCTGCTCGAGGTGGACGAACGAGGCCTTGACCGGCTCGACAGGGAGATCCTGAGAGCCATCTGCGTCAAGTTCGACGGCGGGCCCGTGGGGCTCTCGACGCTCGCCGTCGCGGNNAGCCCTACCTGCTCCAGCAGGGCCTGATCAAGCGCACCGCTCGTGGCAGGACAGTCACGGCAGCCGCGTTCGCCCATCTCGGCATCGAGGCGCCGGCGGGCCGGAGCGACGCGAGCGCGCTGTTCTGAGAGACACTTTCGGCAAGGGTCCGTGGCCAACGGTGATGCGCCGCGGAGACGCATACCGCCCGGTGCTCGCGCCGGTTGCACGTGGACCCGCCGGCTCCCCTACTCTGTGGAGTCCGATGGCTNNAGTGCGGCTTCGCGTTCCTGTTCGAGCTGCTCGACGACTACTACCCGGCGCCGGACGCCGCGTTCTTCGTGTGCGACGGCGAGGGCCGCGTGATCGGGTGTGGCAAGAACTCGTTCGCGTTCACCGGTCTCGAGGAGGAAGGCGTGATCGGCCAGCGCGTCGAGCAGGTGCTCGGCCTGAAGTTCGCCAACGGCGACGATCCCGTGGAAACCGTGCTCGAGTGGGGTGTGCGCGCTCTCGACGTGCCCGTGCGGGTCAGCGGAGAGCGCGACGTCGACGCGAACGCCAAGGCGGACATGTTCCCGGCATACGACGACGACGGTGGGCTGCTGCTCGTGCTCACCCCCGACAAGTAGGCTCAGGACCATGGGAGACCGTCGCCGAAACGCCCTCGTCCTGCTGATCGTGGCGGGCCTCGTGCTCGCATCGCTTGCGGTGATCGCGCGCAAGCCCACGCGTCTCGGCCTCGACCTGAAGGGCGGCGTGCAGCTCATCTACCAGGGCCGCGCCACCGCGCAGGCGAAGGTCACCACAGAATCGCTGAACCGGGCGATCGACATCATGCGCAGCCGCGTCGACAAGCTCGGCGTGGCGCAACCCGAAATCCAGCGCACGGGCACTAGCGAAATCGACGTGCGGCTGCCGGACGTCACAAACGCCGAACGCGCCCAGCAGCAGGTCGGCAAGACCGCCCAGCTGTTCTTCTACGACTGGGAGCCGAACGTGATCGGGCCAGACGGAAATCCCGCGCCGACCGAAGCGAAGGTGACGGGAGGCCCGCAACCGGCGCAGGCGGAAACCGGGCTGCCAGAGTACGAAGCGGTGCTGCGTGCGCTCAAGCGCCCGCCGATCATCCGCAAGAGCGACACCACCTATGCGGAAGGCTGCACCCCCAAGCAGGTGGGCGGGTGCATCTACGGCCAGTGGTACCTGCTCGACACCACCCATAAGAAGGTGCTGAAAGGCCCCGAGGACACCGAACACAACCTCTATGAAGAAGGCAAGAAGCTGCCGGTGGGAATCAAGATTCGCGCCGTGCGGGTCAACCCCGGCACGGTGCTGGCGCAGGCGCAGCCGATCACCGGCAAGGAAGGCAAAGTCACCCAGCCATCGCCGGAAAGCTGGTACGTGCTCAACGACAACCAGGTGATCAACGGCCAGGAAGTCAAGAACCCGCGTCAGAGTTTCGACAACGGCGGCTCGGGCGCTCCGAACGTCACGTTCGAATTCAGCTCGAAAGGGATCGCGACCTTCAAGCGCGTGACGCGCGAAATCGCAGAACGCGGCCAGCAGGCGCAGCTGCCCGGCATCTCCAAGGCCGGGGCCGAGCAGCACTTCGCGGTCGTGCTCGACAACCAGATCATCACCGCGCCCTTCATCGACTTCACCGCCAACCCGGAAGGGATCGACCCGACGACCGGGTCGGAGATCTCAGGCGGCTTCACGCTCACCTCGGCTCAGAACCTCGCCGACGAGCTCCAATCCGGCGCGCTGCCGATCAAGCTCGAATTGATCTCCCAGTCGCAGGTGTCTGCGACGCTCGGCAAGACGGCGCTCAACCAGGGGCTGATCGCGATGTTTGTCGGTTTCGCGGTCGTGTGCTTGTTCCTGCTTACGTTCTACCGCGTGCTCGGCGCGATCGCGGTTGGCGGCCTGATCGTCTACAGCATCTACTTCTTCGCGCTCATCAAGCTGATCCCGATCACGCTCACGCTCCCGGGGATCGCGGGTCTGATCCTGACGATCGGCATCGCGGCGGACGCGAACATCGTGATCTTCGAGCGCGTCAAGGAGGAGATCCGTGGCGGACGCTCGATCGCGGCCGGCATCGCGACCGGCTACAAGCGCGGCTTCGCGGCGATCGTGGACGCGAACGTCGTCACGTTCATGACCGCGTTCATCCTGTTCGCGCTCGCCACCGCGGAAGTACAGGGCTTCGCGTTCGTGCTCGGCATCGGGACGCTGTTGACGCTGTTCACCGCTGTGCTCGCCACGCAGGCGGCGCTCGGCGCGATGGGGCGCTCGCGGGCGGTGTCGCATCCGGCGCTGCTCGGCGCCAGCAAGCGTACGCGCAAATGGACGTTCGACTTCATGGGCGCCTCGCGCTGGTTCTTCTCGCTGTCCGGCTGCATCCTCTTGATCGGAGCGCTGGCGATCGGCGGCAAGGGCCTGAACCTCGGCATCGACTTCAAATCGGGGACGCGCATCCAGACGGCGTTCGTGAAGTCCGTCAACGAGAACCAGGTGCGCTCGGCGATGACGGCGGCCGGCTACCCCACCGCCGTGATCCAGAAGTACGTGGACAAGGGCGTCGGCGGGCAGGGGTTCCAGATCTCGCTGAAGAAGCTCAAACCCGAAGAAGTGCAGAAGGTCAAGGCCGTCCTCGACTCGAAATTCGGGTCAGGTTCGCTCTCGCCGGGCACGAAGAACTTCTCGAGCACCTCGATCGGCCCGACGTTCGGCCAGACCGTCGCCAAAAGCGCCATCATCGCGATCATCGCGTCGCTATTCCTGATTTCCGCCTACATCGCGTTGAGATTCGAGTGGAAGTACGCGATCCCGGTGCTGATCGCGTTGATGCACG
>PLYX01000020.1 GCA_003151895.1 Solirubrobacterales bacterium
TCTCGATCTTGGCGACCAGCGGCAGGCGCGTCCGCTCGCGGACGTACTCGATATCGCTCGCCGAGCGCACGAACGAGAGCGCCACGAGGTCGACGCCGATCGACTCGCCGTGGGTGAGCAGCTCCAGGTCGCGCTTGGGCACCGCCGGCAGGCGGTCGATCGGCCCCGGGATGTTGAGGCCCTGGCGCGAGACCACGGTGCCGCCGATCTCGACCTCGCAGTCGAGCTCGTTGAGGTCCGGGCGCGTGACCTGCACGCGCAGGCGCACCGCGCCGTCGGCCAGGTAGATGATCGCGCCGGGCTCGACCGAGTCCGCCAGCTCCGGCCAGGTGACCGACATCCGCCGATGGTCGCCGACGACCTCGCTGCCGCACTCGAACGTCAGGCTCTCGCCCGGCGTCAGTTCGACCAGGCCGTCGCGCACCGCGCCGATCCGCAGCTTGGGGCCGGGCAGGTCCTGCAGGATCGCCACGGGCCGCCCGGCGCGCCCGGCGGCGTCGCGCACGCGCCGCACGGTCTCCTCGTGCTCGGCCAGCGTGCCGTGCGAGTAGTTCAGCCGCGCGACGTCCATCCCGGCGCGCACCATCGCGAGCAGCGTGTCGGGCTCGCGCGAGGCGGGCCCGATGGTGGCGACGATCTTCGTGCGGCGCATCGTCTGTGGAAGGTATCGACAGCGGCGGGGGCACGCGGTTGCGTCGATGTGACGTTCCGCGGTCGCGTGAGCGCACCGCGGCGCGCCTAACGCATGGGTGCTCCTGTGCAAGGGACAGGAGATCGAGCAGGCGATCGGCGAGCAGGCCGGGGGGTGACGTAATCGCCGGCCCCCAGTTGGACTGTCCTGCTCGTGCTCGATTTGCCGTGAGCGAGCCGGGAGGTACATTGGCTGTGATGCTCGGCCCCACACGACCTGTCCCGCACGTCGGCGCCTTTGCCCGCATCAAGCACTTCGGCGGCGGCTCCGAGCGTGGCACGGTCGTTGCCGTTCAGGAGGATGGCCGCCGATTGCGGGTGCGCGACGAGGATGGCGAGCTGCACGAGTTCCTCCTCAGCCCAGCCAACGCATGTTTCGTCTCGGCGGACAGCGCCCACGGCCCGCGGCTGGAGCTGGTCGAAGAGCCCGTTTGAAAGCTCAGTCCACGCATTTGACTAGACTGACTAACTTGTCTAGTCTCTGCTGGTGGCTTCTATCGCTTCGCTTCCCACCCGCGGTCTCTCCGAGGCCAAGGCTACGCTCTCCGACGTCATGTCCGGGGTGGTGCATCGCCATCAGCCGATGGTCATAGAGCGTCACGGCGGCAAGGAGGCGATGCTGCTGCTCGGGCTCTCGGACATGCAGCCGCTGTTGGACCACTTCCGGTTCCACACGCGCTCGAGCGTGTCCGAAGGGGAGTTCGTGTTGCGCCAGCCCGAGCTGAACCTCGTCGCCGGGGGTGACACGTTCGAGCAGGCCGCGTCAGAGCTGGAGGAGCTGGCGGTCGCCTACGCCGAGCGCTACTTCGAGCGTCTGGGCTTCTACGCGCAGACCGATCGGGTCGAGCAGATGCCGTGGCTTTTGCGGCTGATCCTCACGCCCGAGGCGAACCGTCGCGCGTTGCTGATCGGTGCGCCTGAGCATCCCTCGGAGGCATGACGCCGGACGCCCCGACCTGGGGCGAGATCGAGAAGTTTCTCCAGATCGACGAGTGGACGCGACTCCCCCCGGCGAGTCGCGGCGGACCGAGCCAACGTCACATCTTCTTCGAGAAGCTGCTCGACAGCGGTGAGCTGCTCCAAACACACATCTCCCACTCACGTGGTGGACGATCCTCGCCCGGACGCTTCGCCTTGATCTTGCGCAACCAGATCAAGGTCTCCCGAACCGAGTTCTGGCAAGCACTCCGATCCGGCGAGCCCGTCGCGCGGCCGGCGCCCGTTGAGGCCCAGCAGGTCGAGCACGAGGCGTGGGTGGTCGCGGTGCTCGTAGGCGAGCTGCACATGACCGCAGATCAGATTGCCATGCTCGACGTCCAGCAGGCAAGGCAGCTCGTTCTCGACCATTGGTCCCGGCCCGCCTAGCGTGGTGCCCGTCTGGTCGTTCTCAGCACCGGCGGGCCGTCTCACGGCGCCTTCACGTCGGGGAAATGCTCCCTGCAGTGCTCCCGCAGCACCTCCCGCACCCAGGCGCGCTCCTCCGGGGAGGCGACCCGCAAACGGGCGAGCAGCTCGCGTGGGCGGTCGATTGGCGCGCCCGCTTGCCTGCCGTGTGCCCTTTGGGTGCGCCCTTCAGGGTGCGCCCCGCCATGGGGTGCGATCGTCCAGCGCACCGCCAGGCGCTCAAACAGGAGCTCCACCGCTCGCCGCCACGCATCCTCCCGGGTCGCGGCGGGCCGCCCGCCGGCGCCCGCGAGCGTGTCGGCGTACTCACGCCGCGCTCCCAGTGTGAACGAGCCGCGCAGCACGAGCACGTTGCCGTCGGCGTCGGTATAGCTGCTTGTGGGGGCGCTCAGCTTCTCGCGCGCGCGGTTGCGCTTGCCCAAGGCTCGTCTCTCTCAGTTCGACGCTCGGCGTGCCGCGTGCGCCGCGTCAGGCGTCGGCTGCCTTGAGCAGCTTCGAGCGCACATCGCCCGTCACCGGCCTCGCATGTCCCGGCCACGCCGCCGCCGGCTCCATCTCCGCCAGCTTGCGAACACTCGCCTTCGCCTGCTCGGTGTCGTAGTTGTAGATCGCCTCCGGCACGTGCGGGTCGCAGCTGCGTCCCCACATGTCGAGCGTGTAGAAGCAGTCGCTCACGAGCGCCAACCTGTCCGATTCGCGCCACAGCCCGATCTGCCCCGGAGCGTGGCCCGGCAGCTCGATCACCTTGAAGCCGGCCACCTCGTCGCCCTCGCTCACCGTGCCCGAGATCTTCACCGGCCCGCCATCCCACGCCCAGCGGTGCATCGCTCTGTGGATCTGGCGCTGGGGGGTCGGCAGTCCGACGAGGTCCTTCGGCCAGTAGCGAAACCCGCCGCTCCCTTCGGCGTCCTGCACCTCGTCGGGATGGCACAGCACCGGCACGCCCAATGCGGGCGCGACTCCGCGGTGGTCGGTGTGGCCGTGCCCGAGCACCACGCGCTTGATCCCGCCGAGCTTCGCCCCCGCGCTCGCCACGGCGCGCACCATCGTGCGCGCGCCCGCGTCGAACATGGTGATCCCGCCGACGCTCGCATCCTCGATCAAGTACACGTTGCAGCGTCCCGGCTGGCCCTGCACAACCCACACGCCCTCCGCCACCAGCTCGGCGTCGCGCATCGGAAGGTTCGTCACGCGCGTCTTCATGTTGAACGCCCCCATCAGGCGCTGCTCGGCGGTTGAGCCCTGCGGCGGCATCAGCCCGATCTCGCGGGCGAAGCTGAGCCCGTCGGGAAACGCTTCGTTTGCCTGCACCAACCCGTCGCGCACGCTCAGCACGTCCACGCCTTCGAGCTGCACCGGATCGCCCGTCGGGGCAACCCCGTTGAACGACTCCGGCCCCGCGAACGTGCCGGTGATCCGCCACTGCACCGCGCAGCGCTCGCCCTCGGTGGTGGTCTCCAGCACCTCCATCTTCATGTCCGGCATCGCTCCCATCAGTCCGCCGATGAACGCGCGCACGCCCTCCGGCGCCGTCACATCCACCTGGCCGCGCACGTACTCGCGCCCGCCCGGCGCCCACAACGCCACCGCCGCGTCCACGTCGCGCGCGGCGATCGCGTCGAAGTAGCGGCGCGCCACATCCTCGGTGGAGCTGTCCTGGTCGACCATGTGCCGATCTCCTTTGCTGTGCAGCCGTGACCTGCAAGTGTAGGTAGTCTCTCCGCCGGTGACGGAGCCGGCCCGTAAACGCGAGCTCGGGCGGGGCGAGCGCGTGCTCCCCGGCGTCTTCCGCCTGCGCCTGCCGCTCCCCTGGCCGGGCGTCCCGCACGGAAACGCCTGGACGGTCGCCGCAGGCGACGGCGTCGTGCTGTTCGACACGGGCATGCATGAGCCCGGCTCGGTCGTGCAGCTCGAACGGGCGCTGGCGATGTGCGGGTTGAGCATCGAGGACGTGCGCCTCGTCGTGTGCACCCACGCCCACTCCGACCACTACGGCCNNCACCCCAAATACGAGCACATGTCCGCCGGTGTGCAAGACCCCGAAGCCATCCTCGAACGGCGTATCGAGGTCGCTCGCCAGAGCGGTGTCCCGGAGGAGCCGTTGCGGCGCTTCGCAGCCAAACGCAAAGACCACGAATCCGGCATCGCCGCGGTGATCGCCCCCGACCGCGAGCTGCTTCCGGGAGTCGTCGTCAACACCGATCTCGGCCCGTGGACCGTGTACGAGACACCCGGTCACGCCCCCTCGCACGTCTGCCTGTNNCCTGTTCCAGCCCGAGCGGCGCCTGCTCATCTCCGGCGACCACCTGCTCGGGCGCATCTCGCTGTTCTTCGACTACGGCTACTCCCCCGACCCGGTGGGCGAATTCCTCTCCTCGCTCGACGTCGTGGAGCGCCTTGGCGCGCGCCTGTGCCTGCCGGGCCACGGGCGCACGTTCACCGACGTGGGTGCCCACATCGACGGCAACCGCGAACTCGTCGCCGAGCGTCTCGGCAAGGTGCTTTCCGCGATCGCCGAGCAGCCGCTCACCGCGTTCGAGATCGTCACCCGCATCTACGACAGCGGCATGCCCGCCCACAGCGCGCCGTGGCTGCTCACCGAAACGCTCGCCATGCTCACCCACCTGGAGGCGCTCGGAGATGCCGAGCGGATCGCACCCCATAGCGGGGCACAGGCCGGGGAGCCGGAGAGATGGGTGGCAGTCCGTCGGGCTGCACCCCACCACGACGGGCACTCGACACCCACCGGGCAGCCGGCGGAACCTTGACACGATCGTGTTAGGCTTTAACCGTGCGGATCGATGAGCTGCTCGCCCGAGAGGAGCCTGTCTTCTCGTTCGAGTTCTTTCCCCCGAAGACCGAGCAGGGCGAGCAGAACCTGTATGCCGCGCTGAGCGAGCTGCGCACGCTCGAGCCCTCGTTCGTGTCGGTCACCTACGGCGCCGGCGGCTCCACGCGCTCCAAGACGATCGAGATCGTCAAGCGCATCAAGGATGACTACGGCCTGGAGGCGATGGCCCATTTCACCTGCGTCGGCGCCACCGTCCCCGAGCTGCGCTCCACGCTGGATGAGATGCGCGCCGCCGAGATCGACAACGTGCTCGCCCTGCGTGGCGACCCCCCCTCCGGCCAGGAGGGCTGGGTCAAGACGGAGGGGGGCCTCGAGTACTCGCGCGAGTTGGTGCAGCTGATCAAGGCCGACTACCCGTTCGCGATCGGCGCCGCCTGCTTCCCCGAGACCCACATCCATGCCTCGAGCCCCCAGGCCGACATCGACCACCTCGTTGAGAAGGTCGCCGCCGGGGTGGACTTCCTCATCACCCAGCTGTTCTTCGACAACGCGCTCTACTTCGACTTCGTCGCCCGCGCCCGCGCCGCCGGCATCGGCGTGCCGATCATTCCCGGCATCCTGCCCATCACCCAGATCTCCCAGCTCGAGCGCATGACGAAGATGTGCGGCGCCTCGATCCCCGACGGACTGCGCCACGAGCTGCACGCGCGCGAGTCCCAGCCCGAGGCGGTGATCGACTTCGGGGTGGCCCACGCCACGCTGCAGTGCGCCGAGCTGCTCGAAGCCGGCGCCCCCGGCATCCACTTCTACACGCTCAACCGCTCACCCGCCACGCGCGCCATTCTCGGCGCCCTGAAGCTCGCGCGGCCGTGGGAGAGGTCGGTCTACGCGGATTCGATCTCGAGCGCCTCCGCCACGCGCGGCGAGCCGTCCGCCGCCTCGTAGCGCACGTCGATCGAGTCGTCCTGTTTGTAGGTCCCCACGCCCCACGCGCCGAGCAGCCAGCGGCGCTTTGAGATGCGGTCCTTGCGCAGTTCGCGCTCGAACATCAGCGTGCGCCCCTTCGCCTGGAAGTCCACGCCCTCGCGCTGAGGCACGCCGTTTACGAAGACCTCATACGGCTCGCGCACCTCGGCGGGCAGTTTCACGATCGAGCGGGGCATACCAGAGCGCATTATCCCCCCGACCGACCCCTTACCCTCATCGGCGTGGCCGACATCGAATACACCGTGCGCCGCTCCGCGCGCGCCAGGCGGGTGCGCGTCAACGTGCGCGCGCACACGAGCGTCGAGGT
>PLYX01000271.1 GCA_003151895.1 Solirubrobacterales bacterium
GGTACCACCAGTGGCGGTCCTCCGCGCGGTGTGTTTGCAGCTCGTACTCCAGCTCCATAAGGGCATCTTTCACGAACGAGCGGCGGCGCGCGGCGCGACCCCCCGCGAGCCAGTTCGACGGGGGGTATAGCCCTTTCGTCTACCCGGGGCTGACGGGCGGCTCCTCGGGGCCTTCACGCCCGAGTAGCGGCCGCGCACGCGCGACGGTCCTCGGCGTTCGTGCTCGTGGGCGTGTGGTTTGCCAGGGCGCTGCCCGCAGAGGCGCTCAGGGCCTAGAGCAGCCCGAGTGCGCTGCCGACCCCGTGCACGAGATTGAAGAGCGGCTGGGGGATGATTCCGAAGAAGATTGTGGCGGCGCCGGCGATGACGGCTACGAACGCGACCTCGGGCTGTGGGCCTGGGCTGGTGGCGATGGGGGTGTCGAGAGCGCCGGTGGTCGCGCCGGTGGTCGCGCCGAGAGTCGCGCCCTTCGGATCGTCGTCGAGCTCTGGGGAGCCACCCGCGATCGCGGGTATGGCGCCTGCCGGTGGGGTCTTGGCGGGGGCCGGGGCGGCGCCCATCCACATCGTGGCGACCACCGGCAGGTAGTAGCCCAATGAAATCATCGAGCCGATCACGATCACGACGCCCAGCCATGTGTATCCGCCTGAGACGGCGGCGTCGATGAGGTAGAACTTGCCGATGAAACCCGCGGTTGCCGGGATTCCGGCGAGTGCGAGCATCGAGATCGTCATCGGCCAGGCCAGCCAGGGGCGCTCGCGTCCGAGGCCGGCCATCGCCTGGATGTTGTCGCCGAGATTGGTCTCGCGCTCGCGTGCTACGACTACCGCGAACGCGGCCATGTTCATGAACAGGTACACGGCGAGATAGAACACGGTGGCCTGCGTCCCGAGCTTGGTGGCGACGACCACGCCGGCCAGCATGTAACCGGCCTGGGCGACCGACGAGTAGGCGAGCATTCGCTTCAGGGAGGACTGTCCGAGCGCGCCCACGTTGCCCACGAGGATCGTGATCGTGGCGAGCGCCGCCAGCGCCGGGCCCCAACTGCTCTGGACTTCGATGAGCGCGACGTCGAACAGGCGCAGCAGCACGCCGAGCGCGGCCACCTTCGTGGCGACCGCCATGAAGGCGGTGATGGGGGTGGGGGCTCCCTCGTACACGTCGGGCGTCCACTGGTGGAACGGCGCCACCGATGCCTTGAACGCGAGTCCGCCGACGCACAGGGCGATCCCGGTGAGCAGCATGGCATTGCTCGACAGGCTGCCCGCGGAGATGGCGCTCCCGATCGCGCCGAAGTCGGTCGAGCCGGTTGCGCCGTAGAGCAGCGCGAGCCCGTACAGCAGCGTGGCTGAGCCCACCGAGCCGACGATCAGGTACTTGAGTCCCGCCTCGAGCGAGTGCTCGTTGCGCATCTCCGTGGCGCACAGCACGTACAGCGGGATCGACAGGAGCTCGAGCCCGAGGAAGAGGGCGACCGTGTTCTGGGCGGCGGCGAGCAGCGCCATGCCGCCGATCGTGGTGAGCAGCATCGCGTGCAGCTCACCGTGCGCGGCTTCCTCTGCGGCCTTCGAGCGCCACGCGAGCAGCACCGTCGCGATGCCGCCGACCGCGAGGATCAGGTTCAACACGAGCGACAGCCGATCGACCCGCAGCGCCCCCGACACGATCGACTCGGGCGTGTTCCAGCGCCAGATCGTCAACCCGAGCGCCGCCCCCAGCGCGGCGAGCGCAAGCGCCGGCACGAGCTGCTCGCGCACCCATTGCCTGCGGGCACCGACGGCGGAGCCGTTGGTCAGGCCGACCATGAGCACCACGATCGCTCCGCCGAAGAGCGCCAGCAGCGGCGAGAGCGCCGCGAAGTCGACGTGCGGGCCCTTGAGGTGGGCGGTGGCCAGCGGGATGAAGCTCACGGGGCTCATCGTCCGCCCTGCGCGGCTGGGATGGACACGCAGATTTCGTCCGCAGCCGTGCTGCCGCCGCGGGGTGAGCAGTTGGCAAACGCGGCCGTCGAGAGTCCCGGAGTCAGCGCCAGATGCGCAGCGGCCACGGATGCGCTCACCGAGTCTTCAGAGCGCTTCAGTGCCCCTTGCGGGTAGAGCGAGAGGAACACGATCACCGCGAGCATCGGCACGAGCACCACCGCGTCCATCGGGGTGATCTCGCGCGATTTCACGTCTGCTCCGACGCGGTTGTGCATCGCGCGGATGANNTGAACAGCCGCAGCGCGTACACGCTTGCCATCACCACGCCGGCGAACGCGATCACGGCGATGGCGAGCTTGGCTTTGAACACGCCCAGCAGGATCAGGAACTCGCCCACGAAGTTGGCCGAGCCCGGCATCGCGAGGGTGGCGAGGGCCACGATCAAAAAGACGCTCGCCAGCACAGGGGCTCTGAACGCTATGCCGCCCATCTCGCGGATGTCCTGCGAGCCGCCCGCGCGCTGTGCCAGCAGCGCGATTATGAAGAAGATGGGGGCCACCACGAGGCCGTGATTGACCATCTGCAGCAGCGCTCCCTGGGCGCCCTGCGGGTTCAGCGCGAAGATTCCGAGCGTGATGAAGCCGAGCTGGGCCACCGAGGAGTAGCCGGCGATCAGACGCGCGTCGGTCTGCGTGAACGCCACCGCCGATCCGTACAGGATCGAGGCGAGCGCGATCACCAGCATCAGCGTCTGGAAGTGGGCGGCGGCCTGTGGGAACAGCGGCAGCACGATCGCCAGGAAGCCGTATGCGCCGACCTTCGAGAGCACCCCGGAGAACACCATCAGCACCTCGATCGGCATCGCCCGGTAGCCGTCGGGCATCCATCCGTGCAGCGGGAACGCCGGCATCTTCACGAGGAAGGCGGCGGCGAAGAACAGGAAGATCCACTCCTGCGAGCCCCTGCTGAGCGGAAGTCCCTGCAACTGAGAGAGCACGAACGTGATGTGCCCGCCGTTCTGCTGGCCGGCGAGCACGCCCGTGGCGATCGCGGCGGCGAGCATCAAGAGCGAGCCCACAAGCGTGTAGATGACGAGCTTGATGGTGGCTTTCACGCGATCGGGACCGACGCCCCACCCGCCGATCAGGAAGTAGAAGGGGATCAGCATCAGGTCGAAGAACGCCACGAACAGGGCGAGATCCTGGGCGAGGAACGCGCCGAGCACGGCCGACTCGGCGAGCATGAAGTGGAAGTAGAAGAGCTTCGGGCGATCCCACGAGCGCAGGTTGGCGGCGAAGATCGCGGCGAAGAACAGCAGCGCGGTGAGCCCCACGAGCAGCACGTTCAGGCCGCTGACGCCGAGCTTGTAGTGGATCCCCAACTCAGAGATCCACGCGATGTCGGTTACGTCCTTCAGCCCGTGCGAACCGGGCCCGTACTGGACGATGTAGGCGATCGCCAGGCCGAGCGCGCCAACCGTTCCGGCGAGGGCCACCACGCCGGGCACTCCCCATTTGCGCCCAGCCGCGTCTGTGGCCGGCGACTTTGCGCCGGCGGCGAGCAGCGCGCCGAGTAGCCCGCAGGCGGCGGGCAGCCATATGAGTATCGAAAGGGCGGGCATCTCAGCGGCTCACGTCTGCAGCAGGAAGTAGAGGCCGAGCGCCGCCACGCCGAGTACGACGAGCGCCGCGTAGTAGCGCAGCAGGCCGGTTTGGATCGCGCGCACCGACGCCGACCCGGCGCGCACCAGCGAGCTGGCGCCGCCGACGATCGCGCCGTCCACGAGCACCCGCTCGACCGTCGTGCTCGCGAAGCGCCCGGCGGTCGCCGCCGGGCGCACGACGAGCGCATCGATCAGCTCGTCGAAGTACCACTTGTTGACGAACAGCGTGTAGAGCGGCTTGAAGCGGGTCCGCGCGGCCACGGCGATGGAGGGCTGCTTGACCCAGATGCGCCAGGCCACGGCGATGCCCGCCAGGCCGAGCAGCGTGCCGAGGATCAAGCCGAACACGAGCAACCCGTCGCGGGTGTGCACTTCATAGAGCGCCGAGCCCGCGAAGCTCGGCTTCAGGAAGTCGTCGATCACGTAGTCCACGTTGGGGATCTGCACGAGGCCGGCCCCAACGGCGCCGATCGCGAGCACGACCATCGCGACGCGCATTCCCAGCGCGCGCTCGGCGATCGCGTGCGTGGGACCGGGGAAGCCCACATCGGTGTCCTCCACTTCGCCCGTCGCCGGATTGGTGGGCTCGGCGGCGTGGCGCAACCGGCCAGCTTCAAGCTCCTTCGCCTCCGCCACCGGGTCGCCGTAGAAGGCCCTGAAGATCATCCGGAACGTGTAGATCGCGGTGAGGAAGGCGCCGATGTAGCCGAACACGTACAGCGCCCAATGCCAGCCGCCGCGCTCGCCCGTGACGAGCAGGATCTCGTCCTTTGAGAAGAAGCCCGAGAAGGGGGGGATCCCCGACAGCGCGAGCCCGCCGATCATGAAGCTCGCGAACGTGAACGGCATCGCTCCTCGGAAGCCTTTCATGCGGTCGAGCGACTGCTCGCCGGCCATCGCGCCGATGATCGACCCGGCCCCCATGAACAGCAGCGCCTTGAAGAACGCGTGGGTCATCAGGTGGAACATGCC
>PLYX01000107.1 GCA_003151895.1 Solirubrobacterales bacterium
TGCCGATGTAGTTGTGCTTGAGCGTGCGCGCCTCCTCTTGCGCGAGAACGACCACCTGCCGGGCCCGTTCTGTGAATCGCTCGAACATGGGGTGCTTCCTTCCTGTGCGGGCCACGAGCAACGCGCTTGCGGTCCTATCGGCGCCTTTCAGGCAGTCTACCAACCGGCCCTTCGGCCCTCGCGACCTTTCAGTCGCGCATGGCGGGGAACAGCACGACCTCGCGGATCGAGCTCTGCTTTGTAAGCAGCATCACGAGCCTGTCGATCCCCACCCCGACACCCCCCGTGGGAGGCATCCCGTGCTCAAGCGCCTCCAGGAAGAGCTCGTCGTGAGGCTGGGTCTCCTCGTCGCCCGCTGCCGCGAGCCCACGTTGGGCCTCGAAGCGCTCGCGCTGCTCGTCGGGGTCGGTGAGCTCGCTGAACGCGTTGGCGATCTCCATGCCCCCGGCGAACGCCTCCCAGCGCTCGGCCAGGCCCTGCTCGGAGCGATGGGCGCGCGCGAACGGCGAGAGCTCGATCGGGTAGTCGAGCACGAACGTCGGCTGGAGCAGGGTGGGCTCGACGTACTTGGAGAGCAGATCGTCGGCGAGCGCCGGCCACGTGAGCCCCTCGATGGGCATCTGCAGGCCACGCTCGGCGATCGCGGCGGCGAGCGAGGGGGCGTCGCGGTGGGCGCGCAGGTCGATGCCGGCGCCCTCCTGGACGGCCTCCACGAACCGGACCCGCCGCCACGGCGCGGAGAAGTCGATCTCGCCCTTGTAGGCGACCGCGCCCGCCACCCCCCCCACCATCGCCTCAAGGCGCGCCGCCTCGTCGGTGTAGTCGGCGTAGGCCTCATACCACTCCACCATCGTGAACTCGGGGTTGTGCTTGGTGGATAGGCCCTCGTTGCGGAAGTCCTTGCCGAGCTCGTATACGCGCTCCAGGCCCCCCACGATCAGTCGCTTGAGATAGAGCTCGGTGGCGATGCGCAGGTAGAGCCGGCGATTAAGCGCGTTGTGGTGGGTCGTGAACGGCCGTGCCAGAGCGCCGCCGTAGAGCGGCTGCAGCACCGGCGTCTCGACCTCCAGGAAGCCCTCCCCGTCGAGGTAGGCGCGCACGGCGGAGACGATGCGCGCGCGATCGACGAACAGCTTGCGGGCATCCTCGTTTGCGATCAGGTCGAGCTCGCGCCGGCGATGGCGGGTCTCCACGTCGATCAACCCGGCGTGCTTGTCGGGCGGCGGGCGCAGCGCCTTGCCGAGAATCTCGAAGCGCTCTACCCGCAAGGTGAGCTCGCCGTGACGGCTGCGCAGGGGAGCGCCGTCGACGCCGAGCAGGTCGCCGAGGTCGAGCGAGAGCAGTTGCTTGAGCGTGTCGGCGCCGAGCACGTCGGCGCGCGCGTGAAGCTGGATCTTGCCGGTGCGATCGACGAGGTCGAGGAACGCCGCCTTGCCGGCGCCGCGACGGGCGGCCAGGCGACCAGCCACACGGTGGACGTCGTCGGTCTCCTCGCCCACCTCCAGGCGCTCGTAGGCGCCGCGCACGCTCGCAATCGGCTCGACCCCGGGGTAGGAGTAGGGCGCGAGCTCCCCGCCGGCCTCGCGCAGCCTCTGCGCCTTGGCGCGGCGCTCGGCGATCAACTCAGGCAGGCCGTGTGCCCGGTGCTCCCGCTGCTCGCTCTCGCTCACGCGCGAGAGCTTATTTGAGACCGATGTCGATCTTCGTGATCTTCAGCTTGCGGGCGGGACCGCGCGGGACCTGCACGGCAACGATGTCGTTGCGCTTGTGTCCGATCAGGGCGCGACCGACCGGCGACTCGTTGGAGAGCTTGGCCTCTTCGGGGTTGGCCTCGGCGGAGCCGACGATCGTGTACTTGACCGACTTGCCCGTCTTCTCGTCCTTGACGTGCACCACCGAGCCGACGCCGACGATGTCGGTTGAGATCTCGTTCGAGTCGATTACGGTCGCCATGCGCACCTTCTCCTGGAGCGTGGCGATCCTGCTCTCCAGCATCGCCTGCTCGTTCTTGGCGTCGTCGTACTCGGAGTTCTCGGTGATGTCACCGAACTCGCGCGCCTCCTTGATCCGTTGGGCCACCTCGCGGCGCTTGGCGGTGGACAGCAGCTCGAGCTCGTCTTTGAGCTTCTCGAGGCCTTCGGGGGTGAGGATGACGTCCTTCGGCATGTGACCCTCGGGGTGGCTGGTTGGCTTTTGATGGGACGATGAAAAACCCGCCCTTCAGGCGGGGATCGCCGTCATCGGGAGTGCGGCGAGCGCAGCAGTATAGCGAGCGTCCTTGAGCGTGGGGGCTCTCTGCAGTGACTCTCCCAAAGCCTTCGCATGCGCCTTCTCCAGCCCGAGGCGCGCAACGTACCATGGGTAGAACTTACGTAGGTAGCGCGTGGCCCGTTCCAGCCCCAAATGCTCGACCGCACGGTCGATCGTCCAGTCGAGCTCGTCGAGGATCTCCGCGCGCGTGGGCTCGCCCTCGCGCGCGCCCAGCAGCTGCTCGAACAGCCACGGGTTGCCGAGTGAGCCGCGCGCGAGCATCACGGCGGCGGCGCCCGTCTGATGGAAGGCGGCAAGGGCGCCCTCCGCGTCGTGCAGCCCACCCGTGAGGATCACGGGCGCTCCCAGCGTTTCGACAAGACGCGCCGCGAGCTCGTAGTCGGGGACGCCTTTGTGGTGGACCGCAGCCGAGCGCGGGTGAAACGCGATCGCCGCCACACCCGCCTCGTCCACAAGGCGCCGTGCGAGCTCGAACCCGCTCTCCTCCCCCGGGCGCCTGCCGGAGCGCAGCTTGACCGTCACCGGCAGGCCGCTGCCCTCGCGGGCGGCCTGCGCGACCGCCACCGCCACGTCGGGGTCGTCGAGCAGGGCGGCGCCGGCGCCGGTCTTGCACACCTTCGGCACGGGGCAGCCCATGTTCAGGTCGATCGCGTCCGCCCCGGCTTCTGCCACGATCCCCGCCGCGACGCGCATCACGGCGGGGTCTTGGCCGAAGAGCTGGATGGAGATGATCCCCGCCAGCCCACCGAACCCGGCGGTTCCGATCTCGCCACCGGCTGGCGTGGGTGGGCCTCCTAGCGTGGGTGGGCCTCCTAGCGTGGGTGGGCCTCCTATGATCCGCTCGCGCGGGTCGATGCGCAGCATCTCCACGCAAGTGCGCTTGTTGCCGTGGAAGATGGCGTGGCTCGAGACCATCTCAGAGACCGCCATCCCGGCGCCGTAGCGCTTTGCCTGGAGCCTCACGAACCAGTTGCCGATGCCCGCCAGCGGGGCGAGCATCACGCGGTTGGGAACCGTGAGGGGACCGAGCGTCCAGGGGTCTGTGAGGCGGGCTGGGGATGCCATGGGACCATTATTGTGGGGGCGGAAGATAAAGGCCGAGAGGTGTTTATATACTTTTTGAAATTTTACTATTGTGGATACAAAGTGTATAGACTATCGCAAAATTTCAAAAAAGAACACACACCATCTCCGACCCTTGAGGTTTCTCCACCCGCTCCACAAGCTCTCTCGACGGGGCCCCCACAACCCACCACGAGATCGTCCTCACTGGGCGTTGAGCGCATGGATGAGTCGCAGTCCCGTGAGGGTGAGCATGTCGTCGATCTCCTCGATCTCCTCGGTGAAGGGGACCACGAGCCGGGCGAGGCCTCCGGTTGCGACCACATCGGCATGCCCGCCGAGCTCGTCGTAGAGGCGGCGCAGGATCGCGTCGATGGCTCCGGCGTAGCCGAACACGACACCCGAGCGGATCGCGTCGATCGTGTTCTTGGCGATCGCCGTCTTTGGGGGCGCCAGCTCGACCTTGGGCAGCCGCGCGCCGCGCTCGGTGAGCGCGTCGAGCGAGATCTCGATGCCGGTCATGAGCGACCCGCCGATGTAGTCCCCCTCAGCGGACACGACGTCGAAGGTGGTGGCGGTGCCGAAGTCCACGCACACCGCGGGACCACCGAAGCGCGCGCGCAGGGCGACCGCGTTGACGAGCCTGTCGGCGCCAATCTCGCGCGGGTTGTCGTAGCGGATCGCCATGCCCGTCTTCAGGCCCGGGCCGACGACGAGCATGTCGTGGCCGAGGTAGCGCTCTGCCATGGCGGTCCATTCCGGCTCCAGGTGGGGCACGGTGGAGGAGACGATCGAGGCGCTCAGGTCCTTGAAGGAGAGACCGCGCAGCTCGAGCAGGTTTCCGAGCGCGGCGCCGAGCTCGTCCGCGGTGGACTCGCGAACCGTGGCAAAGCGCCAGTGCTCGACGAGCTCCTCGCCACGAAAAGTCCCAAAGTGGGTTTGGGTGTTGCCGACGTCGACGACAAGCAGCATGGCGAGGGATTATGCTCGCAGCGTGAAGGTGAAGCTCTACGCACTGCCCGGGTCCCACCCATGTGCCGCCGTCGAGGTGGCGTTGCGGTTGAAGTCGATCGACTACGAGCTCGTCAATCTCCTCCCGTTGACCCAGCTGGTTATCGGGCCGTTGCGCTACGGCGGCAATACGGTGCCGGGCCTGCGCATCGACGGCGAGCGTTTGGCGGGGTCGCGCACGATCATGCGCCGTCTCGACACGCTGGCGCCCGAGCCGCCGCTGCTGCCGCCGCTCTCAGATGCGGTGGCGCGCGCGCGAGTGCTGGAGGCCGAGCGCTGGGGCGACGAGGTGCTGCAGAGCGTGCCGCGGCGCATCCTCGACGCGGTGTGGCTGCGCCTGCCGGCGTGCATGGAGAGCTATGCGGGCGACGCGAAGCTCCCGCTCCCGCGAGCGCTCATACGCCCGGCGGTGCCGCTCACGGCGAAGCTGATGGCGCGCCGCAACCACGCCGACGACGACAAGGTGAAGGCCGACCTGGCGGCGCTGCCGGCCCAGCTCGACCACATCGACGCGTGGATCGCCGACGGGGTGCTCGGCGGCGAGCAGCCGAACGCCGCCGACCTGCAGATCGGCAGCTCGATTCGACTCCTGATGACGATCGGCGACGTGAGACCGATGATCGAGAGCCGCCCAGCGCAGAGCCTCACGCGCTGGTTCGAGCCGCAGGCGGGCGAAGCGCCGGCGGGCACGCTTCCGGCGGAGTGGCTGCCGGCGCCGGCCGCGGCCTGACGGTCTCGCGATCAGGCGCGCAGCGTGACGCTGCGGGTGACTGTCACCGTTTCGCCCTGCGTCGGCGTGAGCGTGATCTTCACGGTCAGGGGCAACGAGTGATGATGCGTCAACGCGCGCTTGCCTTGCGCTGTCAACGCGACCGAGAAGGAGACCTTCCCGGCGGAAACCGACCGGCGGACCAGGCGGCCGACGCGCACGGACTTCGAGCCTGAACCTCGCACGTTGGCAAGCGACGCGTTCTTGGCCAGCAGGTCGACCTCCAGGCGCCCGCCGGCGCCTGCCTGGCCGAGCTCGATCGATCCGCGCACGGAGGAGCCATGGAGGGGAGCGGTGAGCTTGACCGAGCCTCCGACAAGGGGCGAGTCGAATACGGGGGCTTCTTCAGATTTCGACGGCTGCGTGGCGACAACGGCCGTGGTCGTCGGTGGCGGCGTGGTCGGCACGGTCGTCGTTGTCGGTGGTGGCGGAGGAGTGGTCGTTGTGGTTGTCGTTGGGGGCGGANNGGGGGGGGGGGGGGGGGCGGGGGTGTGGTAGTAGTCGTGGTGGTGGTGGTGGTGGTTGTAGTCGTGGTGGTGCCGGTGGTTTTTACGATGACCGTGCCGGTCATTTCCGGCCCGTGAACGGTGCAGTAGAACGTGTAGGTGCCGGCCTGCGTAAATGTGCACGTGCCGCTCCATTCCGTGCCGGACGCGGTTTCGGTCGTGCCCACAGGAACGCCGCTGTCGCACGTCGGCTTGGCCGGGCCGCCGACCCAGTTCACTCCGTGTCTCGTGGTCGTGGAGTTGCGCAGTGTGACGACGCCGCCGGGTGCCACCGAGACCTGCGACGGGGACCAGTAGTGGCTGTAGAGACCGACGTTGACCGCATCGACGGTCGGGCTCGTTTCAGAGCTCGCGACCGCCGGCAGCACTCCCACCGCAACCCCCAGAAGCGCTGCGATCGACACGTAATGCTTAGGCAATCTCATTGTTTCTCTCCGCCTCTCGTCATCAGTTGTGCTCGACCACGGTTCGGGTGAGGGTGGTCGGTTCGCCGTAGAAAGGGGTGAGCACGATCTTCACGGTGAGCGCCACGCGGTGGCGGCGGCTGAGCGCGCGCTTGGCCTTCGTGCTGAGCTTCACCGAGAAGGGCTGCCGGCCGGCAGGTACCGAGCTGCGAACGAACCGCCCAACCGCTACACGCGTGGCGTGTTTGGTCTTTGCAAGCGAGGCGCCGCTCGCGAACAGGTCGACCTCGAGGCGGTCGCCCGCGCCGGCCTTCGAGACGTCGAGCGAGCCATGCACGGACGTGCCGTGTTGACTGGCGCGAAGCGACGGGCCGCCTACGAGCGGCGAGCCGGAGGGGGGTTCGGTTTTGGGGGAGGGCGTGCCGGTTGTCGTCGTTGTCGGGGTGGTGGTCATGGTGGTGGCGCCTCCGGGGCTGACGGTGACCGTGCCGGTCATTTCGGGTCCGTGGACAGTGCAGTAGAACGTGTAGGTGCCGGCCTGCGTAAATGTGCAGGTGCCGCTCCATTCCGTGCCGGACGCGGATTCGGTCGTGCCCACAGGGACGCCGCTGTCGCACGTCGGCTTGGCCGGCCCTCCGACCCACTCCACGCCATGCCTTGTTGTTGTGGGGTTACGCAACGCCACGACTCCTCCAGCCCCCACCGACACCTGGGACGGCGACCAGTAGTGGCTGTAGAGACCGGAGTTGACCGCATCCACCGTCGGGCTCGTTTCAGAACTCGCGATAGCCGGAAGCACCGCTGTGGCGACCCCGAGCAGGGCCACCAGTGGAACGTAGCGCCGACGCAGTCTCACAATCTCAGCCCGCCTTTCCCTTGAAGTTCGAGTGGTCGTCTAATACGCGCCGATCGAAGCACCGCGCCCACCACTCAGCACGCCTCACTCGCCAAGGACCCCGCCGCACGGCGATCCTTCCCGGAGCGTGCCGATGCTGGCCCGCTCGCTCCCACGGACCGCCCGGAGGGCGCTACAGTCGCAAGGTCGCCTCGACCGAAGCCGCCGCCGTTTGCGGCGCCTGAGTTCGAGCCTGAGATGCCCATGCGCGCCCTGGACCCGCAGTCGCTCACACGGCACATCGACCGCCTCTACCGCGCGGCGTGGGCACTGTGCGGGTCGCGCGAGGACGCGGAGGATCTCGTGCAGGAGACCTTTGCGCGCGTGCTCTCCAAGCCGCGGATGCTGCGCGGCGACGACGAGCTCGCCTACCTGATGCGGGTGTTGCGCAACACGTTCTTCACCTCGCGGCGCACCGCCTCGCGCCGGCCGGTGACGAGCGCAACGCTTGAGGACGTGGTTGCCGCCGACCTGCAGCCCACCTCCCAACCGGAGCATGCGCTCGACGTGCAGGAGCTCTACGCGGCGGTGGCCAAGCTGCCGGATGACTTCCGTCTGGCACTCGTGGCTGTGGACATCCTCGGCCTCTCCTATCGAGAAGCCGCAAGCGCGCTGCGCACGCGCGAGGCGACGATCACCACGCGGCTTTTTCGAGCCCGCCGCCAGGTGGTGAGGATGCTCGCTTCCGAGCCACAGCCCGACGCGGCACCCAAGAGGTTCTCGAGCGCGCGGGAAGGCTCGACACCGCACGAGCGTCTTGCTGAGCAGGGACACCTATGACCGATCTGCCGAGAGACACAGAGTTCGAGTTGGCCGCGCTGGCCGACGGATCGCTCGCGCCGGAGCGCCGTGAGCAGGCGCTCGAGCGCGTGCGCGGCTCGCGTGAGCTGCAAGCTGCCCTGGCTGAGCAGCGGCGTGCGATCGAGTTGACGGCGGCCGTCGCCGTTCGTGCGCCCGCGTCGCTGCGCAGCCGGGTCGAGGCGATGGCGCCCGCTCGCCGCGACGGGACGAGCGCGCGGACGCATCGAAGGCGCCGGCTTGCGACAGTGCGCATCGGCTTCGCGGCGATCGCCGCGGCGGCGCTTGCGGCCGCCACCGTCGCGATCACCCAATCCGGGGGCGGATCGTCGGGGCTCAGCGTGCAGCAGGCCACCGCGCTGACGCTGAGCCCGGCGACGATGGCGGCGCCCGTGGAGGACGAGGCGCATCGCGCCCAGCTGGCGGCGTCGGTGGACGGGGTGCCGTTCCCCTACTGGAAGGAGCGCTTCGGGTGGCGCGGCAGCGGGGCGCGCAGCGACCGGCTCGCGGGACGTTCGGTGACAACCGTGTTCTACTCCAACGCCGAAGGGCGGCGGATCGGCTACGCGATTGCCTCCGGACACGCTCCCACGACGCGTGGCGGGACGGTGATCAGGCGCTGGGGGGTCTCCTACCGCGTGCTCAGCCACGACGGGGCCATTGTGGTGACCTGGCAGCGGGCGGGCCACCTATGCGTGGTGTCGGGGCGCGGCGTGAGCGCGCGCACGCTGCTAAGCCTCGCGAGCTGGGGCAGTGAGCGGCGACACTCCGCCTGAGCGGGAGCCGGGGCAGCGGCCGGACACTCCGCCTGAGCGGGAAGGTCGCGCCAGGGCGCGGAGTCTGTCCAGTTAGCGACAGCAGAAAGATCCGGCCGCAAAGAGAGGAGCCCGAACCATGAGATTGAGAACACTTGCCGGCACGCTTACGGCGCTCGCCGCCGCGACGGGGCTGGCGATTCCAGCCTTCGCATCAGGGGGCGGACACAGCGCAAGCAGCCACACGGTGACGCTGTCGCACATCAGGTACCACCCGGGCACGCTCAGCATCAAACGCGGCGACACCGTGACCTGGCTGTGGGAGGACAAAGGCAAAGAACACAACGTCACCGGCAAAGGCTTCAAATCGAAAACGATGACGAAAGGCTCGTTCGGCGTGCGCTTCACCAAAGCGGGCACCTTCAACTACCACTGCACGATCCACGTCGAAGAAGGCATGCGCGGCATGATCGTGGTGCATTGACGGCTACTGCCTCCGAGCGCTCGAACGAGCGCCGCGAACGCACGAATCAAGCCAGGGCGGGCCGACCGGGGAGCCAGCCTCCCTCGTGACGACCCGCCCCGCCCCGGGGCCATTCTTGGCCCTCAGGAGTTGTCCACCTTGCTGCCGCTCGGCGAGAGCACGTACCAGTCGGCCCCGAAGCCCTTGACTCCCTGGCCGTAGGCGTCGCCGGAGTCCTTGTCCTTGGCGAAGAAGTAGAGCGGGTGGCCCTTGTAGGTGACCTGAGTGGCGCCGTCGGAGCGGGTGATCGTTCCCAGATCGGACGAATTCGCGGCGCCTGCGACGGTCGGAGCGCCACTGGTGGTGACCGGAGGCCAGACCGAGGCGCACGCGCCCGAGCAGCTTGAGGCGGCGCCCTTGTCGCCTTCGAACATGTAGACAGTCAGCTCCTTCGAGCCGGCCGCCAGGATCGTGCCGAGTTTGCTGGCGTGCTTGACGGTCACCGCCACGCCCGTGCTCGACGCGGGCGTGGTGCTGGCGGCTGCACTGCTCGTCGTCTGTTCGTTCGCGGTCGGGTACGCCGAAGCGGCGGATGTGCCGCTCGAGGATTTGCTCGAGCTGCCGCAGCCGGCCGCCAGCAGTGCGGCTGCGCCCAATACGGCAATCACGCCGGTGGTTGGTGTCTTCATGAAAGCTCCTACGGTCGTTGACGTCGCATGGGACCGATCGCCACCGATGGCGGGGTCAACGGATAAGACGCCGGCGCCGGCCGATCCTTCCGGCGGCCGTGGCCAGCGAGCATATGGCTCCGCGGGCGAGCCGCTCAGACCGACAACGGCGGCCCAGCCCAGCGCACGCCTTCGCTGACGGGGAGAACGGCCAGCGCGTCGGACAGGCGGGCGCCATCGGGCGTGGAAAGCTCGAAGTCGAGCTCGAGTGCGGGAATCAGCACGAAGCGGCGGCTGAGAACCTGTTCGTGGGGGAGCGTCATGCGCTCGTGAGCGAGCTCGATGTCGCCGAGCAGCAGGATGTCGATGTCGATCGCCCGCGGCCCATGCCGCGCGCCGCGCGCCACGCGCCCGAGCTGGGCCTCCAGGCGCTTGGCGGCATCCAGCAGCTCGAGCGGCTCGAGCGCCGTCTCGACGAGCACGCATGCGTTCAGAAAGCTCGGCTGATCGAGCACCTCGCCGACTGGGTCGGTGTCGTACACCGAGGAGGCGGCCGTCACGCGCACACCGATCGACGGGAGCGCGTCGACGGCGGCCTGCAGATGGGCGCGGCGATCGCCGACGTTCGATCCGAGGCCGAGCAGGCCGCTGCGCAGAGGCATCGCCGCGGAAGGCTATCGAGCGCCTGGCCTCGCCAAGAAGCGGAGCAATAGTGGTATATTCTCCCACTATGACCTACCTGGTTGAGCGAGGCGGCGGCGCATGGGAGATACGCGAGTCGCATGGCACTGACGCGGGGCCTCGCAGTCGCACGCTGGCCACCTTCAGGACCCTGACGGCGGAGGTGCTCGAGCATGCACAAGCGCGCTCGACGAAGCGCCTGGATGCGGACGAGCTGCGCAAGGCGGCGCGGCGTGCGGGCGCTCCGGTACCAGCCCCGCCCTCCGATCGCACAGCAGGGGAGCTGCTCGCCGAGCTGGCGGCGGGCCACAGGCCGCGACCGTTGCTCGCTCGCCTGCTCGTGAAGGCCCTGTCGGCGGACGGAAGTCAGCCGACAGGCAACGCGGAGGCTGCCGCCGCCTGGATCGCAGCCTCGCCCGAGCGACGCGGGGAGACGCTGCGCGACCTGCTGCTGCTGGTCGACCATCTCCCGCGCGCGAGGGCGCGCGAGCGTGTTCGCTTCCCACGCGTCGCGTCGCGAGCGATATGAGCGAACCGAGCCTTCCCGAGAAGATCGTCGCCATCCACGGGCAGCTGGCGCGGACGAAGACTCCACACGCGTTCGGCGGCGCCCTGGCGCTCGCCTACTACGCCGAGCCGCGCGCGACGATCGACGTCGATCTGAACCTGTTCGTTGCTCCGAGCTCATACCCGGACGTCGAGCGCGAGCTGACGAAGATCGGAGTCGGCGATGGCGTGGAGCCCGAGACCGTGGAACGCGACGGCCAGTGCCGCCTGCGATGGGGGAACACGCCGATCGACCTGTTCTTCGCGTATGACGCGTTCCACGACGCCATGCGCCGGGCGATCCGCAGCGAGCCCTTCGGCGAGACGAGGATCCCGATCCTCGCTCCCGAGCACCTGCTCGTGTGCAAGGCGATCTTCAACCGTCCCAAGGACTGGCTCGACATCGAGCAGATGCTCGTCTGCGTAGAGGAGCTCGACATCGAGGAGATACGCATGTGGCTCGACCGGATCGTAGGAGCCGACGATCCCCGCAGAGAGCGCTTCGACCGCGTGGCCGAAGCGTGCGGCGCCTGAGCACTCCAGCCGCGTGCTCAGACTGTCCGGCGACCGGCTCAACCAACCGGTCCCTGCCGACGCTTCACCTGTAGGCGGTGGTGGCCCTGTCGAGCTCGCGTTGCGCCGCGGAGGAGCCAAGATAGGGATGCACGATCAAGGCCAAGAAGGACCTGGCACGTCTCGACATGCCAGTCCGTCGACGTGTCGTCAAGGCGATCCGGGCATTGGCTGAGGACCCACGCGGTGGTGCCTTGCGCAAGCTCAACTAACTTGTCAAGGGCAGGCAGAATTTTTCAGCGACACAGCCGCCGTCGCTGACGTCCACGGGTCTTTTCAGCGGCATCCCGATCGTCGCTGACATCGACGTAACTGACATCCGATGTAACCGACATCGATGTCAGTTACACTAGGGCCATGTTCGTGAATCGCTCCAAAGAGTTGGCGGCATTGTCTGAATGGTGGGACGGCGCCGGGACAGGGACGATGGCGCTCGTGTGGGGTCGGCGCCGCGTGGGCAAGACGGCTTTGCTTAACACGTTCGCCGAGAGTCGCCGCGCGATCTTCCATACCGGCGGCGGGAGACCGACGCGTGACGAGCTGCGGATCCTGAGCCGCGAGGCGGCGCCGGCCCTCGACACCGGACTGCGAGATCTGCTTGAGCGACCGTTCACCGACTGGGACGACGCGCTCGAGAGCCTGGCGGCGGCCGCTGACGATCAGCCGTTGCTGCTCGTGCTGGACGAGTTTCCCGAGCTGCTGCACGCCTCTCCCGAGCTGCCGGGCGTGATCCGCGCCTTCTGGGACCGAGCGCGCGAGCAGACACATCTGCGCATCATGCTTTGCGGGTCGGCGGTGCGTGTGATGAGAGCGATACAGGAGGAGCGCCAACCCCTGTACGGCCGGATCGACCTGTCGCTCGCGGTCCACCCGTTCGCCCCTCACGAGAGCGCGGAGCTGCTCGAGCGGCTCTCACCTTCCGATCGCGCGCTGGTGTGGGGCATCGTCGGCGGAGTGCCGCTCTACCTGACCTGGTGGGACCAGGAGCACGATCTGCGTGCCAACCTGCGGCGCCTTGTGTGCAGCGAGGGCGGCAAGCTGCTCGAGGAGGGGCGGCTCGTGCTCGCCACCGAGGGAGACATGGGCGAGCTCGGCGGCCGCGTGCTGCGGGCGATCGCAGCCGGGAGAACCAAGCACAACGAGATCGGGCAGGCGGTTGGGGCCGAGCCGGCACGAACGCTCCAGCGACTCGTCGAGCTGAGGCTGGTGGAGCGCGTGGTTCCCGTGACCGCGAGCGGCACGCGCACTCGCAGGCGCACATACAGGATCGCCGACAACTTCCTCGCATTCTGGCTCGGGATCGTCGAGCCGTATGCAGCCGAGATCGAACGCGGGCTCGGCGACACGATCCTCGGCCCGCTGAGCGAATCCCTGGACGACCACATGGGCGAGCGCTGGGAGGAGGCATTCCGCACACACCTGCGCCGCCTCGCCGCGAATGGCGCCCTGGCGCCGGACGTGGTCAGGATCGGCGCCTTCTGGTCCGAGCGGCCGCCGGTCGAGATCGACGCCGTAGCGTTGGCCGGCCGTGGAGAGCGGGCCGTGCTCGCCGGCGAGGCCAAGTGGGCACGGAGAGTGGACGGCGCCCGCGTGGTGCGTGAACTGGAACGCAAGGCCGGCGCGCTGCCGCGCGTGGCCGGTGACATCCGCTATGCCGTTTGCGCCCGGGAGCGTGTGTCAAACGCTCCCGCCGGCACCTTGGAGATCACAGCCCGGGACATCTTCGCCTGAGGCAACTCGGGCCACTCCCCCGCCTCGCGCCATACCTCGACGGAGACGTCGCGCACTACTCCCCCGCCTCGCGCCACACCTCGACCGAGACGTCGTCGACCGGCAGCGGGATCGGCGGCTCGGGCTTGGACGCCTTCACCCATACGCCTTCGAGCTCGAAGTCGGAGAGCAGCCGGTCTGCGATGGCGCTGCAGAGACGCTCGAGCGTCTTGTAGGAGCGCTGCTGGGCCACGAGCGCCACGAGTTGGCAGACCTCGGCGTAGTCGACCGTGTCCTCCACGCGGTCGGTGACGGTGGCGTCGGTTTCGCCCACGTCGAGGCGCAGGTCGATCAGCAGCCGCTGGCCGATCTCGCGCTCGGCGTCGCTGACACCGTGATGCGTGTAGAGCGAGAGGCCGTTGATCTCGATCGTGACGGTCTCGAAGCCCTCCTCGTCGTCCTCGTCCTCATCGTCGTAGCCGTGCTGCTCCTCGGCGTCGTCGGGGAGCTCGCGCTCGCCATCCCGCGAATGCTCCTCGCCGCCCCGCAGACGCTCCTCGTCGCTCAGCTCGTCGTGGGAGTCGCCGTCCATTTGCCGCTCAACGTAGCAGCCGCCACCGCCAAGGCGGCGGCCACCGGGGCGACGTCGTGGACGCGGAACACGCTCGCGCCGCGCTCGAGTGCCATCACATTCGTGGCAATCGTTCCCGGCAGCCGCTCGGCCGCATCCGGCAAGTACTGCGTATCGGCGATCGGACGCGCGTTGGCCGGCCCCGCGCCCGCGCCCGCGCCCGTGCGGACCCCGCCGGCGCCTGCGGCGATCCGCCCAAGGAAACTCTTGCGCGAGGTGCCAATCACGATCGGCCTGCCCAAGGCCACGAGCTCGTCAAGCCGGCGCAGCAGCTCGAGGTTGTGGGCGACGGTCTTGCCGAAGCCAATGCCGGGGTCGAGCAGGATGCGCCGCTCCTCGATGCCCTCCCCCACCGCGAACGCCAGGCGCTCCTCCAGGAACGCCTTCACGTCGTCGACGACGTCCTTGTATTGAGGCCCACCCACCCCGCCCACCCCACGCTGCATCGTGCGCGGCTCACCGAGCATGTGCATGAGGCAGCATTCGGCGCCGCTCTCGGCCACGACAGCCGCCATCTCAGGATCGGCCCGCAGCGCGCTCACGTCATTGACGAGGCTCGCGCCGGCGGCGAGCGCGGCCCGCGCGACGGCGGCCTTCGACGTGTCGATCGATACCTGCGGGCGAGCGGGCGTCGACATGTCGATCGAGATCTGCGGGCGAGCGGGTGTCGACGTGTCGATCGAGATCCGCGGCGGGGCGGGCATCGAGGCTGTCGCGGCGGCGAGCCCTTCGACCACGGGAACGACCCGTCTCAACTCCTCCTCCACTCCGACGGGCTCGGCGCCAGGGCGCGTGGACTCCCCGCCGACGTCGAGGATGTGGGCCCCCTGGTTAACAAGCTCCAGTCCGTGCGCGACCGCGGCGCTCGAGTCCAGGAACAGCCCCCCATCGGAGAACGAGTCGGGTGTGACATTCACGATCCCCATCAGGCGGTAGGCGGTCACGAGCACCAGCCTATGTCGATCGCAGCCTCGAAGAGGCGCCGAGCGCGTCCGGGTGGGGTCAGGTTATGGAGGGCTGGGTGGGATCTGTCCCGACCATGTCAGCCGTGCCGCCGGCCAACCCGGGGCGCGGCAGCGGACGCGAGGCTTCACGGCCCGGCCTGTCCGCAGGCGTGGGCGGCGCCGGCAACTCCGCCGCCGGCGGCTCCTCGGCGCCGAAGACTTCAAGCTCGTCCTTGCCGTCGAGCAGGG
>PLYX01000036.1 GCA_003151895.1 Solirubrobacterales bacterium
TGGCCGCGCTGGAGCGGCATCTCGATCGCGTGCGCACGCGCGGATCCGGGCAGATAATTGCGATGCGGGGACGACGCCAGGTGGGCAAGTCCCGTCTCGTCGAGGAGTTCATCCGGCGCAGCGGCGCAAGGGCGATCTTCTACACCGCGTCGCACCAGAGCTCCGGCGAGGAGCTACGCAGCTTCGCGGAGCAGATCGCGACGTCCTCGACGGCCGCGGCAACGGTCGCCGCGGCCGGACCACTCGGCTCCTGGGAGGCCGCGCTCACGATCGCCGCCAGCGGCGCCTCGGCCGAGCAGCCCGTCGTGCTCGTGATCGACGAGCTCCCGTTCCTGATCCAGAGCGAGCCCGCCATCGAGGGGATCATCCAGAAGCAGTGGGACCGCGGCCTGGAGGCCCAGCCGGTGCTGCTCATCCTGATCGGCTCCGACGTCTCGATGATGAGCGCGCTCAGCGAGTACGGCCGTCCGCTGTATGGACGCTTGACGGAGATGACAATCGGCCCGCTGTCCCCGCGCGCGATCGGCGAGATGCTGGGGCTACAGGCCGCGGCCGCGCTCGACGCGTATCTCGTGATTGGGGGCTTCCCACGACTCGCAGAGATCTGGGAGCAGGGAGAGGACGTGTGGCGGTTCCTGCGCCGGGAGCTCAAGAACCCCGAGTCCCCGCTGATCGTGCTCGGCGAGCGCTCCCTCAGCGCCGAGTTCCCGGCCGAGCTGAAGGCGCGCTCCGCCCTCGAGGCGATCGGAGCCGGCGAGCGGGTGTTCACGGCGATCATGCAACGAGCAGGCGTTTCGAACAAGACGATGGAGACCGCGCTTGGGACGCTGATCGCAAAGCGCGTGATCGACAAGACGCTGCCCTACTCGGCCGAGCCGCGACCGAAGCTTTCGCGCTACTACGTCTCAGATCCATACCTGAGGTTCTGGCTGCGCTTCATCCGCGCCAACGTCCCGCTGCTCGAGCGCGGGCGGGGCGACGTCCTGGAGCGACGCATACGCGAGACATGGGCCTCGTTCGCCGGTCACGCGATCGAGCCCCTGGTGCGAGAAGCCGTCCAAATGATGCTCCCCGACGCTCGCTTCGGGGGCGCCGAGCTCGTGGGGGCGTTCTGGAACCGTGACAACAGCGTGGAGATCGATCTCGTGGGCGGTCGCAACGAGACCGAAGGCAAGCGGATCGACTTCGTGGGATCGATCAAGTGGCGCAGTCGAGGCAGGTTCGATCGCGGCGACTTCGGCAAGCTGATCCGGGACCGCGCCCTCGTACCCGGCGCAACCGACGAGACGCTGCTCGTCGGCGTCTCCCGCAACGGCTTTGCCGTCGACGGCCTCGACGTGCGTATGACGCCTGAGGACCTCCTCTCGGCCTTCAAGGCCTGACGAGCTGGTCGGCTCAGCGCTCGCCGTGCCAGTCCACCGGCCCGGCCACGAGCGTGTGGGAGCCGAGCGGCCGTCCGAGCACCTCCTGCGCGCGGCGCGCGCAGGCGAGCAGCGCGTCGAGGTCGATGCCCGTGGTGATGCCCATCTCGTGCAGCATCGAGACGAAGTCCTCGGTGGCGATGTTGCCGGTGGCGCCGGGCGGCACTGGGCAGCCGCCGAGCTCGCCGAAGCTCGACTCGAAGCTCGTGACGCCGGCCTGCAGGGCGGCGAGCACGTTGGCGAGGCCCTGGCCGCGAGTGTTGTGGAAGTGGGCGGTGAGCTGCATACAACCTAGCTCATCTAGCTCACTACGTAGCATCGCGAAAAGCTCGCCCACCTGCACGGGGTTGGCCATGCCGGTGGTGTCGCCGAAGCCGATCTCCTGTGCCCCCACGTCGCACAGGCGCTTGGCGATCTCCAAGACCCGGGCGGGCGGCACGCGGCCCTCGTAAGGGCAGCCGAACGAGGTGGAGATGACCGCCTCGCAGCGCAGGCCGGCCTCGCGTGCGCGTCCCAGCACGACCTCCAAGCCCGCCAGCGACTCGGCGATCGAGCGGTTGACGTTCTTGCGGTTGTGTGTCTCCGAGGCCGACAGGAACACGTTGATCTCGTCGAACGCCGGTCGGGTACGCGCAATGCGGTCGCGCAGCTCGAGCGCACGCTCCAGGCCCCGCTCGTTGGGGATCAGCACGCTGACCGACACCTCGCCGGGCACGTTGATCCCCGCGAGCACCTCCGCGGCGTCTGCGAGCTGGGGGATCACATCGGGACGCACGAAGCTCGTGACCTCCAAGCGACGCAGGCCGGTGCGCACGAGCATGTCGATCAGCTCGATCTTGCGCTCGGTGGGAATCGTCTCCGGCTCGTTCTGAAAGCCGTCGCGCGGACCGACCTCCCTGATCTCGACGGTGTCAGGAATGTTCATATCCGTGGCACCCGTCACGAAATGCACCTTTTGCGTAGCCCCGATCGGCGTATACGCCGATCGGCGGGGCCGCACATGTGCGGCCCCGTTCCGGGCCGTGCATGCACGGCCCGGCCGGCCGGCACATGTGCCGGCCGGGACTGCCTACCACATGGAAAGTCCACCGGACACATTCAGCGTCTGGCCCGTCACATACGAGGCGTCCTCGCTCGCCAGGAACGCGATCGCCGCGGCGACCTCCTCGGGCTCGCCGGAGCGGCGCATCACGGTCTGGTTGACCATGCCCTGCTTGAGCCTCTCCCCCAGCTCGCCGAGCAGTTCTGGCGCGGCATTGAGGAGCGGTGTCTCGATGGGACCGGGAGCGACCGCGTTGCAACGCACGCGGTAGCGGGCCGACTCGCGCGCGATCGCCTTCGTGAAGCCGATCACGCCGGCCTTGGCGGCCGAGTAGATCGAGGAGCCCTGCGAGCCGACGCGGCCCGCCTCGCTTGAGACGTTGACGATCGAGCCGGCGCGGCGCTCCTGCATGCCGGGGAGCACAGCGTGGGTGACGGCGAGCACTCCGCGCAGGTTGACGCCGAGCACGAAGTCCCACATGCCCTCGTCGGTGTTGACGAAGTAGGAGAACAGGTCGGTGCCGGCGTTGTTGACGAGCACGTCCACCTCGCCGAGCCGATCGCCGATTGCCGCGACCGCGGCCCGCACGGAGCCGGTGTCGGTCACGTCGAGCTTGCAGCCGAAACCGTCGAGCTCGCCGGCCACCGCCCGGGCGCCCTCCTCGTTGACGTCGCCGATCGCGACGCGCGCGCCCTCCGCCGCCAGGCGCCGCGCGGTGGCGGCCCCGATCCCCGAGGCGCCTCCCGTGACGAGCGCCGTCCTACCCTCGAATCTCATGCCTGGAGGATAAGGGTCCCACCCACCCGGCGCGATTACCGGCGACGCGAGCCTGGAGATTTATACTCCGCCGCCGTGGCGCCTTCCCCCACAAACGACCCGGTCGCGATCGTCGGCGCCTCGGGCGCGCTCGGGTTCGGGCTGGCCGTGCGCTTCGGCCGGGCCGGTGTGCCTGTCGTGATCGGATCGCGCGATCCACTGCGCGCCGAGGAAGCGGCCGCGCGCGCGGGTGAGACGGCGCCGGAGGGTTCCTTCTCGGGGGCCGAGAACGCGCAGGCCACGCGCAGCGCGGAGACCGTGATCCTGTGCGTCCCGTTTCGCAACCAGTCCGAGACGCTCAAAAACCTGCGGGAGGCGCTGAGGCCCGGGCAGCTCTTGATCGACGCGACCGTCCCGCTCGCCGCAGCGGTGAGCGGGCGCGCGACGCGCATGCTCGGTGTGTGGCAGGGGTCGGCCGCGCAGGCGGCGCTCGAGATGGCGCCCGAGGGCGTGAAAGTGGTGTCGGCGCTGCATACCGTGAGCGCCGCGTCGCTGGCGGATCTCGACCACGATCTGGCCCAGGACGTGCTCGTGTGCGGCGACCTGCGCGAGGACAAGCGCCGCGCGGCGCGGCTGATCGAACGGATCGACGGGCTGCGCTGCGTGGACTGCGGACGCCTCGAGATGGCGCGCATCGCCGAGTCGCTCACAGCCTTGATGATCTCGATCAACGCCAAGCACAAAACACACGCGGGCATCAAGATCACGGGCCTGCCGGACGAGCGGTGGGAGTGAGCGAGCCGCCTGTCGTGGTCCTCGCCGGGGGCACCGGCGGGGCGAAGCTCGCACGCGGGATGCTCGACGTGGTGGGCCCCGACGAGCTCGTGGTGATCGCCAACACCGGCGATGACATCGACGTCTACGGCGCCCACGTCTCCCCAGACCCCGACCTCGTGTCTTTCTGGCTCGCCGATGACATCGACGAGCGCGGGTGGGGCATCGCCGGCGACACGTTCGAGGTGATGGACGCGCTGCGCGAGCTGGGCGCCGACGTGTGGTTCAACCTCGGCGACCGCGACCTCGCGTGGTGCCTGCGGCGTCGTGAGATGGAGCAGGACGGGCTGCGTCCCACCGAGGCGCTCGCCCGTTTGAACGAGACGATCGGCGTGCGTGCTCGGGTGCTCCCGATGTGCGACGAGCCGCTGCGCACACGGGTGCGCACCGACGCCGGCTGGCGCGACTTCCAGCGGTTCATGATCCGCGAGCGCGCGGAGGACACGGTGCGCGAGGTTGCATTCCGCGCGAATGACGACGCTGCCGTCCCGACGCCCGAGGTGCTGGCAGCGCTCGCAGCCGCTCGGGCAGTGATCGTCGGACCGAGCAACCCGGTCATCTCGATCTGGCCGATCCTGCATGTGCTC
The DNA here is from genome assembly GCA_003151895.1 of Solirubrobacterales bacterium. Taxonomy (GTDB): domain Bacteria; phylum Actinomycetota; class Thermoleophilia; order Solirubrobacterales; family Solirubrobacteraceae; genus Palsa-744. The sequence goes on from PLYX01000036.1 coordinate 4,641, forward strand.
GGGGACACGCTCACCGGTCTCGCCGCGCCGGTGGTGTGCGTGAGCCCCGTGGTGGGCGGCGAGATCGTGAAGGGACCCACCGCCGCGTTCATGGCGGCCTACGGGCAGCCGGTGAGCGCCGCCGGCGTGGCCGCCTTCTACGAGACGGTGCAGCCCAGCCTGCTCGACGGGATCGTCGCCGACGAGCCGGTCGCCGGCATGGCCACGCTGCAGATCGACACGGCGATGCCGGACGGCGCCACACGCGCACGCGTTGCCGAGCAGACGCTCGCGTTCGCCGAGACGCTCGCCGGGTAGGCTCTGGGCGGACATGCGCACCGCCGCGATCCTCCCCGTGAAGCGCTTCCCGATCGCCAAGCAGCGGCTCGGCGAGAGCGTCGCCGACTCGCTGCGAGCCGACCTCGCGCGGGCGATGGTGGGCGACGTGCTGAACGCCCTGCGCGAATGCCCCGCGCTCGACGCCACGATCGTCGTCACATGCGAGTCCTCGGTGGCGAGCGCCGCGCGCTACATCGGGGCGATCGTGGTCGAAGACTCAGCCGAGGAAGGGCAGAGCGCAGCCGTGTCGCTCGGCCTCGCACGGGCGCTCCAGGATGGCTTCGAGCGTGCACTGTGCATACCGGGCGACTGTCCCACGCTCGACCCGAGCGAGCTCACGGCACTGCTCGCCGCGGGGGTCCCCGGCGGGAATGTGGGCGATACCCCCGCAGCGTCGGCCATGCGCGCCGAGAGAGCATTCGCATCGTCGGCTTCGGCATCCGCATCGGAGGTGGTGATCGTGCCCGACCGGCACGGCAGCGGCACCAACGGACTGCTGCTCTGCCCGCCCGATGCCCTCTCCCCCAGCTTCGGCCCCGACAGCCGCGCGCGTCACGAGCGACTCGCGGGCGAGGCGGGAGCGTCATGGCGGATCGAGCGGCCGGCGTCGCTGCTGCTCGACATCGACACCGGCGAGGATCTCGCCGTATTGCGCGAGCGTCTGGCGCGCGAGCGTGTGAGGGCGCCGCGCACGCGCGCGGTGCTCGGCCGCTCCGACACGAACGAGCGCCGCTCGGAGCCGGATGAGAGCGCGGGAACCGCCTCCGCCGGTCGAAGCTCACAGGCAGCCTGACCTCGTGAGCGGTCTGTCCGCCCGCAGCCTGCCGGGTCTGCCCGAGGTGACCGCCGGAACCGACCTTGCCGAGCTGATCGCCGGGGCGCTCGACGCGGAACGGCCGGCACGTCAGCTACAAGATGGCCAGATCGTGGCGATCGCCCACAAGGTCGTCTCCAAGGCCGAGGGGGCCGTGGTGGACCTGCGCGACGTCGAGCCGACCGCGCGCGCACACGAACTGGCGGAACAAACGTCCACGCCGGCGGCTCCCGGTGCGGCCGGCGCGGCCCCCAAGGACCCCCGCGCCGTCCAGATCGTGCTCGACCAGTCCGCCGAGATCCTGCGCGCCGAACGAGGCGTGATCGTCGCCCGCACCCATCACGGCTTCGTGTGCGCGAATGCCGGCGTGGATGCCTCCAACTCAGCGGATCCCGACACGCTGATCGTGCTCCCGCGCGACCCAGACGCCTCCGCGCGTCAGATCCGCGCGCGCCTGCGCGAGCTGACCGGTGCTTGCGTCGGCGTGCTCATCACGGACAGCTTCGGCCGCGCATGGCGCCACGGCCAGTGCGACATCGCGATCGGCTGCGCCGGCATCGCGCCGCTCGATGACTGGCGCGGGCGACGAGACAGCGTAGGGCTCGAGCTGCGCGCCACGTGGCTCGCGGTCGCCGACGCGATAGCAGCCCTAGCCGACCTCGCCCGCGCCAAGGACTCGCGCGAGCCGGTTGTGATCGTCGAGGGCCTGGAGAGGTTCGTCAGCGACCAGGACGGTCCGGGTGCGCTCGCCTTGCTGCGCCCGCTGAAGGAAGACCTGTTCCGGTAGGGCGCCTCCGGCTACCGAGGCCGTATCGTCACTGCTGGGCCTGATGACTTCTGTCCGATTGTGTTATCATGCTTGCATCATGATGCAGAGATTGATGATCCAAGCAGAGCCCGAGTTGATCGAGAGAGCCAAGCGCCGGGCGACCGAGCGGGGGGTTTCCGTTGCCCAGGTCGTGCGTGAGGCCATGAGACACGAGTTCGGGTTTGCCGAGGAGCGGATTCCCCCTCCGCTGACGTGCATTGGAGCGTTCTCCTCGGGTCGCAGCGACCTCTCCGAGCTCGCAAGCGAGGCAATCTTCGAACCCCGCTCGTGGCGCTCGTAGTCGACAGCGGCGTTCTGTACGCGACGCTCGACTCCGACGACCAACATCACCTGCGGTGCGTGGAGTTGCTCGCCAAAGCCCGCGAGCCGCGTGTTGTGCCCTCGCCGGTGCTGACGGAGGTGGACTGGCTATGCAACAGCTCGCCCCACGAACGCTTCTCCCTGGTCCTCGATCAGGTGAGGAGCGGCGCGCTCGAGGTCGAGGATCTGATCGAGGCCGACTACGAACGGATCGCCGAGCTGCTCCGCACCTACGCCGACCTGCGCGTCGGTTTCGTCGACGCCGCCGTCCTCGCCGTCGTCGAGCGCCTGCGCGAGCCCAAGCTCGCGACGCTCGACCATCGCCACTTCTCGGTGATGCGCCCGCGACACGTCAAGACGTTGGAACTGCTGCCGGCGTAGGTCACGATGTAGCGCTACGCGGCGACTGGCACGTGGGGCGATCCATGCAGCGGATAACCCCGCCTGATGTCATACAGCGTGGTGCGCTCGGCCGCCGGACGCCCGGCTTCGTGGGCCGCGGCGACGAGCTGGTCGGGGTCGAGCTTGGTGCCGTGGTAGCTGCCGGCGAGGCGGCTGATCGACTCCTCCATGAGGGTCCCCCCCAGGTCGTTGACACCCCAACGCAGTGACTCCGTCGCGGCGTCGAGTCCCATCTTCACCCAGGAAGCCTGCAGGCTTGGAATCGTGCGACCGAGCGCGAGGCGGAAGACGGCGGTGTGCTTGAGGTTCTCCTCGCGTGATATCTCCTCGACGCCGTGCGTGCGGCCGAGCAGCGTCTGGAATGGGATGAACGAGAGCGGGACGAACTCGGTGATGCCGCCGGTGCGTTCCTGCAGCTCGCNNGAGATGCGCTCGCGCACCCCGTCATGGAGCACCTCGGCGGCGGTACCGGGAGTCGAGTCGAGTCCCGCATCCTTCAGACGGGTGAACACCTCGACGGGCTGCAACCCGGAGATGTCGCACATGTGAGCGATCTCCATCGGGCTGTAGGCGTGCAGGTGCAGGTCGGTCCCGGCATCGCGCGCCGTGGCCTTGGCGAGCCTCAGCCATCCGAGGTAGTCCTCAAGGCTCCAGTCGGGATGGATGCCCGACTGGATGCACAGCTCGCTGGCGCCGTAGTCGATCGCCTCGAGCACGCGCCGCACGAAGTCCTGCTCGCCGTGCTCGTAGGCGTCCGGTGAGCGCTTGCCCTGGCCGAAGCCGCAGAACGCGCAGCCGACGATGCACACGTTGGAGATGTTGATGTTGCGGTTGACCACGAACGTGACCGTCTCCCCCGCGAGCTCCGCGCGCAACTCGTCCGCGGCGGCGCGGATCTCCTCGATCGCCTCGGGACGCGTCTCGGCGAACAGGGCTGTGAGCTCCGGAGCGCTGAGCGGCCTGCCGTCGCGGCCCTTCTCGATCGCGCCGCTCACAAGCTCGGGGCAGATCGGCGTGGGCGGATCGGTGCGGGTGGGCGGGCCTCCAGATCCTCGCCTGGGGATGAAGCTCCAGTACTTCAGCTTGATCGTGTCGAGCACCCCCTGAGCGATCCACTCCGGGCCGATGTACCGCGGGTAGACGCACAGCCGCTCGGTCAACGCGACACCGTCGGCCTGCAGGCGCTTGCGCACCTGATGGGGCGAGGGGAACGGGTGCTCTGGCGAGATGTGATCGCCGTTGGCCGACAGCCCCCCCAGATCGGTGGCGCCGGCCGCCACGAGCTCGCTCCACCAGTCCGCCAGGTTTGGCGGGATCTGGATGCCCACGTCTCCCATCAGCCGGCGCGTCTCGCCGATCAGCAGCTTCATGTCCTCGATCGACACCGCCCCCGCCCCTTGCGTCGCCCACTCCGGCAGCGGCAGGGAAGGATGAGGTCCCCGCCCGGGGATCTCATCCACGCCTGTTCGCCAGTACTCGCGCGCGGCCGCATCGGCGATCTCGGCGGGCTCTTCGCCGTAGTAGCTCTGGTGGGGCACGAAGTTCTGCAGGATCACCTCCTGGATGTGGCCGTGCTCGGCGTGCAGGGCCGCCAGCGCCTCCAGCGAGGCGACGCGCTCCTCGAGCGTCTCGCCGATGCCGACGAGGATGCCGCTCGTGAACGGGATCCTCAGCTCGCCCGCCATCCGGATCGTCTCCAAGCGGCGCGCCGGATGCTTGGTGGGCGAGCCGGCATGAACCGTGCTCATCAGCCGCTCGGACACCGACTCCAGCATCAGGCCCTGCGAGGCGGTCACCTCTCGCAGCCGCGCCAGATCCTCGCGCGCCAGCACACCGAGGTTCGTGTGCGGCAAGAGCCCCCGCTCGAGCGCCCGTTCACACGTCCACACCACGTACGCGGTGAAGTCCTCGTGCCCGTAGGAGGTCAATCGCTCGCGCACCCGCGGGTTGACCTCGGGGTGCTCGCCCGTGAGCACGAGCAGCTCCTTGACCTGCCGGCGCGCCGCCCCGTCGAGGATCTCGAGCACCTCCTCCGGGGAGTACAGGTGCGCCCTGTGGGTCGCGAACGCGCAGTACTTGCAGTAGCAGCGACACGTGCGCGAGAGCGATAGCGTCAGGTTGCGCGAGAAGGTGACTCTGCGGCGCATGACCTTTGGCCTCGGCTCAGCCCCGCGGATCTCGGCTCAGCCGCGAGCGGGCTCGGCTGCGCCCTCGACGGCGGCGCCCTGCCCCGGGTCCACCGGCGCCACTCCGTTGCCGGACCCCTCGAGCCCCAGACCCTTGGCGACGCGCGATCCCAACTCGGCGTCGACGCTGGTCCAGTAGGCAACCACGCGCCGCTGCACATCGCTGCTGACGTGGTCGCCGGCGTGGCCCACGATGTTCGACACCAGGTGCTCACGGTCGGTCTCGTCCATCACCTCGCGATACAGAGTCCCCGCCTGTCCGAAGTCGTCGTCCTCGGCGTGCTTGTCGTAGGCGTAGCGGCCCAGCTCGCCACCCGGCACCTGCCAGCCCAGATCCGCCGCACGCTCGGGGTCGGCCTGGGGGCCACCGTAGGAGTTCGGGGCGTAGACGGGCCGAGAGCCGGCATGATGGTAGGTCATGCTCGCGTCCTTGTTGTAGGAGTGGACCTCAACCTTGGGCGCATTGATCGGCAGCTGCTCGTAGTTGGGGCCGATCCGGTGCAGATGGGTGTCGTGGTAGGAGAAGATCCGGCCCATCAGCATCTTGTCCGGGCTCAGCCCGATGCCCGGCACGAGGTTCGCGGGCGAGAAGCCGGCCTGCTCGACCTCAGCGAAGAAGTTCGCCGGATTGCGGTCGAGCACCATCCTGCCGACCTCGATCGGCGGGTAGTCGCCGTGCGGCCACACCTTGGTCAGGTCAAACGAGTTGAAGCGATAGTCCGCGGCGTCCTCGAAGGGCATGATCTGCATCTCCAGACGCCATTCGGGAGCGTCGCCCGCGGCGATCGCGTCCCACAGGTCGCGCCGATGGAAGTCGGGATCCTGGGCCGCCATCGCCGCGGCCTCGGAGTCGGTGAAGTTCGCCGGGCCCTGAACCGTCTTGAAGTGGTACTTGACCCAGAAGCGCTGACCGGCCGCGTTGATCCACGAGAAGGTGTGACTGCCGTAGCCGTTCATGTTGCGCAGCGTGCGGGGGATGCCGTGGTCGGACATCAGGATGATCACCTGGTGGGCGCTCTCGGGAGAGAGGGTCCAGAAGTCCCACTGCATGTCGTTGGAGCGCAATCCGGTGTCCGGCAGGCGCTTCTGGGAGTGGATGAAGTCCGAGAACTTCGACGCGTCGCGGACGAAGAACACGGGCGTGTTGTTGCCGACCAGATCGTAGTTGCCCTCGTCGGTATAGAACTTCAGCGCGAACCCGCGCGGGTCGCGAACGGTGTCGGGGAAGCCCTGCTCTCCCGCGACGGTGGAGAAGCGCGCGAACATCGGTGTGCGCTTGCCCACCTCGGCGAGGAAGCTCGCCTTCGTGAACTGGGTGACATCGGCGGTCACCTCGAAGAAGCCGTGCGCGCCGGAGCCCTTGGCGTGCACCACCCGCTCCGGAACCCGCTCCCGGTTGAAGTGCTGCATCTTCTGCGCCAAATAGTGGTCGTGCAGCACGGTTGGCCCGTTCGGACCGACCGTCAGCGAGTGCTCGTCGCTGGGCGCCGCGATGCCGGCGTCGGTGGTGGTGTGGGGCGGCTTCGCGTCGCTCATCTGTGCAGATCCTCCGAAATTGTCGATGTCCGGTGGCCGTATCCCGGTGGGGCCGTCGGCGTGTGTGGGCGCAGCTCAAGCATGCCCACAGCCTCGCATGGCCTCGGGTGGCGCGCAAGCGGGCCCACTATGCTCCGCCGCCGTGTCCACGCCCGCGCAAGCTCGAGTCTACCTCGCCCGTCACGGCCAGACCGCCTACAACCTCGAACGCCGCTTCCAGGGACAATTGCCGGTCGGTCTCGACGACACCGGGCGCGAACAGGGCGTCGACCTGGCCGAGCGCGCGAGCGCCCACAGCTTCGCCGCGCTGTGGTGCAGCCCACTGCTCCGCGCACGGGAAACAGCCGACATCGTCGCCGAGCGGATCGGGCTGGAGCCACGCGAGGACCCGCGGCTGATGGAGACCGACGCCGGAGAGTGGACCGACCGGTTGTTCAGCGACGTCCAAGCGGAAGCCCCGGATGCGTTCGCCGGCTTCATCGATGGCGATCCGAGCTTCGCGTTCCCGGACGGCGAGTCATTCGCCCAGCAGGGCGTGCGCGTGGCCGCGGCGCTCGCCGACGTCGAACGGGACGACCTGCCGGCGCT
>PLYX01000237.1 GCA_003151895.1 Solirubrobacterales bacterium
CGGGCATGATCTCGCCCTTGTTGACCCAACACTTGACGCCGATCCGCCCGAAGGTGGTACGCGCCTCGTAGAAGCCGTAGTCGATGTCGGCGCGCATCGTGTGCAGCGGCACCCGTCCGTCGGAATAGCTCTCGGTACGCGCCATCTCCGCGCCGCCCAGCCGCCCGGACACCTGAACCTTGACGCCCTTGGCGCCGGAGCGCATGGCGCTTGTGAGCGCGCGCTTCATCGCGCGGCGGAAAGCCACACGGTTCTGGAGCTGCTCGGCGATCGACTGGGCCACAAGCTTCGCGTCGAGCTCGGGACGCTTGATCTCGAGGATGTTGACCTTGATCTGCTTCTTGGTCATGCGGTGCAGGTCGCGCCGCAGAGCGTCCACTTCGGCGCCCGACTTGCCGATCACGATGCCGGGGCGGGCGGTGTGGATGTTGACCTCGAGGTCGTTGGAGTCCTTGCGGATAGTGATGTCAGACAGGCCGGCGTGAGCGAGCTTGTTCACGATGTGCTCGCGGATCTTGATGTCCTCGGCGAGATACTCGGCGAAGTTGCGCTCGTTGAACCAGTTGGACTTCCAGTCGTGGATGTAACCCACGCGCATTGCCTCTGGATGAACCTTTTGACCCATGTCTGTATCGAAGTCCTGTCTCGGTGTCCTGGTGCCCGCGCCTACGGCTTGGGTGTGAGCGTGATCGTCAGATGGCTGGTGCGCTTGCGAATCGGTGCGGCCCGTCCCTGAGCCCTTGGCCGGAAACGCTTGATCGTCGGCCCCTCGTCGGCAAACGCCTCGCCAACGAAGAGATCGTCCTCGACCAACTCGTGGTTGTTCTCAGCGTTGGCCACAGCCGACTCCAGCAGCTTGCTCCAGTCGCGGGCCACCTCACGAGGGGTGAACGCGAGGATAGCGCGTGCCTCTGGCACTGACTTGCCTCGCAGGTGCCCGCACACCATGCGCGCCTTGCGCGCCGACGTGCGCACGTAGCGTGCCTGAGCTCGCACCACCTTGCGACGCAAAGGGGCCGAAGCCACGGCCTGAGCATCGCGGCGGGCTGTGGCAGCAGGCTTCTCCGCCTTCGCGCCATCTGGCTTCTCGGCCTTGGCGGGGCTCGCCTTCTCGGCCGTGGTCTTCTTCTCTGCCGGGTTCTTCTCTGCCGGCTTCTTGGCGGCCGGTTCCTCCTCCGCGGCGACGGGCTCATCGTCCTTCGCGGACGACTCCTCCTTCTTGGCGGACGTCTTGGGCCCGCGCGCAGGCTTGCTCGCCGCGACGGCCTCCGCCTCGCCGCCCTCGGCAGGCTTCTTCGCAGCGGGCTTCTTGGCAGCGGCCGGCTCGACCTTCGCAGCCGGCTTGGCCTGCTCCTCGCTCTCGGGCACCTGCTCGTCGGCGGGCTTCTCGGGGGTCATCGGACTCTCCCGGAGCCGGCATGACCGCGAAACGTCCTGGTGGGGGCGAACTCGCCGAGCTTGTGACCCACCATCGACTCACTGATGAACACGGGAACATGCTTCCTGCCGTCGTGCACGGCGAGCGTGTGACCCACCATGTCGGGAAAGATCGTCGACGTGCGCGACCAGGTCCTGAGCATCTTCTTGGTGTTCTCCGCGTTCATGGCCTCGATACGCGCCATCAGGCGCTCTTCGACCCACGGTCCCTTCTTGCTGGAGCGGCTCATCTGTCCTCACTTCCTTCCACGGACACGTAGGGCCGGCACCGCCGCCGAAGGCGGTGGTGGGACAAGGACGCAGAGACCGAAGTGTGCTTCGCACACGAGGGAACGAGGACGCCGCTCCGGCGCAGCCATACGTGTTCGTGGCGGCTCATCGTTGCTTACCCTTTCCACGCCGGCGCCCGCGCACGATGTACTTGTCCGATCCCTTGTTCTTCTTGCGGGTGCGGTAGCCGAGCGTCGGCACACCCCATGGGGTCACGGGATGGCGACCGGCGGTCGTGGAGCCCTCGCCACCGCCGTGCGGGTGGTCGACGGGATTCATCGCGACGCCGCGCGTCTGCGGACGCACGCCCATGTGGCGCTTGCGCCCGGCCTTGCCCACCTTGACGTTCTGGTGCTCGGCGTTGCCTATCGTGCCGACGGTGGCGCGGCACTCGGCACGCACCATGCGCATCTCGCCGGAGGGCAGGCGCAGCGTGGCCATGTCGCCATCCTTGGCCATCAACTGGACCGAGGCTCCGGCAGAGCGTGCCATCTGACCGCCGCGACCTGGCTGCAGCTCGACGTTGTGGATCACCGTGCCGACGGGCATGCGTGCGAGCGAGAGGCAGTTGCCGACCGCGATCTCGGCATCGTCGCCAGAGGAGATCGTCATCCCGACGGTGAGCCGTTGCGGGGCGAGGATGTAGCGCTTCTCCCCGTCGGAGTAGTGCAACAGCGCGATGTAGGAGGTGCGGTTGGGGTCGTACTCGATCGCCGCGACCTTCGCGGGCACGCCATCCTTGCGGCGCTTGAAGTCGATCCGCCGGTACAGACGCTTTGCGCCCCCGCCCCGATGGCGCGAGGTCTTGCGTCCGTGGGCGTTGCGCCCGCCGCTCTTCTTCAGGCCCTCGACGAGCGTCCTCTCCGGCTCTGACTTCGTGACCTCCGCGAAGTCCGGGTAGGAGGCGAAGCGTCGACCGGGGCTCGTGGGCTTGGGCTTGCGAATTGCCATGGTTGACCTTGCTCCTAGCCCTGCAGGCCCTCTAGGCCCTGGAAGATGGGGATGCTCTCGCCGGCGCGAACCTGGACGATCGCCTTCTTCCAAGCGCGCGTGCGACCGCGCGTGACGCCGCGGCGCTTGGGCTTGGACTTGACGCTGAGCGTGCGCACCTCGACCACATGGACGTCGAACAGCGACTCGACAGCCTGACGGATCTGGGTGCGGTGGGCGTCGGGGTGAACCCGGAAGGTGTACTTGCCCGCCGCCGAAAGCACATAGCTCTTCTCGGAGAGCACCGGCTTGATGATCACCTGGGAGCTCTCCATCAGGCCTTCTCCCTCGTGGATGCGCCGGCGCGCGCGGTGATCTCCGCCAGCGCTGCCTCGGACAGAAGCAGCGAGGCGGCGCCGAGCAGGTCCGCCACGCCAACGCTCTCGGGCTGGAGCACCGCCACGCGGGCGAGGTTGCGGAACGAGAGCGCCGCCGCCGACTCCTCGGCGCCGAGCACCACGAGTGTCGGCCCGGGCTGGTCCCAGCCGTCGAGCAGATCGAACGCCTGGCTGGTCTTGGGGGCCTTGAAAGCGGCGGCGTCGAGTACCGCGACGGAGCCGCGCTGGGCATGCAGGGAGAGGGCGCTGCGCAATGCGGCACGCTGCTCCTTGCGGTTGACCTTGAAGGTGTAGGAGCGGGGCTGGGGGCCGAACACGACTCCACCGCCGGTCCACAGCGGGGAGCGACTCGAACCGGCGCGTGCGCGTCCGGTGCCCTTTTGGCGCCAGGGCTTTGCGCCACCGCCGGAGACCATCGCGCGCGTCTTGGTGGCTGCGGTTCCGCGCCGGCGCGCAGCCTGCTCGGCGCGCACGCTCTGATGCACCAGCGGTCCGTGGAAACCGGCTCCGAAGGCTGACTCCTCGAGCGCCACCTTCTTGGAGGCCGCGCCCGACGGGCTGCCTGTGCCCTTCAGGGTAAGCACAGGCGCGCTAGGCATCGCCGCGCACCTCCACAACGCCGCCACGCGGCCCGGGAACCGATCCGCGGACGAGCAGGAGGTTCTTCTGGGGGTCCACCGCCACGATCTCTAGACCCGGCTGTGTCACACGCTTGTTGCCCATCTGGCCCGGTCCACGTATCCCGCGGAAGACGCGCGCGGGATCCGCGGAGGCGCCGATCGAGCCAGGCGCACGCACGTTGTGGGAGCCATGGGATTTGGGACCGCTTTTGAAGTTGTGGCGTTTGATGGTGCCCTGGAAGCCCTTGCCCTTGGAGACACCCGCGATCTTCACGCGCGCGCCAACCTCGAACGACTCGACCGTGACCGACTGGCCGAGCTGAAACTGAGTATCCCCACCCCCATCCAATCGGAACTCCACAAGGTGGCGCATCGGGGGAGCGTCGGCCTTCCCCAGATGGCCGAGCTCAGGCTTTGAAAGGTGCTTCTCCTTGGTTTGACCGAAGGCGAGCTGCACGGCGTCGTAGCCGTCGCGCTCGGCGGTACGAACGGCGGTCACGGGGCAGGGCCCGGCCTCGAGCACGGTCACGCGCGCGACGCTACCGTCGTCCTGGAAGACCTGGGTCATCCCTAGCTTCTTGGCGAGAATCGCTGACATGTGAAGCTCAGGTGGCGAGGCGAATCTCGATGTCAACGCCCGCCGGCAGGTTGTCCAGGCGCTGGAGCGAGTCGACCGTCTNNCGGATCACGCAGTAGACGTTCTTCTCCGTTGGCAGCGGAACGGGACCGGACACCGTGGCGCCCGTGCGCGTGGCGGTTTCCACGATCTCCTTCGCGGCCGACTCGATCGCAGACGTGTCGTACGCCTTCAGTCGGATGCGGATCTTGTTTTGTGTCGCGGCTGCCATCTGAGTTCTCTCGGGTTGTTGCTTTCGTTCGCTTGTGTCGGGTGGTTGCCTTGGGGCGCTGCCGCCCACCTCGCTCCCCGCGGCGAGAGCGAGAGATAAAGGGCGGATTTCGCTTTGGGGAGATCCGCCCCTCACCGCTCCTGACCGGCGGAGCTCAATTCGTCGTATCGGACTGCCAATGAAGGGGCGCCTCGCGAGTGCGAGACGCCCTCTGGTACTACTCGATGATCTCGGTGACCACACCCGAGCCGACCGTGCGCCCACCCTCTCGGATGGCGAAACGCAGGCCTTGGTCCATGGCGATCGGCTGGATCAGCTCGATCTCCATCTGGACGTTGTC
>PLYX01000019.1 GCA_003151895.1 Solirubrobacterales bacterium
GGCAAGACGACGCTGCTGCGCATGATCGCCGGGGAGGAGACGATCGACCGGGGCGAGCTCAGCGTCTCCAAGGGCGTGCGCATCGCTCTGCACGACCAGCGCCCGCCGAGAGACCGCGGGACCTCGTTGCGCGACTACGTGCTGTCCGGGTGCGTGGAGGAGCTGGCGGTCGAGAGGGATCTCGCGAAGCTCGAGCGCGAGATGACCGCGGGATCGAGCGAGGAGGCGCTGCTCGACCGCTACGCGCGCGCCCAGGCCCGCCTGGAATCCTACGGGGGCTACCTGTGGCGTGATCGTGCCACGGTCATGACGCACGGTCTGGGTTTCTCGGATGCCGATCTCGATCGCAAGCTGGACACGTTCTCAGGGGGCCAGCTCACGCGCGCTTCGCTCGCACGGGCGCTCGCCACCGGCGCGGACGTGCTGCTGCTCGACGAGCCCACCAACCATCTCGACGTCGAGTCGCTTGAGTGGCTCGAGCAGACGCTCGTCGAGCTCGACGCCGCGGTGATGCTCGTGGCCCACGACCGCTGGTTCCTGGAGGCGGTGGGCACAGCCGTCCTGGAGCTCTACGGAACCCCGCCCACCCGCTCGCGCTTCTTCGCCGGCACCTGGCACAGCTGGCGTCGCGAGCAGGCCGCGCGCGAGATCGCGCTCGGCAAGGCGGTCGACAAGCAACAGGCCGAGATAGCGCGCATGGAGCGTTTCGTGGAGCGCTTCCGCTACAAGGCCACGAAGGCTCGCCAGGCGCAGTCGCGCCTGAAGAAGCTCTCCAAGATCGAGCGCATCGAGTCCGACCCGCGCGAATCGGCGGCGCTCGACTTCGAATTCAAGGCCGCTGAGCGGACGGGACGGGTGATCTTCGAGTTGCGGGACGCGCGCATAGAGATTGGATATCCAGCGGTGACGCTGCTCGAGCACGCCGAGCTGTGGCTGGAGCGCGGCGAGCACGTCTCGCTCGTTGGCCCCAACGGGGCCGGCAAGACCACCTTGATCGAGACGCTCGCCGGACGGCGTCCGCTCGCGGCGGGCAAGCTCAGCACCGGTCACAACGTGAATGTCGGATATCTATCCCAGCACGCCGATGAGTTGGGGGCGGGGGGACCGCCGGGACAGAGCGTCGTCGAGGCCGCCCAGCGGGCGACCGGCCTAGCGCCCAACAAGGCCCGTGCGCTGGTCGGAAGGTTCCTGTTCTCCGGCGAGGACGCCGAGAAGCCACTCGACGGGCTCTCAGGCGGGGAGCGCCGGCGGCTGTCGCTGGCGATCCTGATGAACGGCACGCCTCGGCCGCCGAACGTGCTGATCCTGGACGAGCCCACCAACCATCTCGACCTCGAGAGCCGCGAGGCGCTCGAGGACGCTTTGCGCTCGTTCGAGGGCGCTCTGCTGCTCGTCTCCCACGATCGCGCCCTGCTCGACGCCGTGGGCACGCGCACGGTCGCAATCGAAGAGCGTTCTCTGCGCAGCTTCCTCGGCGGTTGGCCGGAGTACGCTCGCGTGCGCGAGGAACGCGAGGCCGCGGGCGCCGGCTCGCGCAATGGGGCTTCCACGAGGATCTCTACGCTGGAGCCGGCCGCTGGGCATCGCAAGGGTGGGAGTGGCGGCGAGGTCCCGGCAACGGGGGCCCTCGAAACGAAGGGTGACGAGACCAAGACGGCGAAGGACACTTCCCGGCGGTCTGGGCGCACCCCGAATGGCACACCCTCAGGGGCGCACCCTAAAGGGCACAACACCCAAAGGGCACACGGCAGGCAGGCAGGCAAGTCCGACAAGCCGTCCAAGAATCGCGTTCGCGAGCAGACGAAGGCCGAGCAGGCGATCGAACGGGCCGAGGCCGCGATGCGCGTGCTCGAGGAGGATCTCGCCGATCCCGCGGCATGGGCCACCAAATATGAGGCGGCCAAGTCGGAAGCCCGTCACACGGCGGCGAGGCGTGAGGTCGAGGCTGCCTATGAGCGTCTTGAGGCGCTCGTCGACTGAGGAGCGCGGAGGAGTTCGCCCGAACCGGGGAGACGTGGCGTCAAAAAACAGGCGCCGGGGCTCTCTGACCTTAGACGAGTACCCCGGCGCCTGCCAACCAACCCTCGGTTCGGTCAGGTTAATGACCGAATGGGCTTACGAAGCATAGCGCAAAACTGGATCAATGGCGGGAACGTCAGATGACCTGCCGACATCAATCCGCACGTTCCGGGTTTTGTGCATTGCTCACCATTGCTCTGACCCTGCGCGCCGCGAACACCTGCCGAACACCTGCTGATCTCGTGCGCCGCGCGTGGGGGGGTCCTTCTAGACTGAGGGACCCATGGGTCGAACTCCGTCATGGACCGTCTGAGAACCGCGCGCAACGTCGCGATCGTAGCCCTGATCGCCGCTGCCGTCGAGTTCCTGCCGGGCGGCGGTCGTGCCGTCGAAGCCTTCGCCGCCGCCCTGTGGGTTGTGTTCGCCGCCGGGCTCGCCTTCTTCGCCTACAGGCTCTACCGCGAACGCCACGTGGACCTCTATGGCCTCGGCGATCGTCACCGGGCGCTGCTATATGGCGCGATCGCCATCGGGTTCGTCACCGCCGCCGCTCAACCGCGCATGTGGCACACCGCCTTCGGCGAGTTCGCCTGGTTCGCGCTGATCGGTCTCGCCGCGTACACGCTGCTCGCCGTCTACCGCTACTCCCGCACGTATTGAGTCGTCACGCCGAGCAACGACGAGCGAGTCTGGCAGAGCAACGACGCGCACTGCCCGACAAGCCAGGCGTCTACCTCTTCCGCGACGCTCGCGGCCGCGTCATCTACGTCGGCAAGGCGAAGTCCATCCGCAAGCGCGTCGCCTCGCACTTCTCCAAGGCCCAGGCCGCCTGCCCCCCGTACGGGGGGTCCAGTCCCGGGCACGCCGAGATGGTCGCCGCGGTGGACGCCATCGACTGCCTGGTGGTCGCCGGCGAGGCCGAGGCGCTGCTCGCCGAGCAGAGCTTCATCAAGCAGTATCGCCCGCGCTTCAACATCCGCCTGCGCGACGACAAGTCCTACCCGTTCATCGCCGTCTCACTCGACGAGGACTACCCGCGCGTCTACTTCACCCGTGAGCGTCACCGTCCGGGCCGCGCCTACTTCGGCCCCTATTCGAGCGCCAAGCGCGTGCGCTCCACGCTCGAGGTGCTCGCCAAGGTGTTCATGTACCGCTCCTGCACCGGCGTCGAGCCGGGACGACGCAGCGGCAGCCCGTGCCTGGACTACTACATCAAGCGCTGCGAGGCCCCGTGTGTCGGGTATGTCTCCAAGGAGGACTACCGCCGCAGCATCGACGGCGTCATCGACTTCCTCTCCGGACGCTTCAAGGCGATCGAGCACGATCTGGAAGAGCGCATGCGCATCGCCGCGGCCGAGCAGGAGTACGAGCAGGCCACGCTCGAGCGCAACCGTCTGCGCGCCGTGCGCTCGTTGATGGAGCGCCAGCGCGTCGCCAAGGAGTCGATCGGCACGCTCGACGCGGTCGCAATCGCCGTTGACGGCCGCGACGCCAACGCGCAGGTCTTCCAGGTACGCGACGGCGTGCTCTCCGACCGCCACTCCTTCTACCTCTCAAACGAGACTGAGCGCGACGTCGCCGAGGTGGCCGAAGAGTTCATGCTTCAGTACTACGGCGGCCCCACCTCGATCCCGGCACTGCTCGTCGTCCAGTCCGAGTTGGCGGGGCGCGACGCGCTCGCGCAGGCGCTCGGCAAGCGGCGTGGCGGGCCTGTGCGCCTGCGCGCCTCAGAGCGCGGCGACAAGCACCGCATCCTCGAGCTCGCCCACCGCAACGCGCTGCTGGCGCTCGACCAGGAGCGCCTGCGCGACGAGCGCCGCCATCAGCATCGCGCCCAGGCGCTGGAAGGGTTGCAGCTCGCGCTCTCACTCGACACCGTGCCCGTGCGCATCGAGTGCTTTGACATCTCCAACCTCGGCGGCACCCACACCGTCGCGTCGATGGTCGTCTTCGAGGCCGGCGCGCCGAAGAAATCCGACTACCGGCGCTTCAAGATCCGCACGGTAGAGGGCTCAGACGACTACGCCTCGATGGCAGAGGTGCTCTCCAGGCGCTTCACCCAATGGGAGCAGCAGGCCGAATTCTCCCCGCACGACCCCGCTCACGACGCTAGCTTCGCGGCGTTGCCCAACATCGTCGTGATCGACGGCGGCAAGGGCCAGCTCGCGGCCGGCCTCGCCCCACTCGCGGGCTTCCGCGAACGCGGCGTCGCGGTCATCGCGCTCGCCAAGCGCATCGAGGAGGTCTTCCTGCCCGGCCGTCCCGACCCGCTCGTGCTCGACCACTCCACACCCGAGCTGCAACTGCTGCAGCGCATCCGCGACGAAGCCCACCGCTTCGCCATCACCCACCACCGCACAAGGCGCGACAGCGCCATGACCGGCTCGCTGCTCGACGGGCTCCCCGGGATCGGACCGGCGCGCAAGCGGGCGCTGCTCACTCACTTCGGCTCCCCCGATGCGATCCTCGCCGCATCGCGGGAGGAGCTCCAGGGGGTCCCCGGACTCCCGGCCAAGACCGCCCGCGACATACACGCGCTCCTGCACCGAGCGGGCTGAACTGTCGCGCTCGTCCGTGGTCCCAGGCACAATGGTCTCCAGATGGCCGCCACCAGGCCCGCGCCTCCCCGTTCCGCGAGTGGACCGACCGTAGAGTCGCGTCTGCACGATCTCGTGATCATCACGGGCTTCTCGGGCGCCGGCAAGTCCACGGCGATGAACGTNNGGCTACTTCTGCGTCGACAACCTGCCCCCAGAGATGATCCGCTCGCTCGTGGATCTGTTCGTCCACAAGGGCTCCAAGGTGGAACGTGCAGCCGTTGTCTCCGATGTGCGCGGAGGCGTCTACTTCGAGGCGCTCACAGCGGTGGTCGACGACCTGCAGGCGCTCGGCATCACCCACCATGTGCTGTTCCTGGAGGCTGCCGAGCAGACCCTTTCCACGCGCTACAAGGAGACTCGCCGTCGCCACCCACTCGCGCCGGGGGGCAGCGTCGCCGCGGGCGTGGACTCCGAGCGGGCGTTGCTGGAGCCGCTGCGCTCGCGCGCCGACCTCGTGATCGACACCACGGGCATGTCCGCCGCGATGCTGCGCAGTCGCATCGCCGACGATCTGCTTCCCCGCCAGAACGTGGGTCGTCTCGCGCTCACGTTCATGAGCTTCGGCTTCAAGCACGGACCCCCGCGCGAGGAGGATCTCGCGTTCGACGTGCGCTTCCTGCCCAACCCCCACTACGAGCACGACCTGCGCGAGCTCACCGGTCATGACGAGCGTGTGGTCCAGTACATCGCGCGGGATGGTCGGCTGGATGAGCTATACGAGCGCCTGCACTCGCTGCTCGATTTCCTGCTGCCCGAGTATGTGGCCGAGGGCAAGGCCCACCTCGTGATCGC
The DNA here is from genome assembly GCA_003151895.1 of Solirubrobacterales bacterium. Lineage (GTDB taxonomy): Bacteria > Actinomycetota > Thermoleophilia > Solirubrobacterales > Solirubrobacteraceae > Palsa-744. Next base: position 5,412 of record PLYX01000019.1, read on the forward strand.
AATCGGCTGCACCGGCGGCCACCACCGCTCGGTCGCGATCGCCGAGCACCTCGCCGCTCGCTACCGCGATCGCGACGAGCTCACAGTCGCCGTCGCCCATCGCGACATCGACAAGCGCTCGCGCGACTCGTAGGGCCGCTGATAGGCTTTCCCGCCCACGCCGGGCCGATGCCCGGCATTGTCCATTTTTACATAGAGGGTGGCGCAGGCGGCCGAAGGCCGCCGAGCCGGGCCCCTCTTTTTTCTTACAGGAGGCTGTGAATGCCCGTACGCGTGGGAATCAACGGATTCGGTCGCATCGGGCGGAACGTATTCCGCGCCGCGATGGCTCGGGGGGATGCACGCGAGATCGAGTGGGTCGCCGTCAACGACCTCACCGACTGCCATACGCTGGCCCATCTGCTCAAGTACGACTCGATTCTCGGCCCCTACCCGGGCGAGATCGTCGTTACAGACGATCAGACGATCGTCGTCGACGGACGCGAGTTGCGCGTGCTCGCCGAGCGCGACCCCGCCGCGCTGCCGTGGCGGTCGCTTGGAGTGGATGTGGTGATCGAGTCCACCGGCCTGTTCACCGACCGCGACAGCGCCGCAAAGCACCTCGCTGGTGGCGCCAAGAAGGTCGTCATCTCGGCGCCCGCCACCAACCCCGACGTCACCGTCGTGCTGGGTGTCAACTTCGAGGAGGCCTATGACCGCGAGGCCCACGACGTGATCTCCAACGCCTCCTGCACTACCAACTGCCTCGCCCCTGTGGCGAAGGTGCTGGTGGACACGGTGGGCGTCAAGCACGGCCTGATGACCACCATCCATGCCTACACCGCCGACCAGCGCCTGCAGGACCTTCCTCACAAAGACCTGCGCCGCGCCCGCGCCGCCGCGATCAACCTGATCCCCGCCTCCACCGGGGCCGCCAAGGCGATCGGTCTCGTGGTCCCGGAGCTGCAGGGCAAGCTCCACGGCTTTGCCGTACGCGCCCCCGTGCCCACCGGGTCGGTGGTGGACCTCACCGTGGAGTGCGCCCGCCCCACGAGCGTCGAGGAGGTCAACGCGGTGCTGAAGGCCGCTTCGCAGAGCGGTCCGCTTCAGGGTCTCATGGCCTACACGGAGGATCCGATCGTCTCCAGCGACATCGTCACCTCCCCGTATTCCTCGATCGTCGATTCGCAGCTCACTGCGGTGATCGACGGCACCATGCTGAAGGTGGTGGCTTGGTATGACAACGAGTGGGGCTATTCCAACCGCCTCGTCGACCTGGTCCAACGGGTCCTGTGAGCCTGTTCCCAGCGCTAGGACGATGAGGAGTCTCGACCAGCTCGACGTGCACGGCAGGCGCGTGCTCGTGCGCGTCGATTTCAACGTGCCGATGACCACCGACGACAGCGGCGCGTGGGCGGTCGCCGACGACACGCGCATCGTCCAGGCGCTGCCCACGATCGAAGAGCTCCGCGCGCGCGGAGCGAAGCTGGTGCTCGTCTCGCACCTCGGGCGCCCCGAGGGTCGGCCCGAGGCCGACCTGTCGCTCGCCCCGGTGGTGGAGCGCCTGCGCGAGCTCACCGGCATGCCCGTCACGCTCGCCCCCGAAGTCGTCGGCCCGCGCGTCCGTGCGCTCGCGGACGACCTCCCAGACGGGGAGATCCTCGTACTCGAGAACGTGCGCTTCATGCCCGGCGAGACCTCCAACGACCCCGAGTTCGCCCACTCCCTTGCGGCGCTCGCGGACGCCTACGTCAACGACGCCTTCGGCGCCGCCCATCGCGCTCACGCGAGCACGGCGGGAGTGGCCCAGCTGTTGCCGTGTGCCGCCGGGCGGCTGCTCGAACGCGAGGTCAACACGCTTGGCGCCATTTTCGAGAGCCCCGAGCGGCCGCTGGTTGCCGTGATCGGAGGGGCGAAGGTGGCCGACAAGATCGGCGTGATCGACCGCTTCCTCGCGCTTGCCGACGTGGTCATCATCGGCGGCGCGATGTGCTTCCCCTTCCTGGCCGCCCAAGGCCACGAGGTGGGCAACTCGCTGTGCGATGCAGACGACGTCGAGCACGCTCGCCGCGCGCTCGCCCAGGCTGCGCTCCCGGGGCAGGCGCGCCTGGAGCTGCCCACCGATCTGGTGATCGGTGGGCGCCTGGACGAGAGCACCGAGCATCGCGTGCTGGATCCCCCGTGCGGGGGGCAGGTGGGCTTGGACGTGCCCGACGGCTGGATGGGCCTCGACATCGGGCCCGCCACGGCCGAGCGCTACGCGAGCGAGATATCGCTCGCCGGCACAGTCTTCTGGAACGGTCCGATGGGCGCTTTCGAGTTGGAGCCGTTCGCCGCCGGCACGCGCGCCGTTGCGCAGGCCGTGGCAGCCGCTCCAGGCGTCACGGTTGTCGGCGGGGGCGACTCGGCGGCCGCGCTCGCTCGCTTCGGTTTGGAGAGAACCGTCAACCACCTCTCCACCGGCGGCGGCGCCACGCTCGAGCTCGTCGAGGGTCGCACGCTCCCGGGTGTGCACGCGCTCGACACGCCATCCGGGGTGCAGGCGGCGAGGGTCGCGTGATGGCGGCGCCGCGCGCCCCGATGATTGCGGGCAACTGGAAGATGTACAAGACCGAGTCGCAGGCTGAGGAGTACATCCAGGGGCTGCTCCCGCGCGTGTCCTCCGTCAGCGGAGTGGATATCGCGGTGTGCGTGCCGTTCACGGACCTGCGCGCCATGGTCGACAGCGCACGCGGCTCGCGCGTGGAGGTGTACGCCCAGAACATGCACCACGAGCCCGAGGGGCCCTTCACCGGGGAGGTGTCAGCGCCGATGCTCTCAGAGCTTGACGTGAGCGGCGTGGTGCTCGGCCACTCCGAGCGCCGCGAGCTGTTCGGCGAGACTGACAGGGCGCTTGCGCTGAAGATCCCAGCCGCGCTCGCCGCCGGGCTCGCGCCGATCCTGTGCGTGGGGGAGACCGAGGCGGAGCGCGACGGTGGCGACACCGAGCGCAAGCTTCGCCACCAGATCGGCGAGGATCTCACCGGCGTCCCGGACGAGCGACTCGCCGATGTGGTAATCGCGTATGAGCCGATCTGGGCGATCGGCACGGGCCGGGTGGCCATCCCAGAGCAGGCCCAGGACGCGATCGCGTTCGTCAGAGCGCTCGTCGGCGGGCGCTCCCCCGAGGCGGCCGAGCGCGTGCGGATCCTTTACGGCGGCTCGGTCAAGCCCGAGAACGCCGGCGAGCTGCTCGCGCTGCCCGACGTCGACGGCGCGCTCGTCGGCGGCGCCTCGCTCGACGCCGGGTCATTTGCCGAGATCGTGGCCGCCGCTCAGCCATGAGCGCGGCGGCGAACCCGCGAGTGGCGCGCACGTCGTGCGTCTGCCTCGTGGTGCTCGACGGATGGGGTCTCGCCCCGCCCGGCCCCGGCAACGCCGTCTCACTTGCCCACACGCCTGTCTTCGACGAGCTGTGGGCCACCTACCCGCACACCACGCTCACCGCCTGC
>PLYX01000134.1 GCA_003151895.1 Solirubrobacterales bacterium
GCGAGCTCCTGGGCCAGCCCGTCGTGCATGTCGCGCGCCATCCGCCTGCGCTCTCCCACCGCCACGCGCTGCACCAGCTTGCGTTGAAGCGTGCGGAACTCGATCAGGCAACCGTAGAGGATCAGCAGGAACGCGCCCAGCTTCAGCATGTCCCCCGCATACAGCCGATCGCTGCTCATGGAGGGGACGAAGAGGTAGTTGAAGTGCGCGACCGCCAGCACGCCGGCGCCGGCCGCGAGCGATCGCTCCAGGCCATCTCCGGTGCGCGCGGAGTGCCGGGCGAGGCCGGCGGCGGCGGTCGCCGCCAGCAGCGTGGCGCCGACCTGCAGGTAGCTCGGCAGCGGGCGAGCGCCGATCAGCGTGGGCCCCGCCGCGAGCAGCAGGTTGGCTGCGCTGAGTATTCCCAGCGAGAGCGCCATCAGCAGATCTTGCAGCTGCCGTGTGGAGCGCAACCGCTCGACGAACACGAACGCCGCCAGCGCGCTGATCAGACCGGCTGCCGTGTCGATGACGGTAAGCCCGGAGAGGCTGTGCACGGTGATCGGTAGCGCGCGGGAGACGATCGTGAACGCCACGGCGAGCGAAACCACGAGCAGGATCTGACGCTGGGCTCGGATCGCGTCCCAGGGCGGGCGCCGATGGCGTCTCTCTAAGTCTTCGCCAGAGAGCCGGTGCAGGAAAACCGCGAACGCGCTATCGACTGGATCGGTCATGGGCTTTGTGGCTTGTCCTTGCCGGTGTGACGCTCATCCGAACGTCAAGCATATCTGGCATCGGCGCCCGGCGTTCAATAGTTGAACGCAAGATGAGGCGTACGGGCCATTGGGGGTCGGGCCGCAACCGAGGAGACTGAAGGCGCCAAGCGCAGCGCTCGCCGGGGCCCGGGTTTGCAGGTGGCTCACTCCGGACCATCGGTTCGGTGCGCGGCGGTTGGAACTCGACAAGGACGACGGGGATCTGGAAGGCAAGCAGAATCGGAATGACCACACCACGCGCAGCTCTACATGTCGCCTCCGAGCCCGCGGGGGGCGCGGGCTCAGAGATTTCCGATCTCGCACGCGATCCCGATCCACTGCGGCGCCTGGAGGCCGAGCTGCAACGAGCGGGTGACGAGCGCCCCGATGGCGAGCGCCTGCGCGAGCAGGCATGGAGTCTGCTCGAGGAGGCATGGGGTCTGGTCACCGAGTGTCTTGTGCTGCGCGATGGCCTGATGGATGCCTGCCACGAGATCGAGCAGACGATGGAGGGCATCCAGCGCCGGCTCGGGGCGTTGCCGGCCGCGGTCCAGTCAAATGCCCAGGAGCGCTTGGCGACCGGTGAGCAGAGCACCGTGAGCGGCTCGGGCGGCGCAGCAGCCCCCTGATGACCCCAACCCAAGTGGCACTCGAGATGGACGCCGCCGCCGGTGTTGGTGTGCCGGCGGCGCTGAGCCCGTCCGACGCGCTGGTGCCGGTTCCGCTGCGCACCGTCTCCGGGAGAAGCCCGGTCAAGGCGCGGCGGCCACGCATCCTGATGACGACCGAGGGCACCTACCCCTACGCCGTCGGGGGGGTCAGCTCGTGGTGCGATCTAGTGATCGGCGGCCTGCACGAGTTCGACTGGCAGATCCTGCCGGTCATGGCCGGCGACCGGCGCCTGAGCGCGATCTTCGAGCTTCCCGCCCACGCGACGCTGGCGGGCCAGATCGAACTGTGGTCGGAGGGGCTGCCCCGGCGTCGCTGGACTCCTCGTCGCGAGCGCAGCGCCCAGGAGACCCTGCCCGCCAACCTGATGCGCGCGCTCATCAGCTGGGAGGGAAGCTATGAGGACCTGCTCGTGGCGCTCCTGTGGTGCAGGCGCAGGCCCGATGCGGTGCGCTCGGCCTTCAGGCGAGCTCGCGCGTGGGAGGCATTCATCGCAGCGCTTGAAGATGTGCTGGGCGAACATCATCCGGACGCCGGGGTGGCTCCGAAGCTGGATGCGGTGGAGGCCGCGAGGCTCTATCAGACGGTCTATTGGATCGCGCGCGCCGCCGGCATCCCCACGCCCCACACCGACCTGCTGCACGTGACAGCCGCGGGGTGGGCGGCGATACCGGCGCTGGTGCACAAGCAGTTGCACGGCACCGACATGCTGCTCACCGAGCACGGCGTGTACGTGCGCGAGGCCTATCTCGCCGCCGCGCGCAGTCCGTCCTCCCAGGGGGAGCGGTTCCTCTTGAGCCGCCTGGCGCGGGGGTTGAGTCGCGCCGCCTATGCGGCGGCCGACTGCGTGTCGCCCGTCACCGAGGCGAACGCCGCCTGGGAGCGCGGGCTGGGTGTGGACCCGAAAAAGATCCGCGTGATCCAGAATGGGATCGAGGCTCCCGAGACCTACACCGATCCGCCGGGCAACTTGAAGGTGGTCTCGGTTGGGCGGATCGATCCGCTGAAGGACGTGCAGACGATGCTGCGGGTGGCGGTGGAGGTGGGCCGCCGCGTGCCTGGGGCGCGCTTTGAGTACTGGGGCCCACCGACCAAGGGACAGGAGACCTATGCGCGGGCCTGTGAAGAGCTTGCACGCCAGCTTGGCGCCGAGCAGCACTTCAAATTCATGGGTCGTACCGAAGACCCGCATGGGGTGGTGCGCGATGCCGACGTGATGCTGATGACGAGCATCTCCGAGGGCTTGCCGATGTCGATCCTGGAGGCGATGGCCCAAGC